>JALHMN010000133.1 GCA_022844005.1 bacterium | reverse complement strand
ATCGCCACCGGACGGTCGGACTTCCCCAACCAGGTCAACAACGTCCTCTGTTTTCCCTTCCTGTTCCGGGGCGCCCTGGACGTAGGCGCCACCCAGATCAATGGCGAGATGAAGCGCGCCGCGGTCGACGCGATCGCCGATCTGGCGATGGCCGAAAGCTCGGACATCGTCGCCAAGGCCTATGGCGGCGAAGGCGCCTTCGCATTCGGCCCCGAATACCTGATCCCGAAGCCGTTCGATCCACGCCTGATCCTGCAGATCGCCCCCGCGGTGGCGGAAGCCGCCATGAAATCGGGTGTCGCGACGCGTCCGATCGCGGATATGGAAGCCTACCGGCAGAATCTGTCGCGCTTCGTCTATCGCACCGGCTTCGTCATGAAACCCGTCTTCGACCGCGCGCGGGCGGTGCCGAAGCGCGTCGTCTATGCGGAAGGCGAAGACGAGCGCGTCATCCGTGCCGCCCAGATCGTGGTCGACGAGCGCCTGGGGCGTCCGATCCTGGCCGGCCGGCCGGACATCATCAGGAAGCGGATGGCCGAGCTGGGCGTTCGGCTGACCGAGGGACGCGACGTGGAACTGATCGATCCGCGCCACTATCCCCAGCAGGAAGCCTATGCGCTGCACTTTCACCGGCTGACCGAGCGCAAGGGCATGCTGCTGGACCAGGCACGCATGGTGTTGCGCACGTCAACCAGTGCCGTCGCCGCGATGATGGTGAAGCGCGGCGACGCCGACGCCATGATCTGCGGCACCACCGGCCAGTTCGACAACCACCTCGTTCGCCTGCGCAATATCCTGAAGCTGAAAGACGACGCCTACGATCTGGCGGCGATGCAGCTTCTGGTATTGCCCAATCACACGTTGTTCATCGCCGACAGTCACATCCACGATGATCCCGATCCCGAGACCATCGCTCACATCACCATCATGGCGGCGGCGGAGGTCGAGCGCTTCGGCATGACGCCGAAGGTGGCGCTGGTGTCGCATTCGAGCTTCGGTTCTTCCTCGAGGCCTTCGGCCGAGAAGATGCGCGAGGCGCTGCGCATCCTGCGCATGCTGGCGCCGAATCTGGAAATTGAGGGCGAGATGAAGGCCGACCTCGCCCTGAACGCGGGCCGCCGGGAAGCCAACTTCCCCAATTCCCTTCTGACCGGGGCTGCCAACCTCCTGATCATGCCGACGGTCGACGCCGCCAACATCGCCTTCAACCTGGCGAAGGAAGTGGCCGACGGCTTCTCCGTCGGGCCGATGCTGCTCGGTCTCGCCGCGGCCGCCCATGTGGTGACGCCCGCGATCACCGTCCGCGGCCTCGTCAACATGACCGCGGTCGCGGTGGTGGATGCGCAGGATTCCGAAGCGCAGCCCGCCGTTCAGATCTGACCGAGACGTTCCAATTCGGTGAGCGACCAGCCGTATTCGAAGAACCAGGTCACGTTGAGGGCGATCACCGCCTGGAAGGCAACCCGCGCAGCGGCCTTGTCGCCGCGGCCGAGATGGGCTTGGCCGATGTAGAACTGCGCTTCGCTCAGGCGCTCGTCCCGCGTCAATCCCGACGTTTCCTCCACCGCCTTGCCGAGCAGTTGCTCCGCCGTGATCGCCCGGCGAAGAAATGCCGCCACGTGATTGGACCATTCAGGGGCGAATGCCAGTTCCTGCCGTCGCGCCAGATCGGCCGGGTTGGACCGCCCGGCACGCAGCCGCGCGGCTTCCAGCACGATAGCGACATACGCTCCAGGCAATCCCTTCGCCAGGCCGCGATCGAAGGCAACGACCGAGTCGCTCTCGGCCTCCGCGAAGGCTCCGCGCCAGAACTGCACGCGCGCACGCGCGGCGTGTGAAACGCCGTCATCGTCGCCCAATTCGATTGCCTGCCCCGCCGCCGCCAACGCCTCGTCGAAGCGGGCCAACCCGGCGAGAACGATTGCGCGCTCGCGGAGCAACTCCCGGCTGACAGGTATTCCGTCGGCGGCACGATCCAGTTCCGCCAGCGCTTCCGCCTTCCGGCCGGTGAGGCTGAGGCTGAGGGCGTAGCGGTAGCGCATCTCCCGGTTCTGTGGAAACGTCCGCACCAGTTCAGCGAGATCCTCCGACGCCTGCACATAGAGGCGTGCTTCGGAGAGGAGGGTGGACCGCGCCACCCGCGCCGGCACGAACTGCGGCGCCAGGGCCAGCGCCTTGTCGAGGTCCGCGATCCCGCCTTCCCTGTCTCCGTTCGCGGCGCGATAGACCCCGCGCAGCTGCAACGGAAAGGGGTAGCCGGCGTCGATGGCGATCGCCGCATCCAGATCCTTGATCGCCTCCGCGAACCGCTGCAGGCGGCCCTGGTGTCCGGCACGAAAGGTACGGATCACCAATTGCTCCATGCGACGGTCCCTGCCCTCCGCTTCCGCAAGCAGCACACTCAAGTCGGCGATGGCCTTCTCGGGGTCGAGGCCCTTGGCTCCGATCCCGAGCCCTGACAGCCGCATTTCCAGTTCACGGGTCACCGCGGGCAGCGCGCGCGGCTGATCGGCGTTCTGGGCCGCGGCGGCGTCCGCCAGTGTGGCGAAGGCGCAGAGGAAGAGAACCGCCAGCCACTTCATATTCGCGAGCATCCGGCTTCGACCTTCAGATGGATGTTCCGGTCTGCCGCAGCTGTTTGCGAACCGCATCGGCACGTTCATAGAAGACATCCGCCTCCCCGCCCCGATTGGCGGCCCGGTAGGCGGCAGCGGTTCGCAGCAGCGCACCGAGATATTCCGGATGCCCGGGCGTATGCGCTTCCTCGATCATGCGCAGGCCCTGGTCGAGCATGCGCTGCGCAACTTCGAAAGTGCCGAGTTGCGCATTCACCTCGCCCAGGGAAACGAGAACCCGACCGGTCTGAGGATGTTCGGCACCGACGGCTCGCACCATCAGCGGCAGTGCTTCTTCCAGTGCCGTCTTCGCATCGGCATAGAGCCCCGCGGCGATCTCGACATTCGCCTGATCGAGAAGGGCAAAGGCGAGGTCGCCCGTTTCGACCTGTCCCACCTTGCGCACGATGGCGACAGCGCGCTTCACCAGATCCTGGCCTTCACCGGCGCGTCCGGTATCGACATAGGTCCAGGCGAGGCCCGAAAGGGCGAGTGCCGTATCGACATGCTCGGTACCCCAGGCGTTCTGCACCGTGTCCAGTATCTCGAAGCGCAGCTTTTCCGCCTCCTCGTGCCGATCCATGCCGCCCAGGGCCGCGGCCACGAAACGGTTGGCGCGCGCAACGAAAGGATGCTTCGGTCCATAGGATCGCCGCAGGATATCGACATTGCGGCGCGCGAGCGGCTCGGCCTCGGCCGCCCTGCCCAGCAGCAGGTTGATCTGCACCTGTCGCGCAATGATCCCGGCGACTTCTGGATGCTGGGGGCCATAGATGCGTTCGCTCAGGCGCAATGCCCGCTCGAGATTGCGCTCCGCCTCGGGGAATCGCGCCACATTGGCGTTCTGATCCGAGAGCAATGCCAGCAGTACGGCGACCGAACCGCTGTCGGTACCCGCGTCCCGCTCGACCACCGCCAGCGCCTCGCGCAGCGTGCGCTCGGCATCCTTGTACTTCCCGGCCTTCTCCTGCTGCTGGGCGCGATCGACCAATGCGCGTCCCTCGCTCGGCCCACGCCGCTCGGCCGATGCCGGCCGCTCGCGCTCTCCGCCCGCTGTTTGCTGGCACCCGGCCAGAATCACCGACGCCAGCATCACGCCGACGGCACCCGCGATCAGACGAATCTGCATGAAAGCCAACCGCTCCTGCTGCAACTCTACACAACCGAAAGAGTAGACGGCTTTCACGCCGAGAAGAACAAGGATTGGCTTGCCGTGAGGGCACCGATCGCCTTTATCTTCCTTGAGAAAGTTCCCGGGAGGACAACGACGTGATTCCCAACAAGATGCCCGATTTCGACTTCGGCCTTGGCGAGACCGCCGACATGCTCCGCGACCAGGTGGCCTCCTTCACCGCCGCCGAGGTGGCGCCGATCGCCGCCGAAGTGGACAAGGCGAACGACTTCCCGGCGCCGATGTGGAAGAAGTTGGGAGACCTCGGCCTGCATGGAATCACGGTGGAGCCCGAATACGGCGGCGCCGGCATGGGCTATCTGGAACACGTGATCGCAGTGGAGGAGCTCTCCCGCGGCTCCGCCGCCATCGGCCTGTCCTACGGTGCGCATTCCAACCTCTGCATCAACCAGATCCGCCGCAACGGCAATGACGCGCAGAAGCGCAGGTACCTGCCCAAGCTGATCTCGGGCGAGCATGTCGGCTCTCTGGCGATGAGCGAACCCGGAGCCGGTTCCGACGTCGTGTCGATGAAGCTGCGTGCCGACAAGAAGGGCGACCGCTACATCCTGAACGGCACCAAGATGTGGATCACCAACGGGCCGAACGCCAATACTCTGGTGGTCTATGCCAAGACCGATCCGGAGGCCGGCCCGCGCGGCATCACCGCCTTCATCATCGAACGCGAATTCAAGGGCTTCTCCACCGGCCCCAAGCTCGACAAGCTCGGCATGCGCGGTTCAAACACCTGCGAGTTGATCTTCCAGGACTGCGAGGTGCCGGAAGAGAACGTGTTGAGCGAGGTGGGTCGTGGCGTCAACGTGCTGATGAGCGGCCTCGACTACGAGCGCGCCGTGCTGGCGGCCGGGCCGATCGGGATCATGCGCGCCTGCATGGACGTGGTGGTGCCCTATGTCCACGAGAGGAAGCAGTTCGGGCAGGCGATCGGCGAGTTCCAGCTGATGCAGGGCAAGCTCGCCGACATGTACACGATCATGAATGCCGCCCGCGCCTATGTGTATGCGGTGGCCAAGGCCTGCGACGCCGGGCGGACGACGCGGAAGGACGCCGCCGCCGCCATCCTCTATGCCGCCGAAAAGGCGACCTGGATGACGCTGGAGGCGATCCAGACCTTGGGCGGCAACGGCTATATCAACGACTACCCCACCGGGCGCCTGCTGCGGGATGCCAAGCTTTACGAGATCGGCGCAGGGACCAGCGAGATCCGCCGCATGCTGATCGGACGGGAGTTGTTCGCGGAGACGGCGTGACGCCCTATTCCGTCTCCCGGGCGCTGTCGTGCCAATGCCGGAGCGCGAGGTGGTTGAGCGCCGCGAGCGCCAGAAAGATCAGGATTCCCGCCACCGCGATCAGCACCAGCGCGGCGTACATGCGCGGGATGTTGAGGCGGTAGCCGGCCTCGAGAATGCGATAGGCAAGGCCCGAGCCGGCACCGGCCGAACCGGCGGCGAATTCCGCCACCACGGCGCCGATCAGGCTGAGGCCACCGGCGATCCTGAGCCCCCCCAGGAACAGCGGCAGGGCGTTCGGGAAGCGCAGCCAGATGAGCGTCCGGAACCGGCTGGCGCCGTAAAGACGGAACAGATCCAACAGGTTGCGGTCTGTGGAGACGAGGCCGAGCGTGGTGTTCGACAAGATCGGAAAGAAGGCGACGATCCAGGCGCAGATCAGAAGCGCCACCGTGGTGTCGTCGACATAGATCAGGATCAGCGGCGCGATGGCGACGATGGGCGTCACCTGCAGGATCACCGCATAGGGGAAAAGCGCCAGTTCGACGATGCGCGACTGCGCGAAAAGGACCGAGAGCAACACCCCGCCCACCGTCGCCACGAGGAGCGCCATGGCGGTAATCTTCAATGTTACCAACAGGCTAGGCGCCAGGATCGGCCAGTCGGAGAAGAGCGTCTGCCCGATCAGGAGGGGCCCCGGCAGGATATAGGGCGGGATTTCCTGCAGGCGCACCAGCGCCTCCCAGCCGGCCAGGGTGGCGCACCCGATGGCAACCGGCAGCGCATACCGAAGGGACGAAATATTCACTGCAGATTCAATATCTTGACCGCCTTCTCCAGCTCCGCCGCGCCGGCCGCGTGCTGGCCGCGGCGGCAGAGGTCGACGCCGATATCGCGCTCGAGCTTGCCGTTGAAACTGTTGCCTTCGCCGCGATTGGCGTAGCGATCATAGAGGGCGCGGAGCTCGCGGCAGCGCTGCTGATCCCGCGTCTCCTGCGCGAGGGCCGGTAGAAAAGCGCAGGAAACAGCCAGGAATACGAGCAGGAACCGCATGACGACACCTCTGTTTGGCGGGTAGTCTGACGCATTAACGCCTGCGCGCCAGTCATCATCCCGCATGGAACCCATGTCCCGGAAGCCGCCCGACCGCGCCGCCCTCGAACGCAAGGCGATGAACTATCTCGGCCGCTACGAAGCCTCGAAAGGCCGATTGACGGCGGTTCTGCGCCGTTTTCTGGCCCGGCACGGGATGGTCGAGGAGGGCTGGATCGGCGAGATCGTGGGCAGGCTGGCGGCGCGGCAGCTGGTCGACGACCGGCGTTTCGCCGAGATCAGGGGCCGGGCGCTGAAGCGCAGAGGCACCGCCAAGTCCTTGATCCGCCAAGACCTTTCGGCCCGCGGTGTGTCGGCTGAGGATGCCGAGGGAGCGCTCGCCAGCCTGGAGACGGAGACGGACGACCGGGAGGCGGCGGAAAACTATGCCCGCAGGCGCCGGCTCGGCCCCTACAGGGCGGAAAAAAGGGCGGAATTCCGCCTGAAAGACATGGCGGCCCTCGGCCGGCGGGGGTTCAGTTCGGAGATCGCCCGGGCGGTGATCGACGGCGATCACCGGGACTGATCCACCGCCGAAATCACCAGCGCTGGACCGTCCTTCACCATGACCACGCTTTCGCTGCGGGGGAGGACGAGCGCCCCCACCTCGGTCGGCAGCACCTCGAGCCAGGGGGAGCGGGATCCGGGCAGGCCCACCGCGGTGTCGGCCAGCACCACGGCGACGGTCCCGAGTTCGGGCAGCCGCAGCAGCACCGCCTCGGCCCCTGCCCCCAACCCCTCCAGCCGGACCGAGCGGGCATCGGTGCCGAAGGCGGCGGTGGCGCGTGCCGGGGCCGCGCCGGCGGTGAAGCCGAGGCGCCAGGCCCCCGCCCCTTCACGCGCCAGTTCCAGGCCGGCGCCGGCATCGAGGCCGAGGCGGATGATGCGGTGGCGGCCCTGCAGCACCTCCTCGACGCTGCGCACCGGGCGCGGCGGCAGGCCGGCGAGGTCGAGATCGGCGCCGGGCGGCAGCACGAGGAGCGCAGTCGGGCCGATGCGGATGAGC
>JALHMN010000132.1 GCA_022844005.1 bacterium | reverse complement strand
AGCGGCGGGCACCGGCGCGGCGGGCGCTGGGGCGGGCGCGGCGGCTTGCGGCGTCTCGGGTACAGCCGGTTTGATGGTTGGACGCGGCGTCGCGGGCGCCGCGGGAGGCGCCGCCGCTGCCGCTGGAGCAGGGGCAGGGGCAGTTGCAACGGGCTTCGCAGCAGCAGCCGCGGCGGCTTCATTGGCCTTGATCGGCGGACGCGGCGGAGCAATGGATCGCGACTTTCGAACTTCGACGGCAACCGCCTTCGACCGCCCGTGACTGAAGCTCTGGCGCACCTGGCCTGTTTCCACCGTCTTCTTGATGGCCACAGGGCGCACCGGCGGCGCATTGACGCGCGCTGCCTGCTTCTTGTCCTCGGGTTCGTTCACTTCGCTCATGCCAACTCCGCTACGGACGCGCCTAACGACGATATCGGCGACCGGAAACCGGACAACCGCTGTGCCTCGACAAGGAAGGATATGGTCAAGCCGCCTGGCGACAGGGCAGCATGTACCACATTTTCACGCCCGAGGGCCAAGCCCAATTCCTCGCGCGTCAGAATTGTGACCACGGGCAGGCTCGCGGCCCTCGCCGCCAACTTGTTCCGTCCCTGCGGGCTGCCGTCCGATGCCTGCAACAGCACGGCGACTTTCCGGAAATCGAGCCACTCGGACACCTTGTCATGTCCGGCGACGGCCAATCCGGCCCGCTTGCACAGACCGAGCACATCCGCGCATCGGCCCGCCAACAACCTCTCCACCTGGTCGGCGAGATCAGCCGCTGCGGCGACAGGCGCCTTCGCGGCCTTGGAAAAGGCCTTGCGGCGCACCGCCTGCTCGATCAGCTCGCGGCGCGCGCCCACCCACATGCCGCGCCCGGGCAGGCGGCCGGCCAGGTCAGGCACGGCTTGCCCGTCCGGACCAACAACGAACCGGACCAGGCCCTCCTTGCATTCCAGATCGCCGCTGACGATGCAGCGGCGCTCGGGCGCGAGGCGGTCAGGTCGTGGCGGGCTCGTCAGTGCTCTCGCCGGCGTCGGCACTCGCGTCGGCCTCCTCACCCTCGAACCAATGCGCGCGCGCCGCCATGATGAGCGTATTCGCGTCTTCGCCGCTCATCTGGTTGTCGCCCAGAATCTCGATCAATTCGTCCGACGCGAGGTCGGCAAAGTCGTCGAGGGTTTTGACGCCGGCATTGCCGAGCTTGACCAACATTTCGGGGCTGAGACCGCCCAAGTCAACCAATGCGTCTTCGACGCCGAGAGACTTGCGCTCCTCTTCGAACTTCGCGTCGCGCGCGGCGACATAGTCGATCGCCCGCTGCCGCAGTTCGATACCCAGGCCCTCATCCAGCCCGGAAATCGACGAAATTTCCGATTCCTCCACATAGGCAACGTCTTCGACGCTGGCGAAGCCTTCCGATACGAGGAGCTGCGCCGTGGTCTCGTCGATACCCAGCGTGTCCATGAACAGCTTGGAGCGTTCGCGGAATTCGGTCTGCCGCCGCTCGCTGTCCTCGCGTTCGGTCAGGATGTCGATCGACCAGCCGGTCAGCTGCGAGGCCAGGCGCACATTCTGCCCGCGTCGCCCGATGGCGAGGGACAACTGGTCGTCGGGCACCACCACCTCGACGCGATTGGCGTCTTCGTCGAGAACGACCTTGCTCACCTCGGCGGGCGCCAGTGAATTGACGATGAACGTGGCGGGATCGGCGGACCAGGGAATGATATCGACCTTCTCGCCTTGAAGCTCGTTCACCACGGCCTGCACGCGTGAGCCGCGCATACCCACGCAGGCGCCGACGGGGTCGATCGAACCGTCGTTGGAGAAGACTGCGATCTTGGCGCGCGAGCCGGGGTCGCGGGCGACCGACTTGATCTCGATGATGCCGTCGTAGACTTCCGGCACTTCCTGCGCGAACAGCTTGGCCATGAATTGCGGGTGGGTGCGCGACAGGAAGATCTGCGGGCCACGCTGCTCGCGACGGACGTCATAGATATAGGCGCGCACGCGATCACCCTGGCGGAAATTCTCGCGCGGCAGCACTTCGTCGCGCCGGAGTATCGCCTCCGCCCGGCCCAGATCCAGCGTGATGTTTCCGTATTCGACCCGCTTGACCAGACCGTTGATGACCTCGCCGATCCGATCCTTGTACTCGTTGTGCTGACGATCGCGCTCTGCCTCGCGCACCTTCTGCACGATCACCTGCTTGGCACTCTGCGCGGCAATGCGGCCGAAATCTATCGGCGGCAGCGGCTCGGAGATGAAGTCGCCGACCTGCGCATCGGGATTGCGCGCGACCGCGTCCTCGACCGCGATTTGAGTGGCGTCATTCTCGACGGTGTCGACGACTTCCAGAAGCCTGGAAATCCGGGTCTCGCCGGTGCGCCGGTCGATCTCGGCGCGGATATCGTTCTCCATGCCATAACGCGAGCGGGCCGCCTTCTGGATTGCATCTTCCATCGCGGTCAACACGATATCGCGATCGATCGTCTTCTCGCGCGCTACCGCATCTGCGACCTGCAGAAGTTCAAGCCGGTTGAGGCTATAGGCTGCTTCCATCGTCCGTCACCCGTCCTTGTGCTTGGACTTAGCCATCGAAGCCCGGATCAGCTCGTCGGTGAGGACGAGCCGAGCCTCGGCAATCTCGGCGAGCGGGATCACCGCTTCGCCGTGTTCGCTCTTGATCGTCAGCCTTCCGTCGGTCAGAAGGCCGAGTTGCCCCTTGAAACGCTTGCGGCCTTCGACCGGCGAGCGTGTCTCCAGCCTGGCAACGAAACCCGCGTATTTTTCGAAATCTTCCGCCCGGATCAAAGGCCGATCGATACCAGGAGAGGATACTTCCAGCGAATAGGCGCCAGCGATGGGATCTTCGACATCCAGCAGCGCCGAAACAGCCCGGCTTACCTCGGTACAGTCGTCGACGTTCATCCGGCCGTCATTCCGCTCGGCCATGATCTGCAGCACCGGTCGCCCCGCCCCGGTGACCCGGACGCGGATCAGCCGGAAGCCCATGGCTTCCAGGGTCGGCTCGACCAGCGCCGCGATGCGCGCCTCCGCCACCATCCGAAACGATCACTCCCGGAAACAAAAAAGTGGGCCGCTGGCCCACTTCCGAAGTCCACCCGATCCGAAGACCGAGCCAGCAATGTGGCTGGCGTATTAGGCCAGGGCGGGCGGGAAGACAAGCGGCAAATTTCCTTCCCCTTCCCCCCGGGTCCGGCGCCGGAAGCGGAAATAGAGCGGTTTCAGCCCGGCGGCGAGCGCCTTCTGTTCATAGCGCGTCGGCGTTTCATCGGCAGCCGGCCGCCGCCAGTCGTCCGGGCGCTCGGCAAGCCAATCGAAGTCCGGGTGCGCCAGGCAATGCCGCAGCATCCAGCGTGCGTAGTCCATGTGATCGGTCGCCAGCCGCAGTTCCGCCCCGTCCGCCATCGCCCGTGACAGAAGATCGAGAACCGGAGTGGAGACGATGCGCCGACGGTGGTGTCGCACCTTGGGCCAGGGATCGGGAAAAAGCACATGAGCACGCGCTATGGAGGCCGCCGGCAGGGCGCGCAGCACCTGCCTCGCATCGTCGCCATGCAGGCGGACGTTGCCGAGGTCGCGCTCGATCAAATGCGACACGCAGGCCGCCAAGCCATTCAGGAACGGCTCGCAGCCGATGAAGCCGATAGCGGGATGGAGTGCCGCCTGATCGGCGAGGTGTTCTCCGGCGCCGAAACCGATCTCGATCCAGCATGCCGCCTTCGGCTCCCCGAACAACGTGGGAAGATCGAGATCGCCCGCTTCCGGCAGGATCAGCTTCAGCCGCGGCAAGGCCTCGTCGTAAAGCGACTGACGGCCCGGCCGGAGCTTCTTTCCCTTCCTGCGGCCGTAGACGAGGCGCTCGCGCGCCCCGGCCGGCCCTTCGCTCAAGCCACCGCCCGCTTCAGGGCATCGGCAAGGTCGACCTTCTCCCATGAGAACCCGCCATCGGCCTCGGGCGTGCGCCCGAAATGGCCGTAGGCCGCGGTGCGCGCATAGATCGGCCGGTTGAGCTGGAGATGCTCACGGATGCCCCGCGGCTTCAAGGACATGAGCTCGGGCAGCAGCTTCTCGAGCCGGGCGGGGTCGACAGTCCCGGTTTCATGCAGATCGACGTAGAAGGACAGCGGATCGGAGACGCCGATAGCATAGGAAATCTGAATCGTGCAGCGTTCGGCGAGGCCGGCGGCCACGACGTTCTTCGCCAGGTAGCGGCAGGCATAGGCGGCCGAGCGATCGACCTTGGTCGGATCCTTGCCGGAGAAGGCCCCGCCGCCATGGGGGGCCGCGCCACCGTAGGTATCGACGATGATCTTGCGCCCCGTGAGGCCGGCGTCGCCATCCGGTCCGCCGATCTCGAACCGCCCGGTCGGATTGACGAACAGTTCCGCCCCCTCGGCCCAGCCGGCGGGAAGCGCCTTCTTGAAGTAAGGGACGACGATCGCCTCGACTTCCTTCATGTCCTTGATCGACCTGTCGTGCTGGGTCGACAGCACGATCTTTGTCGCGCGCACGGGCTTGCCGTCGCGGTATTCGAGCGTCACCTGGCTCTTCGCGTCCGGGCCCAGCTTCGGCAGCTTGCCGGCGTGACGATCCTCCGAGATCAGGCGCAGGATCTTGTGCGCATAATAGATCGGTGCCGGCATGAGGTCTTCGGTTTCGCGGCAGGCGTAACCGAACATGATGCCCTGATCGCCAGCGCCCTCGTCCTTGTTTCCGGCGGCGTCGACGCCCTGGGCGATGTCGGCCGACTGCGCATGCAGGTAAATCTGCACGTCGGCATTCTTCCAGTGGAAGCCTTCCTGCTCGTAACCGATGTCGCGAATGCAGTCGCGTACCACCTGGGTCAGCAGTTCCGGCGTGACGCTCGCCGGGCCGCGGGTTTCGCCGGCGAGAACGACGCGGTTCGTCGTCGTCAGCGTCTCGCAGGCGACGCGTGCGAAGGGATCGGCCTTGAGGAACGTGTCGACGACCGCATCGGATATCCGGTCGCAGATCTTGTCCGGATGGCCTTCGGAGACGGATTCGCTCGTAAAGATATAGTCGCGACGCGACACGGGCAGTCCTCCTGGTCGGGGAGATGGCAAAGGGCGGCCCGCGCCGCAGTCACGACGCCGGGACGCGGGAGTTAATGCCGGGCCGACCTTCGGGGGTCAAGCTGAAGCTCAGAAACCGCACCGCTCGGCGTGTTATTCGGCTTCGCCCTTGCGGGTACGGGTTCGCACGGTGCCACCCGTCGCCTTGACCAGTTCGAACACCCGGCGCCGCACCAGCGCATCGTCGATCTTGTAGTAGGCGCGGACCAGTTCGAGGGTTTCGCGCTTCATCATCGGATCCGGATCGGCGTCGTAGCTTTCGGCGTCCGGCTCGGCGAGGCCAGTGATCGGCCCGCCGGAGACATCGTCGGACATGTCGTCGAAGAAGAAGGACGGCGGGACGTCGAGAACCTTGGCGAACTGGTAGAGGCGGCTGGCACCGACGCGATTGGCGCCCTTCTCGTACTTCTGGATCTGCTGGAAGGTGAGGCCGACCATCTCGCCGAGCTTCTCCTGGCTGAGGCCCATCAGGGTGCGGCGCAGCCGGATGCGGGTTCCGACATGCATGTCCACCGGATTGCGAATACCGCTTGCCATGTTCGACCTTTCCAGCGCCGGGGAACGCGCTTCGAATAAGTAATTTTCTCTAATCCCTAGGTGCGGCGGGTATAGCCACCACCCTGGGTCGTGTCAATCCGGAGGAAATAGCCATAAGCATTTAGGACTATCTATTAAAAGTGCAATTTCAGAAGTATTTTCTTTTGTGAATATATAGAAGCGCTGCTGCGGACAGCAGCAGGAGGCCGACGAACAGACTGTCGCCGAAGCGGGCATAGGGCGTCGGCGCAGCCACCCTCCGGGGCAGGTCGGCATCGAGAAAACCCTGCTGGTGCAAGGGGATGAGGCCACCGACCCGGCCGTAGGGATCGATCACGGCCGAGATGCCGGTGCCGGCGACGCGGACCAGGGGGAGCCCCAGTTCGACGGCGCGGGCGCGGGCGAGGGCGAAATGCTGATGCGGGCCGGCGGAAGCGCCGAACCAGGCATCGTTGGTGACGTTCAGGAGCCAGCCCGCCGCCTCGGACGAAGTTCTTGTTTCAGCGGGGAAAATCGCCTCGTAGCAGATCAACGCCCGGGCCACCGGCGCACCGGGAACGGCGAGCAGGCCCGGCCCGGAGCCGGTCGAGAAGTCGATGTCGGAGAGGGCGACACGGTCGAGGCCGATCAGCGACAGCACCCGCCGATAGGGCAGGAACTCCCCGAACGGCACCAGATGTTGCTTGTCGTAGGTGGCGGCCACACCACCCGTGGCAATCGCATGCAGGCTGTTCCAGTAGCGCAGCGGTTCGCCCGGGGGCGTCCGGCGGAGCGCGCCGGCCAGCAGCACGGTGTCCGGCCCCAGACGATCTTCCAGCAGTTTCAGCAGGTTGGGATCGGAATCGAAGAGGTAGGGCACCGCCGTCTCGGGCCAGATCACATGGGTCGGCGGCAGCGCCGCGGGACGCGTCGACAGGGCGAGGTGGGTCTCGAGATTTTGTAGGCGCTGGCCGTCCTGCCACTTCATCTGCTGGGAAATATTGGCCTGGACGAGGCGGAGCCGCACGCCGGGCACCGATTCGGCTAGGCCGGAGTCGAGCCGGACCGTGCCGGCGATCCACCACGAAACCACCAGCATTGCGCCGACGCTCACCATGACCAGGGGTACACGCCCGGGTTGCGCGAGAAGCGCCGGCAGCGCCGCGAGGCAGAGGGTGAGTAGCGACACCCCGAAGACGCCGAGGAAGGCCACCCCCTGCAGCATGGGGAGCGAGGCGTCCCAGATCATGCCGGCCGGGTTCCAGGGGAAGCCGAGCAGCCCATAGGCGCGCAGCCAGTCGATGCCGATCCAGACGCAGGCGAGGAGGAGCGGCCGACCGAGCGGCGCCATCCGGTCCCAGGGGACGAGCGCGAAGCCTGTCGCGGGGATGAGCGCGATGATCGCCGGCAGCACGACGACGGGAAAGGCGACCAGCCAGGCGTAGCGTTCGGCATCGACGAAGAAGGCCTCGCCGATCCAGTAGAGGCCGGTCATGTAATGGGCGAAGCCGAACCACCAGACCACGGCGAAGCGCGCCCGCCAGCCGCGGGTGCCGTCGAGCAGCCAGCAGAGCCCGGTGGCGGCCACCACGATCAGCGGCAGCAGGTGCAGCGGCGGCATCGCCCCGGTGAAGGCGGCGCCGAGCGCGAAGGCGAGCCCGCGGCGCCGCCAACCGCCGAGGCCGGCGCACCAGGCCGCCGGATGCGCGAGGAAGCCCGGAGCGGTCAAGCCACGTCCCGCCGGGATGTTTCGCAGGCGTCGCAATATCGGTTCATCGTCACCCTTCGGCTTCGCCCCGGCGGCACGATGAGATACCCCGGGACCGGCGGGGAATCCACCCGCGCGACCGGGCCGGCGGATCGAATCGGCCCTCGCGTGCGTTTCCTCCGCGATCGGGCAGGATGAAAACCCGCTCCAGTTCCGTACACACGACATGAACCCGCGAAAATCCCGCTTCGACGTGCTCGGCCAGATCGGCCCGCTTCGGCGCTATGCCCGATCGCTGACGCGAGACGCAGCCGATGCGGAAGACCTCGTGCACGACGCGCTGGTTCGCGCCTATGAGCGGCGGTCCACCTTCCGGGCCGACGGCAACATGCGGGCCTGGCTGCTGTCCATTCTCCACAACGCGTTCATCGACCGCGTCCGTGCCCGCGGCTCCGAAGCCGCGCGCATCGCCGAGAGCGGGCACCTGGGAGAAAACAGCTTGGCCGCGCCGCAGGAACATTCGGTACGGCTTTCGCAGATCCGCGAGGCGTTTCTCGACCTGCCGGAAGAGCAGCGCGCCGCCCTCCACCTCGTGACGATCGAAGGCCTGTCCTACCAGGAGGCTTCCGACACGCTCGGCATCCCGCTCGGAACGCTGATGTCGCGCATCGGGCGGGCGCGCGGCACGCTTCGGGAACTGGAAGAGGGAGGGCCCGCCCGCGGCCGTCTCAGGATCATCGGGGGTAGAAAATGAACGCCTTCACCGATCCGGTCACCGATTCCGATCTGGACGGCTATGTCGACGATCAGCTCGACGTCACCCGCCGCATAGACGTGGAGGCCTATCTCGCGGCCCGGCCGGAGACCGCCGCTCGCGTCATGGCCGACCTGCGCAATCGCGATGAACTGCGGCTGGCGCTCGCGGCCCCCCCGGGCATGGCGAGCCCGTCCACCGCCGAGGCGGCGCGCCGGCTGGAGCGCGGACTGTTGCGTGGCCGTGTCTTCGGCATCCTGCGCAGGGCCGCTGCGATAGCCGCCTTCGTCTCGGCCGGATGGCTTGCCAACGATGCATTCGGACCTTTCTCGGCCAGCGAGGTCATCGCCTCGACACCCCCGCCCGCTTATGTCGAGGAGGCGATGCGCGCCCACCGTACCAGTGTCCTTCGCGCATCGATGGCCTCGCAACCGGAGGTGACCGAATACGACGCGGAGGAGATCCGGTCCGCGACCGCCATCGTCATGCCGACGCTGCCGGCGAACTGGAGCGTCCGGGACGTGCAGATCTATCCTTCGCAATTCGGGCCGAGCGTGGAGATGGCGATCGAGACCATCGAACTCGGCATGCTTTCGCTCTTCGCGGTCAGGCCGGGGACCTTCGATGTGGTCAGGCCGACCCTCGCGCCCTCGAGGGATGTCATGGCCGCCTATTTCCAGGTGGGTGAAGTCGCCTATGCGCTGGTCACCTCCGGCAAGGTCGAAGATCTCGACCGCGCCGCGGAACGGCTGGCGCAAACGCTCTACTGATCTATCGGGAGGGGCGAGCCGGCATGAGCACTCTCAACAGCCACAGGGGCTTCGGCCAACGGGCCGAGCGCGCGTAGCCGGCATCCACAATCCAGAATGGAAAACAAGGACGGAACCATGGACAGGAACGATCAGCAGGCCATCGAGGGCATCTTCGGCAAGCTCGCCGAGGTGGAGCGCCAGTCGGCGCCGCGCGACACCGACGCCGAGGCCTTCATCCGCGACCGCATCGCGCGGCAACCCGGCGCCCCCTACTACATGGCCCAGACCATCGTGGTGCAGCAGCAGGCGCTGCAGGCGGCCCAGGCCCGCATCGAAGAACTCGAAGGCCAGGCCGCCGAAGGCGGCCGGCGGCAGGGCGGGCTGACCGGAAGCGCCTTCGGCGGCGGCCACGCGCCCGAGCGGGCGGGTTCGGTGCCGCG
>JALHMN010000131.1 GCA_022844005.1 bacterium | reverse complement strand
AATGACACTGCCCGCCCGCGACGGCGTGAAGCTGGCAGCGAGCCTGTTCCGGCCCGCCCGGCCGAACGGAATCGCCGTCCAGATCAATGGCGGGACCGGCATCCCCCGGCAATTCTATGCCGCCTTCGCCGCCCATCTGGCCGAGCGCGGCTTCGCTGTCCTGACCTACGACTATCGCGGGATCGGGGGTTCGGAGAAGCCGGCGACGGCCCGGATGGAGGATTGGGGCCGGATCGACCAGGCCTCGATGCTGGACCATCTGGCGCGCCTTTGTCCCGGCGCCAAGCCGGTGCTGATCGGCCATTCCTTCGGCGGGCAAGTGCTCGGCCTCGCCGACAATATCGGCAGGCTTTCCGCCGCCGTCCTGGTCGCGGCACAGAGCGGTCACTGGCGCCACTGGCCCGCCCCTCGGCGCATGCGCATGCTCGCGCTGTGGTGGGTGCTGATCCCCGCTCTCACCGCCCTCACCGGCCGCTTCCCGGGCAGCTGGATCGGCACCGCCGACCTGCCGGCCGGCATCGCCCGGAGTTGGGCCCGCTGGGGACGCTCGCGCCACTACGTCTGCGATGATCGCGGCCGCCCGCTGCGCCCCTTCAACGACCGGATCGCCTGCCCGCTGCATTGGCTCAGCTTCACAGACGATCCGCTGGCGCCGAAGCCGGCGGTGGACGCCCTTCGCCCCTACTATCCGCAAGCCCGGGTCGAGCGCGCGCACCTATCCCCCGGAGACCTCGGTGTAGACGCCATCGGGCATTTCGGCTTCTTCCGCAAGACGATGCCCCGCCCGGCCTGGGACCATCTCGCCGACTGGCTAGATGCTGCGCTTCGTTAGCCTCGCCTTGTCCCTGCATTGTCACAGCCCGCCCGCCTGAAATCGCAATTCCGCCTTGATCCGAAGCGTTACTGATGGCGCGGCGACGGGCTTTCCCGGCGTCGCCGGCAACAGGTACAGGAGAGTGCAATGACCTCGCTCCTCGGGTCGGCCCAATCGGAACCGAAAGGCTTACGAGTAGCCGCCCTCGCGGTCGCCGGCGCTTTCGCGATCATCTTCGGCGGCGTCGAGACAGCCGAAGCGGGCGGCGATCATCGCGGGCGTGGCCACCACGGGTATCATGGCCATCATCATCACCGGCACGGCCCGCCGCCGCGGGTCTACTACGCCCCGCCGCCGCGCTACTACTATGCGCCTCCGCCGCGTGTGTACTACGCCCCGCCGCCGGTCTACTACGCGCCGCCGGCCTATGTGGAACCCTCGATCAACTTCGTCTTTCCGATCCGGATAAAGTAGCGCCGAGGGAGCCCCCACCGGGGCTCCCTTTTCCCGGCAAGGCTGACCTGCGCGATCCGCCGTCGCCTTTCGCCCGCCCATGCCATAATGCTCCGGCATGGATGTGTCCGACGGACTGCCCGTTCCCCGCCGCTATCGCGCCGTCGCCGCCCTCACCGTCGGCCTGTTCGTCGCCGTCCTCAGCAGCGTCATCACCAACGTCGCCCTGCCGGCGATCGGCCGCGACATCGGCACCACGGCGGCGCGCTCGATCTGGATCATCAATGCCTTCCAGATCGCCATGGCGATCTCGCTCTTGCCGGTCGCCTCGCTGGGCGACGCCTTCGGCTATGCGCGCGTGTTTCGCATCGGCCTCGTCGTCTTCGTCCTCGCCTCGCTCGGCTGCGCCGTCTCCGACTCGCTCACCGAACTCGTCATCTGGCGCGTGCTGCAGGGTCTCGGCTGCTCGGGCATCCTGGGCGTCAGCCCGGCGATGCTGCGCTTCACCTATCCGCGCAGCCAGCTCGGCCGGGGCCTCGGCATCAACAGCTTCGTCGTCGCCACCACATCGGCCATCGGCCCCACGATCGCCGCCGGCATCCTCGCGGTCGGCTCCTGGCACTGGCTGTTCGCGGTCAGCCTGCCGCTCGGCATCGTCGCCTTCCTGCTGGCGCATCGCGCGCTGCCTGAGAACGACGCGCTGGTGCGTGGCTTCGACGTCCCGAGCGCCCTTCTCAACGCCTGCGCCTTCGCGGCGCTGATTCTCGGCCTCGACGGGCTGGGCCACGGGGCGCCCCTGCCGCTGGTATTGCCCGCCCTCCTGCTGGCGATCGGGCTCGGCTACGTCTTCATCCGCCGCCAGGGCAGCATCCCGATGCCGATGCTGCCGCTCGACTTCTTCAAGAGCCGGCTGTTCTCCCTCTCGGTCGTCACCTCGTTCTGCTCCTTCGGCGCCCAGGCGATGGCCTTCGTCGCCCTGCCCTTCTATTTCCAGGACGTGCTCGGCCGCTCGCAGGTCGATACCGGCCTCCTGATGACGCCCTGGCCGGTGGCGCTCGCCATCGCCGCGCCGACGGCGGGACGCCTCTCCGACCGCTTCTCGGCCGGTCTGCTCGGCGGCATCGGGCTGACGCTGCTCTGTGCCGGGCTGGTGGCGCTGGCCCTGCTGCGGCCCGATTCCAGCCCGCTGGAGATCGGCTTCTACATGGTGCTCTGCGGCACCGGTTTCGGCCTGTTCCAGACGCCCAACAACCGCATCCTGCTCGGCAGCGTCCCGCGCGAGCGGAGCGGTGCCGCGAGCGGACTTCTCTCCACCACGCGGGTCACCGGCCAGACGCTGGGTGCCGCCCTGGTCGGCATCATCTTCAGCCTAGTCCTGGTACACGCGACCGCGCCGTCGCTCGCCCTCTTCGTGGCCGCCGGGGTCGCCGGGGTCGCGGCGCTGGTCAGCTTTTCCCGCCTCAGGATTTCCTAACTCCGCTCGGGTTTGTTTCCGTGCGACACCTGCGGCGGAGACTATCCCCCATCCCTCTGATGGCCAATGATCGGCCCGACCGCAGCCACCACCTCCGTCCGGGCCCAGCCCGGCCTGCGCTTCAGGCGCCGAAGAAGGCGAAGAGCCGCACCTCAATGCTCTCCCGCGGCGGCGCGCCGGTCGGCGTCCCGGGATCGGTGAAGGCCGTATGCGCGGTGAAACGCGCCCTTGCCGGATCGGAATCATAGCCCTTGATGAAAAGCGCCTCGTCGCGCGTCATCCGCGGGAAGTAGTACCAGCGGTGCCTGGGGCTGTAGGCGAAGGCATAGGTCTCCCCCACCCGGTCGCGATAGATGAGGTCCGAGCCGATCACGTCTTCGCGGCGGATGCTCGAGGCATCGCAGACGGCGAGCGGCGCTTCCTCCACCGGCCCGCGGATCGGCCGCCAGATGTTGATGATGGCGAAACGGTGCTTCAGCAGCCGGCCGGCATCGGCCTCGCCGAGCTCGCGGCGCAGCCGGTCCGGGCCCGAGGCTTCGGTGAAGTCGTTGTGCACCCGGGTCACCGGCTCGCGGATGCCCCGTTCGCCGGCGGCCTGCTTCGCCCGGTTGCGCAGGTTGAAGTCGAAGGCGATCGCCCGCGTGGCGCCCGTCACCCGGCGCAGCAGGGCCTCCGTTTCCGGGAAATAGACGCCGCGCACCTCGTCCTCGTCGTAGAAATCGCGGACGGCGCTCGCATGCGGCTCCAGCGTGAAGCCCTGGATGTCGACCGACAGGCCCGGCAGCAGCGGCCGCCCGTCGCGGATATCGACCAGCCGGTCCTCGTATTCCCCGCCGCGGCGCGGCCGGCCCGCCGGCGGGTCGAAGGTGTAGCTGAACGGGCGCTGCCCGGTCGGCACCAGATAGGCGAGCGGCGCGCGCACCCCCGCCAGGATTTCGGTTTCGCGACCCATGATGCTCTCCAGATGCTTCTCGGCCTGGAAGAGACTTGTGTGCGCCGGGTCTGCTCTTCAAACGAGGATTTCTGGGGCGCACCCCAGAAAATCTAATCACCCTGCGCGTCGGTTCGCCGCCTGCCAGCGGCGGACCAACATCTGGGTGGCGAACAGCACCACGAGGCCCACCGCCAGGGGCGCCACCAGGAAGCTCCAATCCGCATTCTCGGCGAAGATGACGATCGGGTTTGCACCGGCCGGGGAATGAATCGTCCGCGTCAGCATCATGAGGACGAGTGCGATCGCGACGGCCGCGACCTGCCAGGCCTCCGACGGGCCGCCGATGCGCAAGTACAGTTCGTTCAGCGCGAGACCCGAAACCGCAGCGATCAGATGGCCGCCGAACAGGCTTTGCGGCCGTGCCATCTCGCTGTCGGGCATGCCGAACAGGATGACGCAGGATCCGCCGAGCGAGGCGAGCAGCCAGGGATGCTCGGTCCAGCGCAGCAGGAAGACGCATAGGCCGAGGGCGAGGAGGACGCCGGAAGCGGCCAGCAGGGTGCGAATCGGAAGTGGCGACATCGCCCCGAAGCATGCACGGTCTCGACCGAGGCGCGCCAGTCTCGCGCCGGATCGGAGGAAACATGGAACCGAACAAGGACCAACTCGCCGCGCTCGCCGCTCGTGGCCCGGGACCGGTGGTGATGCTGAACCTCGTCAAATATGCGCAGGCCGGCGGCAAGGACGCCTATCTGCGCTATTCCCGGGGCTTCGTGCCGCTTCTGAAGCAATGCGGCGGCACCATCCTCTGGGCCGGCGAGGTGAGCGGTGTCGCTATCGGCGACGATGCGGGCGATGCCTGGGACTATGCCGTTCTGGTCCGCTATCCGAACGCCCAGGCCTTTGTCGACACCATGACCTCGGACGCCTATGCCGCGATCAACCCCGACCGGCTGGAGGGCCTGTCGAAGCATGTGATCCTGCCGGTGACCGAGACCTATTCCAAACTCGCCGGCTGAACCCGCGCCCGCCATTCCGGCGCCAGCAGGCCATAGATCATCATGTCGAGGAAGCGGTCGCCTGACTTCACGCATTGGCGAAGCGGCCCGCCCTCGCAGAGGAAGCCGAGGCGCTCGACCAGCGCGCGCGATGCGGCGTTGTCGGGCCCGATCGCCGCCTCGACCCGATGCGCCCCGAGCGCGCCGAAACAGTGATCCAGGAAAGCGGTCAGCGCCTCGGCCATATAGCCGCGCCGCCAATGCGCGGGAAGCAGCAGATAGCCGATCTCCAGCCGCTGGTGACGCATGTCGCGGTGGTGATAGTTCACCATGCCGACCAGGCGCCCGTCCTCGCGGCGCAGCACCGCCCAGGCGGCATGGCTCGCGGGATCGGCGCCGGTGGACCAGGCGACCCGCTCGGCGGTCTCGGCCAGGTCGGCCGCCGGCACCGCCCCCCAGAAGCGCATGACCGCCGGATCGCCATAGGCCGCGTGCATCGCTTCCGCGTCGGAAGCGGCCAGCGGGCGCAGCAGCAGCCGGTCGGTCAGGGTCCGCATCAGTCCAGCCGGCGCAGCCGCGACACCCGGCCGAAATAGAGCTCGGCCAGGAAGATGTTGCCCTCGCGGTCGGCGCAGATGCCGTGCCCCTCGCGCAGCATCGGCTTCGCCCGGCCGATGATCTCGCCCGCTGGGCTGAAGGCCACCAGCGCCGGCGTCTGGTCGCTGACCAGGATGACGCCGCGATCGTCCATGCAGATGTCCATCGGCTTGTAGACGCCGGTGAAGGCGGTGAGATACGCACCCTCGGTACTGAAGACCTGGATGCGGTTGTTCTCCCGGTCGCCCACCAGCACGCGCTGGTCGGGCGTCACCCAGACGCCGTGCGGGGTGGTGAACTCCCCCGGTCCGCCGCCTGGCCCGCCCCAGGTGAGGAGGCGGTTCCCCTTGGGGTCGAGCTTGTGGACCACGTGATTGCCGTAGCCATCGGAGACGTACATGTTCCCCGCGGCATCCACCGCCACATCCGTCGGGTGGTTGAAGCATCCACGCCATTCCGGCCTGCCCGATCCCACCCGCAGCAGTTCCTCGCCGGTGGTAGTGCAGACGATCAGCGCATGCCCGTCGCGGTCGATCAGGTAGACCTTGTCATGGCCGTCGATGAAGATCCCATGCGGATCGACCACCCGCCCCTCGCCCCAGTGCCGCAGCGGCCGCCCGGCCGTGTCGAAAACCACCACGGGCGGCGGTGTGCGCTGGAAGGCATGGACATGCCCCTCGCTGTCGCAGGCCACCTGCGACACCACGTCCAGCGGCGCATCGGCCGACGGCTGCGACCACGCACCCTCGACCGCATAGCGTCGGTCGCCCAGAACAACCTGCATTTTCGACCCTCTCCGTTGCCTGAATCTACGTCATTCCGATGCAGGATCGAGGCCATAAATGGTTCTGAAGGAATGAGGCTCGGTTCGAGGAAAATCACCGATAAGTTGAGTGCGATCCGCTTCGAGTTATATTGGACGCATGGGAACGCACAGCGTCACAGACGCTGGAAATCACCTGTCGAAGTTGATCGATCTCGCCCTCTCCGGCGAGGACGTGGTGATCACGCGGCATGGCCATCCCGTCGTCGAGTTGAAACCTGTGCCCCAGCCCGCCGTTGCTCGGTCGGTCACCACCGCAGACCTCGATTGGCTGGCGGCACGCCGCGTGCCGCGGAGGTCGTCGTCGCCGAACGCGGCAGAATTGGTGTCTCGGATGCGAGACGAAGACGACCAGTGAGCGTCTGTCTCGACACGAATGTTCTGGTCGCGCTATTCACTGCCGACATCTTTACCCAACGAGCGTCGCGTCACCTTCTGTCCGAACCCGAAATTCTGATCGTGAGCGACTTCGCGGCAGCGGAGTTCTCCTCGGCAATGGCGCGCCTTGTGCGCATGAACGAAATAGAGCGGAGTCATGCCCAAGCGGCATTCGGAGACTTCGACGCCTGGACCACGCGAATGACAACGCGTGTCGATCTCGAACCGAACGATATCCGGATTGCGCAATTCTTTCTCAGGCGCATCGATCTGAATCTGCGCGCGCCGGATGCACTGCATATCGCCGCAGCCATGAGCCTGGATTCCAAGCTCCTGACCTTCGACGACAAGATGGCTGCCTGCGCGGAAGCCCTCGGCTGCAAGGTCTCGGCTGCATGAGCGACGAAACTGTCACCCTCTGGCGCCCAGTGGGACCAAAGGAGCTGGAGCTCATCGAGGCGACGGGCTTCAGGACCTTCCCGCCACGGCTGCCCGACCAGCCGATCTTCTATCCCGTACTGACCGAGGACTACGCGGTGAAGATTGCCCGCGACTGGAACGTGCCCGCCTCGGGTGCGGGCTTTGTAACTCGCTTTCGCGTGCGCAAGACTTTCCTCGACAGCTATGCCGTTCAGGATGCGGGCGGCAGGGCGCACCTGGAATACTGGATACCCGCCGAGGATCTCGACGCCTTCAATGCCGCCATCGTCGGAAAAATCGAAGTAGTGCAACGCTTCCCCTGATCCTCAGGGATGCGGTCCCCAGGGTGCCGCCAGCAGCAGCTGCACGTTCTGGTTCTGCACCAGCGGGCGGAAGTGCTTGGCGAATTCCTGGAAATCGGGTTCCGCGAACAGCGCCTTCCAATGCGCCCGGCGGTCGTTGTCGTCGTCGAACTTCCACAGATGCACCAGCTGGTGCAGCGCCCCCGTGTCACTGACGAAATAGCCGACCAGCTTCGTCTGGTAGCGCTCCAGCACCGGCCAGGCCATCTTCTGGTAGTAGCCGATCGCCTCCGGCATCTTGCCGACGATGAGCGTATAGGTGCGCAGTTCGTAGACGGCCATTCTTCCCCCTCCCTCGATTCCCGACGAGCCTAAACCAGATCCTTCCGCAGGAAGAACTTCGTATGTCCGGGCGGAAAGCCGTCGATCCGCCCCACCACGCGATAGCCCTGCCTCTGGTAGAAGTCCGGCGCCTGGAAGCTGAAGGTCTCGAGCGTGGCGCCGCTGCAGCCGCGCTCGCGCGCATAGTCTTCGGCCGCCTGCAGCAGGCGCCGGCCCTGCCCCTTCCCGCGCGCGCTCTCCGTGACCCAGAGATAGCGAACGTGCAGGAAGCCGCCCCAGATCACGCCGGTCACCCCGCCCAGCCAGTCGCCGCGCAGCCCCTTCAGGAAGAAGTTCGCCGGGCACCATTCCGCGAGCCCCGTGGCGGCGATGTTGTGCAGGTCGACCCCGTCGTTGACGAGCCGCACCAGCGCCTCGTCGGCATGCGGCGTGAAGACGATTTCCGGTTCCGCCATGGCTCCCTCCCCAGCGGCCTTCAGCAATAGCGCCGGCCCGCCGGTCCCGCTAGGCTCCTTCCCATAAGCAGCACCCCTTTGGGAGGGAACGAACATGCGCCAGGTCTCCATCGTCGAATGGGGCGCTCCGCTCGCCGTCCGCGACGTCGCCACGCCGGAGCCGAAGGGAGCCGAGGTGCTGGTGCGGGTCGAGGCCTGCGGCGTCTGTCATTCCGACGTGCATATCTGGGACGGCTATTTCGATCTCGGCGGCGGCAACAAGGTGAAGATGGCCGATCGCGGCGTCGGCCTGCCCTTCACCATGGGCCACGAGATCGTCGGCCACGTGAAGGCGCTCGGCCCCGATGCGGCGGCCGATGCCAAGGCGGCCGGCATCGAGGTCGGCGGCAAATACGTGGTCTATCCCTGGATCGGCTGCGGCACCTGCGAGCCCTGCAAGCGCGACGAGGAACTCCTCTGCATGGCGCCGCGCACCCTCGGCACCCGGCGCGACGGCGGCTATGGCGACCATGTGCTGGTCCCCCACGCCCGCTATCTGGTCCCCTATCAGGGCATCGGCCGCGAGCTGGCGGCCACCTACACCTGCTCGGGCATCACCGCCTACAGCGCGCTGAAGAAGACCAAGGAGAAGGCGAAGCCCAGCGACTTCGTCATGGTGATCGGCGCCGGCGGCGTCGGCGGCAGCGCCGTCCATATGGCGAAGGCGGTGGTCGGCTCCAAGCTGATGGTGGCCGATATCGACGGCGCCAAGCGGGCGCATGCCCGCCAGATGGGCGCCGACGAAACCATCGACAACAGCCAGCCAGATGCCGTGCAGCAGGTGATGGCGAAGTCCGGCGGCGGCGTGGCGGCGGCGATCGATTTCGTCGGCTCCCCCGCCACCATGCAGTTCGGCATCGACAGTCTCCGCAAGGGCGGCAAGCTCGTCGTCGTCGGCCTCTATGGCGGCGGCATGTCGATCTCGCCGGTCATGTTCCCCTTCAAGATGATGTCGATCGAAGGTTCCTATGTCGGCACGCTGGACGACCTGAAGGAGCTGATCGCGCTGGTGCAGTCGGGCAAGGTACCGCCGATCCCGCTCAACACCCGCCCCGCCGCCGAGGCGACGGCCGCCCTGGAAGACCTGAAGCGCGGCGGCAAGGTGCTGGGCCGCACCGTGCTGCAGCACTGAGCCGGAGGAATGGGCGTCTTCCCGTTCTGAGGCCCGAGACCTATTCGCTTTCGCCCGGCGCGGCGGCCAGCGCCAGCCGGGCCAGCGCCGGCAGCGAGGTGACGCCGGTCTTCTTCATGATGGCGGCGCGGTGGTTCTCCACCGTGCGCTGGCTGAGGCCGAGATCGGCGGCGATGTTCTTGCTGGGATGGCCGGCCAGAACCATCTGCATGATCTGCCGCTGCCTCGCGGTCAGCCCGGCAACCTGGCGCGCGGCGGTATCGCGCCAGGCCGTGAGCTTGCCCAGGTCGCGCGCCTGCTCCAGCGCCCGGTCGATGCTGGCGATCAGGCCGGGAGCGCCGACCGGCTTTTCGATGAAATCCACCGCCCCCGCTTTCATCGCCCGCACGGCCATGGGAACGTCGCTGCTGCCGGTGATCATGATCGAGGGCAGCCGGTGCCCCGCCTCGTCCAGGCGCCGCAACAGGTCGAAGCCGCTCATGCCCGGCAGATAGGCATCGATCAGCAGGCATTCCTCGCGCCCCGGGCGGTAGGCGGCGAGGAAGGCCTCGCCGGTCGGAAAATCCTCCACCGGCCGGCCATGCGCCTCCAGCAGGTTGCGCATGCCGGCACGCACCTGCGCGTCGTCCTCGACGACATAGACGACGCCCACCCGCCCGGCCGCGGAGGATGCGCGCGCGGTTGCGGCCGGCTGCGGCGGCGTGGCCGCCGCCGCCAGCATTCGCTGGATAACCGCCGTCAGCTCCGTCAGCTTCACCGGCTTGTTCAACTGCACGCAGTGCTGCTGGGCGATGTCCCGCAATGTCGCGCTCGAAATGTCGCCGGTCAGGATGGCGACCGGAACCGGGCGCTTCTGCTGCGCGCGCAGCCTGGCCGCGAATTGCAGGCCGTTCATGTCCTTCGGCATGTTGTAGTCCGCCAGCACCAGGTCGGGTCGGATGCCCTCTTTCGCCACCAGCTCCAGCGCCGAGGGTACGTCGGCCGCCGCCCAGACCTGGTGCCCGTCACCCTTCAGTACCTGGACCAGCAGTTCGCGGGCATCCGGATCGTCCTCGACCACCAGGATCGCACCGGCGCGCTGATGCGCATCGGGCACGGCAGGCATCGCCGGGCGAACCGGCAACGTCGCCGCTTCCTCGCCGGCCAGCGCCACCTCGATGCTGAACACCGATCCCCTGCCCGGAACCGAGCGCACCGCGACCCGGTGACCGAGCAGCGCG
>JALHMN010000130.1 GCA_022844005.1 bacterium | reverse complement strand
GATCTCACCCTGATGCTTCCTGATGCGAAGGATGGCGGTCTCGCGCAAGGGTCCGAAATCCTCCTTCCGCTCCAGGAAGCGTTCCGACCGCCACAGCGTGGCGAAGGCGGTATGCGCGGTATTGGTCTGCCACACCGCCCATTCCAGCGCCCGGGCCAGCGCCTTGGGGTCCTTCGGCATCAGGTTCGCCGCCGGCGCCCGCTCGGCCAGGAACAGCATGATGGCGGTGTTCTCCGTCATCACCCAGTCGTCGACGGCGAGCGCGGGGATGTAGCCGCGTGGATTGACGGCGAGGTATTCCGGCTTCCAGTTCGACCGGTCGGTGACCGGCACGGAAACCAGTTCATAGGCCGCGCCGGCCTCCTCGAGGACGACATGGGCGGCGAAGGAACAGGCGCCGGGACTGTAGAAGAGCTTCACGGGCGGGCCTCTTGCGCAATGGGGCCGCCAGCATAGCGGCCTGTCATCAAAGCGGCGCGCGATCTCGCTATGCTCGGCCGGACCGGCCTGCGGAGGGTGAGGGGATGCGTGGACGGAATTGGATTTTCGGCAGCTTGGCCGCGCTCTTCTTCATCCCGGCCGTCGCGGCGCAGGAATGCCCGGCCAATATCCGTCTGGCCGGCGAACACACCCTGCCGCAGGGCATGGAATATCGGGGCACCGTGGTCGGCGGCCTCTCCGGCCTTGCTTTCGATGCCGCCGGCGGCACCTACCTGGCCCTTTCCGACGACCGTTCGGAAGGCGGCCCCGCCCGCTTCTACCGGCTGAAGGTCGCTGCCGGCGCCGTCGAGGTGGTCGGTATGACCACGCTGAAGCGCCCCGACGGATCGGCCTACCCGCCGCGTGCCGTCGACCCGGAGGCGATCGCGCTGCTGCCCGGCGGGGGCATCCTGTGGTCGACCGAGGCGCATCCGAAGGATCAGGCCCAGGCGGCCCTGCTCCTGGCAGATGCCGAGGGCAGGGAACTGCGCGCGCTACCCATGCCCGCGCGCTACCTGAACGACGGTGCCGGGAAGGGCAGCCGCGACAATCTCGGCTTCGAGGGCCTCGCGCTGATGCCGGACGGGAAGACGGTCGCGGTCGCCAGCGAGAACGCGCTCGCCCAGGATGGCCCCGTCGCCTCGCTGACGGAGGAAAGCCCGGCCCGCATCATGCTGGTCGACCTCGCCACCGGGGCAGTGAGCCGCGAGGTCGTCTACACGGTCGGCCGCATCCCGTCCGCCCCGCCGGAGGGCGCGCGCGGCAACCCCGACAACGGCATCTCGGAAATCCTGGCGCTCGATGCCGAAACGCTGCTGGTGCAGGAACGCGCCTGGATTCCCGGCCGCGGCAATGTCATCCGCCTCTACAAGGTAGCTTTCGCGGGCGCGACCGACGTGAAGGACTTCGACAGCCTGCAGGGCAGGGACGTGGTGCCGGTGGCGAAGACGCTCTTCCTCGACTTCGCCTGCCTGAACACGAAGCTCGACAATTTCGAAGGCCTCGCCTGGGGCCCGGTGCTGCCGAACGGCGCCCGCACCTTGGTCGCCGTCTCCGACGACAACTTCAACAAGCGGCAGGTGACGAAATTCCTGCTGATCGAGGTGGGGAAGTAGGGGGCCCTCAGCCCTTCTTCTTCAGCTCCGGCACGTCGTCCTCGTTCCAGAAGTTGAGCTCGATCATCACCCCGTCGGGGTCGTGCACGAAGACCTGTTGCAGCGGCCGGGCCGGCACCTTCCTCACGTCGAAGGGAATGCCGTCCTGCTTGATCTGGTCGATGGTGCCGCGGATGTCCGAGCAGTTGATCGCCACATGGTCGATGGCGCCGCCCCCCTGCGCCTCGCGGCCGCTCTCCGCCACCAGGTGCAGGATCGCCTTCTCGCCGGCATAGAGCCAGGCGCCGGGAAAGCTGAACGGCGGCCGGTCACCGGCCTTGAGACCCACATAGCGCTCGTAGAAGCGCACGGTGGCGTCAAGGTCCTTGCAGAAGACGTTCCAGTGGTCGAGCGAGAGCGCGGGCATGATTTCCTCCTCGTCGGGCCGGAAGCCTAGCGCCACCCGCACCCCGCGTCATCCGATCACGCCTTCGGCCCGCAGCCGGGCGATCTCGGCCTCCGAGCAGCCGGCGAGCTCACGCAGCACCGCCTCGGTATGCTCGCCCAGGCCCGGGGGCGGGCGGCTGTCGTCGACCGGCGTGTCGGAGAAGCGGTAGTTCGAGCCGATGATCCTGAGATCGCCCACCTTGCCGTGCCGGTAGGTCTTCAGCATGCCGCGGCGCTTCACTTCGGGCGCATCCAGCGCCTCGCTCATCTCGCGGATCGGCCCGGCCGGCAGATGGCGCAGCCTCTCGGCCCAGTGCTCCTTGGTATCGGTCATCAGCACGCCGTCCATCAGGGCATAAAGTTCCTTCTTGTTCCTGACCCGGTCGGCGAGTTTGGCGAAGCGCGGGTCGCTCGCCCATTCCGGATGCCCCAGCGCCTTGCAGGTATCGGTGAACAGCTTCTGGTTCGCCGCGGCGATGTAGATCCGACCGTTCGCGGTCCGGAACGAGTTGTTGGGGGCGGAGGCGAAATGCCCGTTGCCGGCCCGCTTCGGGTTCTCGCCCGAGGAGAGGTAATAGGAGCCGAGATTGCCGAGCGAGACGAGCGCGGTGTCGTAGAGCGCCAGGTCGATCTGCTGGCCCTTTCCCGTGTCGCGGCGGGCATAGAGGGCGGTGGTGATCGCCGCCGTCGAATGGATCGCCGTCATCGTGTCGACGATGGCGATGCCGTGCCGCAGGCCTTCCCCCTCGGCCTCGCCGTTCACCGACATCATGCCGCTCTCCGCCTGCAGCACGGGATCGTAGCCCGGCCGGTCGGCGAGCGGCCCCGCCTGCCCATAGGCGGAGACCGAGAGGTAGATCAGCTTCGGATAGCGCGCGGCGAGCGTCGGATAGTCGAAGCCGTATTTCTTCAGCACCCCGGGGCGGAAATTCTCCACCAGCACATCGGCTCCGGCCAGGAGCTTGTGCACGATCGCCTGGCCCTCCGGCTTCGTGAAGTCGAGTGCCACCGACTTCTTGCCGCGGTTGTAGGCGATGAAGAAGTGGCTCTCGCCCTCCTGCGTTCCCACCGCGCCGCCGATGCGCGGGCCGGCGCCCTTCCGCGTATCGTCGCCGCCGTCGGGATTCTCGATCTTGATCACCTCGGCGCCCATATCGGCCAGGATCTGGGTGCACATCGGCCCGGCGATGACGCGGGAGAAATCGATCACCCGGATGCCGGTGAGCGGCGGCTTGCCCGATTCCGCCATGATTTTCGTTTCCTCCGCTTTCTTGTTCTTGTCGCGCCGGCCGCCTATCCCGGCTTGCGCCAGATCGGCCCCCGCGCCTTCACCGGGTCGAGCAGCGACCAGTCGCCCTGTTCCACCACATGCCCCTTCGGAAAGGGCGGGCGCGGTTCCTGGCCGAGCGAGATCATCACCCGGTCGTCGCGGTAGTAGCAGAGCAGTACCACGCGGTTGAGCGCGAAGAGGGCGGCGCCGCCCTTCGCCTTCAGCTGCATGGCGACATCCATCTGCCGTGCCGGGGCGAGATCGGCGAAGGCCCCGCCGGAGAGATCGCGCAGCAAGGCGAGCGTCGCTTTCGTGTCGTCCGTGTCGCGCTCCAGGCTCTTCAGGATATCGGCGAAGATGAGATCGTCATCGGCGCCGGGCACGCCATAGGCGGCACTCGCCGGGATCATGATGGCGGCGAGCGCGCGCAGGTCGCGGGCCTCGGCGGGTGAGAGCGGCGGATAGGTCTTCATCGTCGCGGCCCTCACTCGAACAGCGTGGCATCGGCGAGGCGCCGCTTGATCTGGTCGGCGATATAGAGCGCCAGGGCCTGGATGGTGGAGGTCGGGTTCACCCCGCCGGAGGTGACCCAGATGCTGCCGTCGATGATGAAGAGGTTCTTCACGTCGTGTGCCCGGCCCCATTCGTTCACCACCGACCGCTCCGGATCCGTCCCCATGCGCGCGGTGCCCATCAGGTGCCAGCCGCCATTCATGATCGGCCGCTCCACCGAGATGCCCTTGGCCCCGGCGGTCTCCAGGATCTCGGTCGCCCGGGCGATGCCGTGGTCCATCATCCTCTGGCTGTTTTCGGAGAGCGTGTAGTCGATCCTGGGCGCCGGGATGCCGTGCGCATCCTTCAGCACGGGGTCCAGCGTCACCCGGTTGTGCTCCTCCGGCAGGTCCTCGCAGATGGCGGAGAGGCCGAGCCGGTGGTTGACGAGGCCGCGATAGACCTTGTGATGTTCCTCCCCCCAGGGCAGCCGCCCCGCCAGCGTGCTGGTGATCGCCTCGACGATCGAACCGATGCCGCGATGCAGCTGGAAAGTATAGCCGCGCACGAAGCCGCGCGCCTTGTCGGTCTCGTAGAACTCCTTGCTCCAGAGCGACAAGGGCGGTCCGTGGTTGCCGTCGAGCGGCTCGTCGACATAGCCGTAGGTCAGCGCGAAGGGGTGGAACATCAGGTTCTTGCCCACCAGCCCCGACGAATTGGCGATGCCGTTCGGGAACCTGCCCGAGACCGAGTTCAGCATCAGCCGCGGCGTACCCACGCCGTTGCAGGCGATGATCACCATCTCCGCCGGCTGGAACTGCTCCTTCCCCTCGGCGTCGTAGTAGATCGCTCCGGTCGCCATGCCCTTGGCATCGACGGTGACTTCGCGCACCCGCGCATTGGTGCGCAGTTCCACCCCGGCGCGGAGCGCATGCGGCCAATAGGTGATGTCGGCACTGCCCTTCGCCCCCTGCGCGCAGCCCGGCGTGCAATGCGCGAGGTTGATGCAAGGGCTGCGGCCGTCCCATTCCTGCGTCGCGATGGCGCTGTCCGAGGGCCACCAGTGCCACCCCAGGCTGTTCAGCGCCTTGCCGAAGCGTTGCCCCGACTTCCCGAGCGGCAGCGGCGGCATCGGCGCCTCTTTCGGCGGGTAGGACGGATCGCCGGCGAGGCCGGCGACGCCGGTCATCCGGTCATTCTCGGCGAAGAAGGGTTCCAGCGTCGCGTAGTCTACCGGCCAGTCGTCGGCCACGCCGTCCAGGCTCCTCACCCGGAAGTCGGAAGGGTGCAGGCGCGGGAAATGCGCCGTGTACATGATGGTGCTGCCGCCGACGCCGTTGAAGTTCACCACCTTGATCGGCGAATTGGCGTCGTTGATCGGATAGTCGGAGGGCCTGGCCCGGCGGTTCGGGTTGATGGCGAAGTCGGAGAAGAGGCGCGCCTCCCAGTCCCGCCCGTTGGTGGGATAGTCAGTGGGCTTCACCCAGTCGCCCTGTTCCAGCACCAGGATGCGCATCTTGGTCTCGGCGAGGCTCCAGGCGGCCGCCGCCCCCGAAGCCCCCGACCCGATGATCAGCACGTCGACCTTCTCGTTCACGACCCTCGACCCCCGGATCCAATGTCGCGCTGCGGCTTCCTCGTCCTTCGAGACGCGCCTTTCAGGCGCTCCTCAGGATGAGGATGCCAACTTCAAATGTAGTCCTCATCCTGAGGGACCGCGAAGCGGTCGTCTCGAAGGACGAGGACGGGCCCACCCCGCCAGACGAAACGCGCTCAGCCCGCCGCGCGTTCGCCCAGGTAGTTCACCGCCGCGCTCACCCCGCCGGCGCCATGCGGCACCTTCAGCCCCTGCAGCGCCATCTCGATCGCCCCCAGCGTGCCGAGCAGCATGGGCGCATTGCAATGGCCCATATGGGCGATGCGGAGCGCCTTGCCGGTGAGATCGCCGATGCCCGATCCCAGCGTGACGCCGCAGATCTTCTGCGCGAATTCGGTGATCGGATCCGCCGCGATGCCCTTCAAGAGCACCGGCGTCACCGAGGCGGCGCGCTGCGCGGGCTCGATGATGTTGAAGGAGAGCGCCTGGCCCTCGGCCCATGTCGACACCGCCGCATGCGTCGCCCCGGCCAAGAGCGCATGCCGCTTGCAGATGGCGGGCAGGCCTTCTTCCTTGATCATGTCGAGCGCGGCGCGCAAGCCGAACAAGAGGTGCTCGGGCGGCGTGCCGCAATACTTCATGTAGTGCAGCTTGCCCTGCCGCGCCGTCCAGTCCCAATAGGGCGTGCGCATATTGGCCGACTTGTGCACCGCATCGGCCTTCTCGCTGGCGGCGACGAAGGCGAGGCCGGGCGGCGTCATCAGCCCCTTCTGCGAGCCCGACATGGCGACATCGATGCCCCAGGCGTCCATCTCGAAGGGCATGCAGGCGAGCGAGGCCACCGCGTCCACCATGTAGAGGGCGGGGTGCCCGGCCGCGTCGATCGCCTTCCTGATCGCGGCGATGTCGTTGGCGACGCCCGAGGCGGTGTCGATCTGCACCACCAGCACCGCCTTGATCGCGTGTTCCCGGTCGCGCCTGAGCCGCTCTTCCACCGCGGCCGGGTCGACGGCGGCCCGCCACGATCCTTCCAGCACCTCGACTTCGGCGCCCATGAACTCGGCCATCTCGCCCCAGCCGAGCGCGAAGCGCCCGCTCGCCAGCACCAGCACCTTGTCGCCGCGCGACAGAACGTTGGTCAGCGCCGCCTCCCAGCCGCCATGCCCGTTCGCGGGATAGATGTAGGTGCGCGCGGCCTTGCTGCCGAAGACGAAGCGCAGGTCGTCCATCAGCCCGGCGGTCAGCGCCTCCATCGGCCCGGAATAGATCTCCTCGGCCGGGCGCATCATCGCCTGCAGCACGCGGTCGGGGATGTTGGTGGGGCCCGGAATGGCAAGCAGGCTCCGGCCGTTGGCAACGCTCATGAAGGGGGACTCCAATGCTGATCCGCCCATCATAGCGGCAACCGGAGCAAGCGTGGCCGGCGAAACACCTCTCCGCTCCCCACCGCTATTCGCACGCATCCAAGTCGATAGTTGCCGACGGTATTGCAAAAATGGTATATTGCGGAGATGGCGTGGACGGTCGAATTTCTCGACGACGGTGTGAAGGCTGAATTGGAGAGGCTGCCCGTCGACATTCGCGCGAGCTTTCTGCGCATCGCCCGGCTGATCGAGAGCGAAGGGCTCGAACGCATCCGCGAACCCTATGTGAAGCACTTGGAAGGCCGGTTGTGGGAAATGCGGATGAAGGGCAGGGACGGGATCGCCCGCGCCGCCTATGTCACCGCGATAGGGCGCCGCGTGGTTGTCGTTCGCGTGTTCCCCAAGAAAACGCAGAAGACGCCGCGCCGTGAAATCGAGATCGCGTTGAATCGCGCAAAGGAGGTCGAATGAGCCGTAAGTTCATCCCGGTGGAGGAGGTCGCGCGGGAATGGATGAAGGACCCCGCCTTCCGCGCTGAATACGATGCCCTGGAAGAGGAGTTCGAACTCGCGAAGGCGCTCATCCGCGCCCGGGGCGAGGCGAGCATGACCCAGGCTGAAGTGGCCGAAGCCATGGGCACCACCCAGGCCGTCATCGCGCGGCTGGAGAGCGGCCGCGCCATGCCTTCGACCCGGACGCTCCAGCGCTTCGCCAAAGCCACCAACTCGCGCCTGCGGATCAGCTTCGAGCCCGCAGATTCGGGCGATGCGGTACAGCGCTGACGTGGCGCCGATGCGTGATGACGACGGGATTTCGACGGACGCGACCGATCTTCCGTGGCCGGAGGTTGGAGATCATTTATTCCGAGACCCGGGATGGCTTTTTGGGGCTCACATCGGCAACTACGAGGGAGAGCGACATTTTAGGCTGACGGCGGGCTACAAGCAGGCCGGTGATATCCTTGTCAGAGAAGCTGATCGTCCCGGCAATCTTCACCAGATGGGAAATCTCCTGTACCCGATTGTCTTCTGTTATCGGCAATATCTTGAGTTGGCGATGAAGGGATTGATCGAAAGACACGGCGAGCCTATCGGACTGATTCCAGTTCGGAAAACTCACAGGCTCAAAGCCGACATTTGGCCTGTCTTTAGGAAGCTGATTGAATCAGTCGGAGGACTTGATTCCCAAGCTGACGACACGCAAGCGGTGTTTCGTTGCATTGAGGAGTTCGAGAAATTCGATCCAGATTCCTTTTCATTCAGATACGCAACAGACACCAAGGGTGTCCCGGTTACCATTCCGATAGAAAAGGTCGATCTGGTCCATCTCAAGATAACGATGGCAAAGCTTGAAATGTATTTCGAAGGTATCGACGAATATCTCACCCAGTGCCGACGAGATAGCTGTCCATAGCCTCAAACGCATGGCACGCCGTCCCTCGCGAAGCGGCTCAATTGCGGCAACGTCGACGGCGCTGAGTCACAGCTAGATTTCTTGCTCCGCCATGAACCGGTCGAGCTTCGCTTCCATGCGCCGTAGGAAGCCGGCGATTTCCTCGATCCTGCCCGCGCGCAAATCCTCGGCACTCGCATCGAGCGCGCTGGCGATGCTCCCGGGCACTGCGTCGCCTGACACAGGATGCCCGAGAGCCTTCGCGTCGTGCCTGCGATTCTTCGGCACGCCTACCCCTTCGCCGCCAGCTTGTCCTGCGTCTTCGTATCGAAGTCGCTGGCGTCGTGCCGCTCGTGCAGCTGGGCTGCCGGGTCGCCCTGCAGGCGGTTGACGATGCGCCCGCGCTTCACCGCCGGCCGTGCGCCGATCTGGTCGGCCCAGCGGTTGACGTTCTTGTACTCGTGCACCGCCAGGAACTCGGCCGCGCCGTACAGCAGGCCCTTGGCGAGGCCGCCGTACCACGGCCAGACGGCGATATCGGCGATGCTGTAGTCCTCGCCGCCGAGATAGGGGCTCTCGGCGAGGCGGCGGTCGAGCACGTCGAGCTGACGCTTCGTCTCCATGGCGAAGCGATCGATGGCGTATTCGATCTTGGTCGGCGCATAGGCATAGAAATGCCCGAAGCCGCCGCCGAGATAGGGAGCGCTGCCCATCTGCCAGAACAGCCAGGAGAGCGTCTCCGCCCGCGCCTCGGCCTCCGTCGGCAGGAAGGCGCCGAACTTCTCGGCCAGGTGCACCAGGATGGCGCCCGACTCGAACACGCGGATGGGGTTCGGCCCGCTCCGGTCCATCAGGGCCGGGATCTTCGAATTCGGGTTGATCTGCACGAAGCCGCTGCCGAACTGGTCGCCGTCGCCGATCTTGATCAGCCAGGCGTCGTATTCCGCCCCCTTGTGTCCCAGCGCCAGCAGCTCCTCCAGCATGATGGTGACCTTCTGGCCGTTCGGCGTGCCGAGCGAATAGAGCTGCATCGGATGCTTGCCGACCGGAAGCTCCTTCTCATGCGTCGCCCCGGCGATCGGGCGGTTGATGCTGGCGAAGCGCCCGCCGCTCGCCTTGTTCCAGGTCCATACGGCGGGCGGCGTGTACTCGGACGAACTGCTCATTTCCCCAAACTCCTGCTGTATTTTCCCTGACCCTGATGCTGCCCCCTACATCGTGCAGGACGGCCTCCCTGGCAAGGGCGTACCGCCCCGGGGCCAGGCGATGGACGCCGGCGCCGCCCGCTGGTCGAATAGGGGGCGCCCCGCCCCGCCGGTGGCGCTATCCTCCCTTCCGAAGGGAAGGAAACCGCTCATGGCAAACCAGAAACTCCACGGCCGGCGCGAGGGCCATGTCGGCCATGTCGTCTTCGACAACCCGGCCAAGATGAACGCGGTATCGCTCGACATGTGGGAGGCGCTGATTGGCCTCCTCGACGAATACCGGGCGGATCCCGAGATTCGCTGCCTGGTGGTCAGCGGGGCGGGTGGCAAGGCGTTTGTCTCGGGTGCGGATATCTCGAAATTCGAGAGCGAACGGGCCAATGCCGAGATGGACGAGAAATACGGCGTCGTCTCCAACCAGGGTTACGAGGCAATCTACGACTTCCCCAAGCCCACCATCGCCATGATCACCGGTTATTGCATCGGCGGCGGCATGAACCTCGCCGCCTGCTGCGACCTGCGCTACAGCGACGAGAAGGCCCGCTTCGGTATCCCCGCGGCGAAGCTCGGCCTCGGCTACGGCTATTTCAGGATCGAGCGCATGTCGCGCATCGTCGGCCTGCCGGCGACCATGGAAATGCTGTTCACCGCGCGCCAGTACACCGCCCAGGAGGCGCTGCGCATGGGCCTGGTGCACGGCGTGCTGCCCGACGGCGAACTCGAAGCAGCGGTGGCCGAGGTGACCGGCCAGATCGCGGGGAACGCCCCCCTTACCGTCGCACTGGCCAAGGCCGCGGCCCGCGAAGTGGCGAAGCCCGAAGCGTCCCGCGATCTCGCGCGCCTCACAGCCATGGTCACCGCCTGTTTCGACAGCGAAGACTACAAGGAAGGCCGAGACGCCTTCATGGAAAAGCGCAAGCCGAGGTTCAAGGGGCGATAGGGAAGAGAGGGAGGGGCCGCCCATGACCGCGCTGCCGCTCGACCACATCTCGGTGCTCGACCTCACCGCCCACCGGGCCGGCCCCACCGCCGTGCGCCAACTGGCCGACTGGGGCGCCAGGGTGATCAAGATCGAACCGCCCGGCCCCGACGCGGGCGATGCGACGGGCAGCAAGCGGCATGGTTTCGATTTCCAGAACCTGCACAGGAACAAGCGGGCCATTACCCTCGACCTGAAGACCGAGGAGGGGCGCGGCATCTTCATGCGGCTTGCGGAAACTGCCGATGTGGTGGTCGAGAACTACCGGTCCGACGTGAAGCACCGCCTCCGGATCGACTATGACGAGGTCGTCAAGATCAACCCGCGCATCGTCTACGGCAGTATCGCCGGCTTCGGCCAGACCGGCCCGGACGCGACCCGCCCCGGCGTCGACCAGATCGCGCAAGGCATGGGCGGCCTGATGTCGATCACCGGCGAACCCGGGCAGGGGCCGATGCGGGTCGGCATCCCGATCGCCGATCTCACTTCCGGCTTGCTGCTGGCCCAGGGCATCATGCTGGCGCTGCTGAGCCGCGAACGCAGCGGCCGGGGCCAGTGGGTGCATACTTCGCTGATCGAAGCCCAGATCTTCATGCTCGACTTCCAGGCGGCGCGCTGGCTGATCAAGGGCGAGGTGGCGGGCCAGGCCGGCAACGACCACCCGACCGGCATCCCCACCGGCGTGTTTCCGACCGCCGACGGGCA
>JALHMN010000129.1 GCA_022844005.1 bacterium | reverse complement strand
CGGCCCCGAACCGGTCTGGGACCCGCTGGAACCGGTCAACAGAGGCTTCCACCTGTTCAACCAGGGTATCGACTTCGTGCTGCTCAGGCCGGTGGCGAAGCTCTACAGCTACCTTCCGGCCGAGATCAAAGGCATGGTGCGGAGCGCGCTGTTCAACCTGAACGAACCGCTCCATTTCGCCAACAATCTGCTGCAGGGCGAAGTCGGTCTCGCCGCGGAGACCGTGGGCCGCTTCGTCGTCAATACGACCATCGGCATCGGCGGCCTCGCCGAGGCGGCGGAACCGATCTTCGGCCTGAAACCGGCGCGCGCGGATTTGGGCCAGACCTTCTATGTCTGGGGAGCCGGCGCCGGGCCCTATATCGAAGCCCCCCTGCTGGGGCCGACCAACGCGCGCGATCTGGTCGGCATTGCCGGCACGTTCTTCGCCGACCCGTTCAACTACGTGATCCTCGACCAGACGGCGCGGTATGTCCGCGCGGGCAGCGGTGTCGTTTCGACCCGCGAGGCGCTGCTCGATCCGCTGGACGAACTAAAGGCCAGTTCGGTCGACTACTATGTCTCGCTGCGCGAGGCCTCGCAGGCACGCCGGCAGATCGAACTCGACCGGGGCCAAGTGCCACCCGGCGGAGCGGGCTCCGGCGCCGTCGACAAGATGTTCGACGCGGTCAAGTAACCCCGCCTCATGCCCGCGCGGACGGCCTCGACGACACCTCCGCCCACCAGCGTGCCAAGCCCGGCAGCCCCTCAGGCAGGGGCGCGCCGGTATTCTTGCCGAGGAGAAGAGCGGCCTGGGCGGTGATGTCCGCCACGGTGTAGCGATCACCGGCGAGGAACGGCCGGCCGGCCAGTTCACGGTCGAACCAAGCCATCGTCTTCAGCGCCTGTTCGCGTGCCAAGGTGCCGTACTCGGCGACCTGCGGCCGACGGCCGGCCCAGAAGGGAGAAAGATGGACGAACTGCTGCACCAACGGCAGCAGCAGTTCGAGTTCGGCGCGCCGGTTCCACATCTCGATCCGGGCACGCTCCAGCGCATCCCGGCCAAACAGGTTCGGCTCGGGCTGCAGTTCCTCGAAATAGCGGCAGATGGCGATCGATTCGGTCAGGACGCTGCCGTCGTCCAGCTTCAGCACCGGAAGTGTTCCGAGCGGATTGAGCCCGAGGAATTCCGGCGTGCGGTTCTCGCCCTTCGTCATGTCGAGCGCCGTGACCGGCAGGCTGATTCCCTTCTCGGCCAGAAAGATGCGCAGGCGGCGTGGATTGGTACCCGCCTTCAGGTCATAGAGTTGCATTGCTTACTCCCCCCCGTTCGCGGGTTCGATCAGACCTGCGAGGTGATGCCCATCTGGCCGAACTGGCCGAGCAGGTCGGGATCGTAGCGCCCCGCGCTGCCGCCGCCATCCACCGGCAGGATCGCGCCGCTGATATAGGCGGCGAAGGGCGAGGACAGGAACATCGCGGCCCAGGCGATCTCTTCCTTGCGGCCCCAGCGACCGAGGGGAACGCTGCGCTTCGAAGCCTCGGCCGCCTTCGGCGTCGGCGCGAGACGGCTCATGCCCTCCGTCCCTTCGATCGGGCCGGGCGAGATCGCGTTTACCCGTATGCCGTCCGCGGCCCATTCCATGGCGAGGCTTTTGGTCAGCATGTCGATGCCGGCCTTGGCGGCGCAGACATGCGCCTGCAGCATCATCGCGCGCTGGGACTGCGGCGCGGTGATGTTGATGAAGGAGGCGCCGGGCTTGAGCAGGTGCGCATGCGCCGCCCGCATGACGTGGAAGGTGCCCAGCAGATCGATGTCCATCACCGCCTTGAAGCCGTTCGAGGACATGCCGAGCGCCGGCGCGACGAAATTGCCGGCGGCGCCCGAGATCAGGACGGCGATGTCGCCGAAGGCGCCGTGCGCCTCCCTCAGCGCTCCCGCCACGGCCTCGTAGTTCCGCACATCGGCGGAGAAGCCGCGTACGCCGCCGCCATGCGCCTTCAATTCGGCGACGGCGGCGTCGATCCTCTCGGCCTTGCGGGCGAGGATGGAAACATTGGCGCCGGCCGCGGCAAATCCGTGCGCGATGCCGAGGTTGATGCCGCTCGACCCGCCGGCGACGAAGACATGGGCATTGTCGAAGCGGAGTGGAATGGTCTGCATTCTGCTGCCTCCCTGGCGTTTCTTTGCTGTGCTGTCTCAAGCCTGCCGGAAATTGCCATGGAAGCCATAGGGCACGCGATGCCCCAGCATCGCCGTGCCGATCGGACCCTTGTCGATACTCATTGCGTCGAAGGCACAGAGGTCGCTGCGCTTCTCCTCGCCGCGATAGACGACGGCGAGGAGCCAGCCGTCCCCTTCCGCCGAATCGGGCTTGCGCGGCACGAAGACAGGCTCCGACACCGCGTCACCGTGGGGCGCCCGCCACAGCTTGCGCGCCCCGGTCCGCGCGTCGCGATGCGCGAGGCCGCCGAAACTGCCGGTGAAGCGGCGCTGCTCCGGCTCGTAGAAGGCATAGAAGCCGTGCCGGTAGGAGAGACCGGCGAAGCGTTCGTCGAAGCGGGGAAACTCGCCCAGCAGGTCGTCGAGTGGTTCCTCCTTGTAGGTGTCGGTGTTGCCGGCGAGGTCGAAGGTCCAGCGCACCAGCTTTGCCACCGCCTTGCGCTCGTCGCCCGGCGTGCCGTCCGGACTGGGGAAGAGCGGCGCCGCCTCGTATTGCATCATGTCGGCGACGATCAGGTCGCCCTCCTCCCAGGCGTTCATGGGGTGGAAGACATAGGAGGCCGGTCCCTGGAACCAGCGGATGCTGGACACCGGCTGGTCGCGGCGCAGGATGCCGATGCGGTTGCCCTTCGCGGGCTCCCAGGCGAAGGCGGGCTTGCCCGAGACCGCACGGTCCAGGCTGCCGGTCAGCGGCATGACCGGGAAGATCACATGGTTCCGGGTGGCGATGAAGTCGTGCACCATCGCCGAATAGGGCGCCTGGATCACGTCCGAACGCGTCATCGTGCCCGAACGGTCGATCACGTAGTAGGCGAGCTTGTCGGTGAAGAAGCCGCCGACCGAATAAGCGAAGCCCAGCATCTCGCCCGTCTCGGGGTCCGTCTTCGGATGCGCGGTGAAGCGGCCCTGGAGTTTGTCCTCGAAAGTCTCGTAGCCCTTGGGCGCCAGGGTCCCGGGGTCGACCTCGAAAGGCGCGTGCGCCTCTTCCAGCGCGAAGAGCCGGCCGCCATGCACGACGACGTTGGTGTTGGCGACGCCGCTGTCCTTGCCGAGCGCGGAAGGATCCGTGGTCATCGGGTTGCCGAAGAAGCCGAAGAGCGGACGGCCGGCGTCGCGCTCCAGCTGGAAGCGCGGCGTGCGGACGAAACGGTTGCGATAGTGGACGCGACCCTCCTCGAGCTGGAAGGCATGCAGCATGCCGTCACCCACGAACCAGTGGTATTGACCGTCCTTCGGCGCGAATTGCGGATTCGGCCCGTTGCGGTAGAGGGTGCCCGCGAGGTCCTTGGGAAATTCGCCCTGCACGGGCAGATCATGCGCCTCGGCCTCGAAGGAGAGCGGCGCGAAATTGCCGCGCAGGAAGGGGTGCTCGGGAAAGGGCTTGCTCATGTCTGGCTCCCTGTCGCTTCCGCGGATGCTTGGGCCGGCGCCCGGGGCGGAAGTCCTGCCCGGGCGCCGTTGAACAGAAGTCGCATGCTTTCGCGCAGGATGTCCTCGGGTGCGGGACCGTGCTTCAGCCGCCCGGCCAGCTTCAGCACGACGATGCCATGCGTGGCGGACCAGATCACATGGCTGAGCAGGTCGGGATCGCCTGCGATGCGGCCGGCGCTCACGAGTTCGCGGATATGTGCCGTCATGCAGCCGCGAGCCCTGGCGCCGGCGCGCACGAGGTCCGGATAGCGGTCGTCGTCGGGTTGCGCCATATCGAACATCAGGCGATAGGCGTCGGGTTCGCGCATGGCGAAGTCCCAATAGGCCCGGCCGACCGCCGCCGAGCGTTCGACCGGCGAGCCACGGCGGGCGAAGGCCGCCTCGATCGTTGTGGCGAAGCGATCGAATGCGGCGGCCCGCACACTCGCCAGGATCTCTTCCTTGTCGGCGAAGTAGCGGTAGGGCGTGGTCGCGCTGCAGCCCATCGCCTGAGCGATCCGGCGCATCGAGACACCGGCGACGCCCTGCTCGGCGAACAGCCGTTCAGCCGCGGCGAGGAGCCGTTCGCGGAAATCGGCGACATCCTCTTCGTCCAGCACCTTCGGCATCGGGATTCCGAATTAAGCTACAGCGTAAATTTACACTGTTATTTTAACGGCCGCAACACTTTCATGCCCTCGTCCCCGAGATTTCAGGATGGATCAGTAGAGCCCGCCGGTTCCCGATGCCGTGGGCGCAGCCCCGCCGGACGCCGCAGCCGGCTGGGAAACTTCCGTATTCGACGAGGGATAGGCGAAGCCACTGTCGTCACCGGACCCGTCGAGGACCTGCCGATCGGCCGCCCCGGGTTCTGTTCCGGGCTTGAAGGCTTCGAGGATCGCATTGCGCTGGCCGGGCTGTGCGGGCTGACCGGTCTTGGGATCGACACGGACGAGCCGGATGCCCGGCGGCACCCGGAACGGTGTCGACGGCGCCTCGGCCAGCGCCTCCTGCATGAAGGCGGCGAAGATCGGCGCAGCGGTGCCGCCGCCCGTTTCCTTCTCGCCCAGGGTCCGCGGTTGATCGAAGCCCACGAACACGCCCACCAGCAGATCCGGCGCGAAGCCCATGAACCAGGTATCGAAATAGTCGTTCGAGGTCCCGGTCTTGCCAGCCAGCGGCTTGCCCACCTTGCGGGCGACCGTGCCGGTCCCGCGTTCGACGACGCCTTGCAGCATCGAGGTGATCTGATAGGCGGTGGCGGGGTCCAGCACCTCGGGACGCGCGTCGGGAAGCTCGGGCTCGGCTCCCCCGTCCCATGTGGCCGCCCTGCAGCCGGCGCAGTCGCGACGGTCGTGGGCGAAGATCACGCGGCCGTGCCTGTCCTGGATGCGATCGATCAACGTAGGCGTGATCCGCCGGCCGCCATTGACGAAGACGGCATAGCCCGAGGCGAGGCGGATCGCCGTGGTCTCGGCAGCACCCAGCGCCATCGACAAAACCGCAGGCATCTCGTCGATCACGCCGAGCCGTTTGGCATAGTCGACCACCTTTTCCATGCCGACCGCCTGGGCCAGTCGAACGGTCATCAGGTTCCGCGACGCTTCGATGCCGACGCGCAGGGTGCTGGGTCCGTAGAATTCGCCTGAATAGTTGCCGGGCTTCCACTTGCCCTGACCCGGTCCCTGGTCGATGACGAAAGGCGCATCGAGCACCAGGGAAGCCGGTGTATAGCCATTGTCGAGCGCCGCGGCATAGACGAACGGCTTGAAGGACGAACCCGGCTGCCGCTTCGCCTGCGTCGCGCGATTGAACTGGCTGACACCGAAATCCCAGCCCCCCACCAGCGCCAGCACGCGCCCGCTATGGGGATCCATGGCGATCAGGCTGCCGCCGACATCGGGGACCTGGCGCAACCCGACGAGGCGCTTGGGCTTGTCGGCGATCTGCTCGACCAGGAGCACATCGCCGACGGCCAGCACCTCGGCCGGGGCCTTCGGGGCCGGTCCCTTCTCCTGGTCCGGCAATACCTTGCGGGCCCAGCGCATCTCTTCGAAAGGCATCTCCACCTTGCTGCCGTCGGCGAGGCCGATGCTGGCGCCTTGCCGGTCGAGACCGAGCACGACGCCCTTCACCCATGGCGCGACACCGGTCGGACCTTCGACCTTGGCCAGTTCGGCTGCCCAGTCCTTCACACCCTCGATCCGGCCGAGCGGCCCGCGATATCCATGTCGGCGGTCGTACCCGATCAGCCCCTCACGCAGCACCCTCTCGCCGATCTCCTGAAATTTCGGATTGAGCGAAGCACGGACACTAAGTCCGCCTTCATAAAGGGATTTGTCGCCGAACCGCTCTATCAGTTCGCGACGGACCTCCTCGGCGAACCACTCCGCCTTCACCAACCCGATTTCACGCCGTGGCGTTGAACCGAGCGGCGCAGCTCGGGCCGCCTCAGCCTCTGCCGAGGTGACGTGGCCGTCCTCGAGCATGCGCTCGATCACCCAGTCGCGGCGGGCCTTGGCGCGTTCGGGATAGCGGACGGGGTGGTAGTTGGTCGGCGCCTTGGGCAGCGCCGCCAAAAAAGCGGCCTCCGGGATGGTCAAGTCGGCCATCGGCTTGTCGAAATAATAGAGCGCCGCCGCCGCGACGCCGTAGGCACCGACGCCAAGGTAGATTTCGTTCAGATAGAGTTCGAGGATATGGTCCTTAGTAAAAGCCTTCTCGATACGGAAAGCAATTATCGCTTCCTTCACCTTTCGTGTCATCGACACTTCGTTGCCAAGCAAGAAATTCTTGGCCACCTGTTGTGTGATCGTCGATGCCCCGACCGGGCGACGCCCCTGCCCCAACTGGGCGATATTGGTCAACAGAGCGCGGGCGATGCCCAGGAAATCGACCCCGGGGTGGTGATAGAAATTCTTGTCCTCGGCCGAGAGAAAGGCGTCGATCACCCTCGGCGGAATGGCTGCGATCGGAACGAAAAGCCGCCGCTCATGGGCATATTCGGCCATCAGGCGCCCGTCGGCCGCATGCACGCGGGTCGTCACCGGCGGTTCGTACTTCGCCAGTTCGGCATAGTCCGGCAGGTCGTGGCTCACCTGCCAGACCAGCAGGCCCGCCGCGCCGAGGGCAAGCAGGCCGAGGACGACGCCCACGGCGAAAAGCTGGGCCAGCCGATGCATCATGCGCCTGAACAACGCGAAACTCCCGGACCGTCGGATTTCGAAATGTATATAGAGAAGCCCGGGCGGCAAGGCGAAGTCGGATCGGAAAGGCGATCCGCGGTCCGTCGGCGCGGGTGTTCAGCGCCGACCGGCGGCGAAATAGCGGTCGACGGCATCGACCAGGGCATCGGCGAACTTGGCCTGCCCTGCCCGGGAGCGGACGACCGCTTCATCCTTCTCATTGGAAAGATAGCCCAACTCCACAAGAACCGACGGCATGTCCGGCGCGGTGAGTACGCGAAATCCCGCAAACCGGTGAGAGTTCCGGTTCATCGCAACCCGATTTCGCAATTCGACGGTCAGAATCTGGGCGAACTGGGCCGACAGGTTCATCGATTCACGCTGCGCCAGGTCGATGAGGATCGACAGCACTTCCTTGGGCTGGTTCAGCAGATTGACGCCCGCGATGATATCCGCCTTATTCTCGCGCGCGGCGAGGGCCTCTGCTTCCTTGTCGGAGGCCGTCTGCGACAACGTGTAGACGGTTCCCCCGCGATGATTCTTGCTGCCGAGCGAGTCCGCGTGGATCGAGACAAAGAGATCGGCCTCGGCTTCGCGGGCTACCCTCACGCGCTCGTCCAACGGCAGGAAGACATCCGTGCTGCGCGTCATGAGCACCGAATAGCGACCCGTGGCCTGCAATTTGCGCCGCATTTCCAGGGCGACCGCCAGGGTGATCTCCTTCTCATAGATCCCGCTGGCGCCGATCGCTCCCGGATCGACTCCCCCATGGCCGGGATCGAGGACGATGAGGCGCTTGCCCCGCGGCTTCGCCATGGGCGGGGGCGGCAACACCATCACGGCGGCGACGGCGGGGGCTGCCTGGGCAGAGGCGATTGCCGTGCCCGATTCCGCCGCAGAGGCCATGGGCGTCAGGTCGAGGACGAGGCGCGAACCCGCACCGTCCTGGGGCGGCAGAAGGAAGGCATCGACACTGGCCGGCGCCAGCAGATCGAGTACGACGCTGGAGCCCAGTTCCGTGACATGGACCCGGAAACCCTTCACGATGCCGAGGCCGTCCTGGCCCACGCCCGGCGACAGCGACCAGCGCATCTCGGGCAACAGCAGGACCGCGCGATCGGGATCGCCCAGGGTCTTGACCTGGAAGGCGACCGGTTCCGACAAGTCGACGACGAACCGGGTGACGGAACCATTCTCGCCCAGCCGCGCGCCGGACGCGGAAACGGCCCCGGCCTCGAGGCCGAAGAGGCAGGCGAGCAGAACAATGATGCGGAACGCCCAGGAGCGCATGAGATAGATATAGCCCGCAACCGGGGGGGCAACGCAAGATGTTGCAAGCAATGGCAGCCCGCTCGCGAATGAAATTCAGTTGTTTCTTAACGGTGTCAGTCCCTATGATCGCGCCGCGAACCTCCGCTGCCCGATTCCGAGCCGTATTGCACCGGCCAGGGATCGGCGCCGATCCGCAACAGCCCTGAGGCCGGTCGGAGCCGCCCATCGCCTGTTGCGCCCGACGCCCGTGACGGCGCGAGCCTGATTTCCACCCGAGCGGCCGGCTTTCCGGCCGCGGTCGACGGAGCCGTGAGGCCCTCAAATTTTGGCGCAACCGTAGAAATTGGCACTTGATGAATCGGAACGCCCCAGGCCACCTGCTCTGCGACCATAGCCGCTCCCCGAAGACAAACGGCGACCGCGTGTCATCTGTTCGCGCCGACCTCGCGGTCGCCTCGGAGTCCCCAAGGTATGGCCAGCAAACGTATGTTGATCGACGCCACGCACCCGGAAGAAACCCGGGTCGTGGTACTGAGCGGTAATCGCGTCGACGAATTCGATTTCGAGACAGCGAGCCGCAAGCCCCTCAAAGGCAACATCTATCTCGCCCGCGTCACTCGAGTCGAACCGTCGCTGCAGGCGGCATTCGTCGAATATGGCGGCAATCGCCACGGGTTCCTGGCCTTCTCGGAGATACACACCGACTACTGGCAGATCCCGGTCGCCGACCGGCAGGCCCTGTTGGAGGCCGAGGCAGCCGCAGCCGCCGAGGAAGACGACGACGAGGATGACGAGGAAGAGCCCCTTGCCGCTGCGCCCGGCGCAGGGGGTGACGACGCGTCGTCCCCTGATGTCCCGGTCGGGGGGGGTGACGATTCCTCTCAGGCACCGGCCGTAGAGCAGGATGACGAGCAAGCTGCAGCCGGTATGGCGGCGGGGTACAATCCTCCGCGCGTGACCGACGATACGGCCCAGGTCGCCGAGAACCTCCCTGCCCCGCTCGAGCGGTTCGAGGAAGGCGAGGTCAGGAGCCACGTCGAGCAAGTGGAAACATTCGCGACCGTCGAGACGATCGGCGGCGACGTTCCATCGCTCTACTCCGGCGAGGTGCCGTCCGAGCCGGAAGCCACCATCGAGGGAGAGATCGTCACATCGCTCGAAAGTGCGGCGGAGGACGACGAAGAGGCAGACGGGGACAGCGAGCGCAAGCCGCGCGAACGCCAGCGTCAGCGTCGGCGCTTTCCGATCCGCCCCTACAAGATCCAGGAAGTGATCAAGCGCCGGCAGATCCTGCTGGTGCAGGTCGTGAAGGAAGAGCGTGGCAACAAGGGCGCCGCGCTCACCACCTATCTGTCGCTGGCCGGCCGCTATTGCGTGCTGATGCCGAACACGTCCCGTGGCGGCGGCATCAGCCGCAAGATCGTCTCACCAACCGACCGCAAGCGGCTGAAAGCCCTGGTCCGCGAGTTGGACGTCCCGCAGGGCATGGGCGTCATCCTGCGCACCGCCGGCCTCGATCGCGCAAAGCCGGAGATCGGCCGCGACTTCGAATACCTGCTCCGGCTGTGGGACAGCATCCGGGAGCTGACGCTGCAATCGACCGCGCCTTGCCTGATCTACGAGGAAGGCGACCTGGTCCGCCGGTCGATCCGCGACTATTACGCTTCCGATATCGAGGAGATCCTGGTCGACGGAGAGGCAGGGTACGCTTCGGCCCGCGATTTCATGCGCATGCTGATGCCTGCGCACGAACCCAGGGTGAAGCAGCACCGGGACCGGGTCAGCCTGTTCCAGCGCTACAAGGTCGACCAGCAGGTCGACGCGATGTACAGCCCCGACGTCACGCTACGGTCCGGCGGTTATATCGTCATCAACCCGACCGAGGCGCTGGTTGCGATCGACGTCAATTCCGGCCGCTCGACCCGCGAGCACAATATCGAGGAGACGGCCTACAAGACCAACTTGGAGGCGGCCGAGGAAGTTGCCCGGCAATTGCGCCTGCGCGACCTCGCCGGGCTGATCGTCGTCGACTTCATCGACATGGGCGATCCGCGCAACAACCGGCATGTCGAACGCCGGTTGAAGGAGTGCCTGAAGAACGACCGCGCCCGAATCCAGGTTGGCCGCATCAGCCCCTTCGGCCTGCTGGAGATGTCGCGCCAGCGGCTCAGGCCCAGCCTGATCGAGAGTTCCACCCAGGTCTGCCCGCATTGCCAGGGACGCGGGCATGTGCGGTCGACGGAATCCTCGGCGCTGCAGGTCATGCGCGCGATCGAGGAGGAAGCGGGTCGCGAGCGCGCCAGCGAGTTGACGGTGAAAGTGGCGACCGCCATCGCGCTCTACATCTTCAATCGCAAGCGAGCGGTGCTGGCCGATATCGAGGAGCGCTACGGCGTCAGCATCGTCATCGAAGGCGATGACAGCCTGATTCCGCCAGAGCACCGGATTGAACGCCAGAAGGCGAAGGTGCCCGCGGTGATCGCCGAGGGTGCCCGTCCGGTCAACGGCGACGCGCTGCGTCTTCCGGAAGTGGTCGAGGCCCCGGTCGAGCAGGAAGAAGCCGAGGCCGAAACCGAGGCGGTTGCCGCCCCGGAAGAAGAACGCCTGGGCGAGAGCGAAGCCGATGGGCAGCGCCGGCGGCGGCGCCGGCGGCGGCGGCGTGGCGAACCCGGCGGAGAGCCGCGCGAAGCCGGCGAGGCGCGTGAGGGTGGCGAGGAAGGAACCGAAGCCGCCGAAGTCGCGCCGCCGCAGGGCGATGGCGAGGCCGGCACACCAGACGAGGGCGCCGCCCCTTCGGTCGATGGTCCGGAAAGCGATGCCGAAGGGGCCGACCGACGCAGGCGGGGCCGTCGCGGTGGACGCCGCCGGCGGCGCGGCCCGGAGGCCGGTGCAACCGAGGAAGCCATGCAGATCGCCGAGGAGCACGGCGAACAGCCGGTCGAGCCGCTGATCCCGGAAGCGCCGGAGCCTCGGCCCGCCAGCGTCACCGGCGAGCAGGACAATCTGCCGGAACCGGAACGGCCGGTCCCGCCGGTGCAGGTGCGGGAGATTCCCGAACCCTCGCGGCCGGTCTTCCAGGCCTATGTGCCGCCGACGCCGAGCGTGGTAGCGCCGGCCGAGACGATCGGCCAGACAGCCGAGCCCGCGGTCGCTCTGGAGCCCGTCCCGGTTCCCGAACCCGCCGTCGCCGCGGCAGCACCGGCCGCGCCGGAAACCGCCGCGCCGCCGGCGCCGGAGCCGGTGGCACCGAGCCCGGTTGCTCCGA
>JALHMN010000128.1 GCA_022844005.1 bacterium | reverse complement strand
CGGGCGGCGGCCACATCGGCCAGCGCCTCGGGCCAGCCGAGCTTGCCGCGCAGCTCGCGGCCGCGCGCGACATCGGCCTCGCCGTAGGCCAGGTCCACGCCGCGCTCGACCCGGTCGAACAGCGCCGGCGCGACGGCGAGGTAGCCATCGGCGGCGAAGCCCTCGCAGACGGCGCGCACATGCGAATTCAACCCGAAGATCTCCTGCGCCACGACGATGCCGCCGCGCGCCGCACCTTTCGGTGCCGCCCGATAGGCGGCAAGGGTAAATCCGTCGGCCGCCTTGAGTTCGATCGTCTCGCCCATGTCACTCCCCTTCGTGATGCGGGAGGGACGATAGCGTGTCGGGCGCCGGGATCAATCAGCCCGCCGCGCGCGCGCGGGGCGCCGGCGGCGGGTGGTCCTGGAAGGCCTGGGCGGGCTGGCGCTTGGCGAAGTACACGGTGATGGTGGCTTGCAGGCCCTTGTCGGTCGCCATCCAGGGCGTGGCCCACCACCCGACGGCCCCCTTCTCCCCGGCGGCCTTCACGGTCTTTTCGAGATGAGCCACGGACTTCAAGGTGATCTCGGCCCCGAACCATTTCTTCTTGGCCGCTTCGTCAGGCCGGATCGGCGTCACGCCAAGTTTGTCCCACCACATGGGCGGCCGTCCTCGAGGTTCGGGTCAGATCGTTTGGAACATGAGTAAAATCAGGACTTTGACAGCGACAAAGCATAGACACCGGAACGCTTGAATTCAATCCTGCATTCGCATTCGATTGTGTCGAATATTGTCGAGGCGCATCGACACAGACCACTGACAGTTCATCCTTCAGAACGACAAGAATTCGCGAGATGGATACAATTTTAATAAAATTCCCTAAAACACCCGCAGAGCCACGCCATCGACGATATGAGACGACAGCGAAAGCGCATTCGATCATTTCACCGTATTTTTTCGGAAATTAACCCTGTTCAGTCCTTGTCTTTTGTTTTGAGATGGATGATCTTGGGTCCATGCAAGTCAATCTGCCCGGACTGACCAATCTCGCGCTGCCGGCGGCGGCGGCGCCACCGCAGCGCCCCGCCCCGCCCAGCACGCCGACGGAAACGGCGCGCGCAGTCGCTCCGGCAGAGGAAGATGCCCGCCCCGGCGAAGGGGAAGCGGGCGTCGAGAAGGACAGCCGCCGCTCCCGTCCGGGCCGTCTGCTCGACATCCGCGTCTGATCCGGGCGCAGTCTGCGCACCCCGCGCGGAAATTGACGCCCCCGAGGCCCGCCGATAGGGTCCGCCCCAATCCAGGGAGGATCACATGCGCGCCAGGTTCGGTATCGTCGCCGCCATTCTCGCCGCCATCGCCACGCCGGCCGCCGCCGCCGAGAAAGCCTCTGTCGGCGCCCTCGCCTTCGTCTCCTCCGCCCCGATCTTCATCGCCAAGGAGAAGGGCTATTTCGAGCGCCAGGGCCTCGACGTTGAGGTCAAGTTCTTCCAGGCGGCCCAGCCGATCGCGGTCGCCGTCGCCTCGGGCGATGTCGATTTCGGCATCACCGGACTGACCGGGGGCTTCTTCAACCTCGCGGCGAAGGGCGCCCTCAAGATGGTCGCCGCCCAGTCCCGGGAAGAGCCCGGCTTCAACTTCGTCGGCTACCTGGTGACGCCGAAGGCCTATGAGGCGGGATTCAAGACCGTCAAGGATTATCCCGGGAAGACGGTCGGCATCACCACCGTCGGCTCCACCTTCCACTACAATATCGGCATGCTGGCCGACAAATACGGCTTCAAGCTGTCCGACGTGTCGCTGAAGCCGCTGCAGACGGTGCCGAACATGGTCGCCGCCATGAAGGGTGGGCAGGTCGATTCCATCCTGCTGCCGGCGAACCAGGCCCTCGGGCTCGAGCGGGACGGGGCGGGCAAGATCATCGGCTGGGTGCACGAGCACACACCCTGGCAGCTGGGCGCCCTCTTCACCTCCACCAGCAACACCACCGCCAAGCGCTCGACGGTGCAGAAATTCGTCGACGCCTATGTCATGGCCTGCGCCGACTACGCCGCCGCCTTCCACGACCGCGACGCTTCCGGCAAGCGCGTCTTCGGGCCCAAGGCCGATGCGCTGATCCCGATCCTGCAGAAATACGTGAAGCCCGAGCCCAACGCCGATCAGGTGAAGGCCTCCGTTTCCTTCATCGACCCGCAGGGCCGCCTCATGGTCCGCGACCTCTACAACCAGGTCGCCTGGTACAAGGCGCAGGGCATGGTCGACGCCAGCGCCGACGCCAAGACCATGATGGACCTCGGCTTCCTCAAGCAGCATCTCGACCTGCCGAACTGAAGCCGCGCCATGCAGCTGATCGCGCGCGCCGTAGGCCATCGCTACGGCGCGCTCGAGGTTCTGGCCGGCATCGACATCGAGGTGCGCGAGGGCGAGACCCTGGCCCTGATCGGGCCGTCGGGCTGTGGCAAGTCCACCCTCCTCGGCATCCTGGGCGGGATGATCGAGGCGAGCGCGGGCAGCGTCGAGCTGCGCGGTGTCCCGCCGGCGGGCTGCCTCAATCCCCTCACCTACGTATTCCAGGACTTCGCGCTTCTGCCCTGGCGCAGCGTCGCCGACAACGTGGCGCTCGGCCTCGAGCACCACGCGATCGGCCGGCGCGAGCGCAAGGAGCGGATCGAAGCGGTGCTGGCCCTGACCGGGCTCGGCGATTTCGCCGACGCCTATCCCCGGCAACTGTCCGGCGGCATGCGCCAGCGGGTCGGCATCGCGAGGGCGATCGCCGTCCGCCCCGCCGTGCTTCTGATGGACGAGCCGCTGTCGGCGCTCGACGCGCAGACGCGCGAGTTGCTGCAGGAGGAACTGACCGCCATCTGGGCCCGTGAGCGCACCACCACCGTCTACGTGACCCACAACCTCACCGAAGCCCTGCATCTCGCCGATCGCGTGGCGGTGCTGTCGCGCCGGCCGGGGCGGCTGAAGCAGATCCTGGAGGTGCCGATCCCCCGCGAGGAGCGCGCCTCTCCCGCGCATGCGCCGATGCTGGCCCAGCTCCACGCGGCGCTGTGGGACCAGATCCGCGTGGAAGCCGCGGCCGCCGATCGCGAGGTCGCCGATGCCGGCTGAGAAGCAGCCCGTCCCCTTCCGCGGCGCCGGCTTCGATCCGACGCCGCGCCGGTTCGCGTCCTGGATCGCCTTCGCCGGAATCCTGCTGGCCTGGCAGGCAGCCTCGTCGACCGGCCTGCTGCCGGAGTTGTTCATGCCGAGCCCGGATGCCGTCCTGTCGGCGCTGGCCCGCATGTCCGCCTCCGGCGAGCTGTGGCTGCATCTCGGCACCAGCATCAGGCGCATCGTCCTGGGTTTCCTGCTGGGCGCCTTCGCCGGCCTTCTGCTGGGCCTCGCCATGGGCATCTTCTCCATGGCCCGCGCCGTGGGGCTGCCGATCGTCTCGGCTCTCTTTCCGATCCCGAAGATCGCGCTGCTGCCGCTGCTCATCCTCTGGTTCGGCATCGGCGAGACGTCGAAGGTGGCGACCATCGCCCTCGGCGTCTTCTTCCCCACCGCGGTCGCGGCCAAGACGGCGGTGGACGGCGTCGCCCGCAACCTCATCCGCATGGCCCAGAGCTTCGGCACCCCGGCCTCGGCCATCGTCTGGAAGATCGTCCTGCCCGGCGCCTTGCCGGGCATCCTGGGCGGCCTGCGGATCGCCGCCTCGATCGCGCTCATCCTGGTGACCGCCGCCGAGATGATCGGTGCCGAATACGGTGTCGGCGCCCTGGTGCTCGGCGCCGGCAACCTGATGCAGACGGACAAGCTGGTCGCCGGCGTCGTGCTGCTCTCGCTGATGGGCCTCGCCGTTTCCTTCGGCATAGGGCTTCTCGAGCGCCGTTTGCTACGCTGGCGCTGAATCGGGTTCAGAGGGCGGACATGGAACGGGGATCGGTATTGGCACTGGTGGTGGCGGGCGCCTCGATCGCGATTTCGATGTCGGTGGCGGCGTGGATGACCTCGGCGCCGACCATGACGGCGCGGCAGGCGCCGGCTCCGGCTGCGGCGCGTGCCGGCGCCCCACCCAGCGCCGAGGAGATCGACGCCCGCATCCACGCGCTCGAGGACAGGCTTGAGAAGAATCCCGGCGACCTCGCCGGCTGGAAGATGCTCGGCCGCTCCTACATGGCGAAGGATCTCTACATGCAGGCGGTGGGCGCCTATGTCCGCGCCGCCCAGATCGATCCGCGCGATCCGGAGGTTGCCGGGGCGCTGAAACAGCTCGAAGGTGTGGCCCGGGGGAAGGGTCGTCACGAAGATGTTCCAAGACCCCGATAGAAATGTGGTGAATCTCTTTACGCTGCCGATACTTTACGGGCATACTTCGAGGCGGCGTGAGTTCGGGGTCGGGTGCGAGGGGGCGAACGATGCGTCCAGGGCGGCTAATTGGACTGTTATCTGCGGTACTGGGATTCTGGTGGGCGGGCTCTGCCGCCGCGCAGACAATCCCGCAATACGGGCAGGACCGGCATGTCGGCGTGACCAGTTGCGCCGGCTCGACCTGTCATGGCGCGGTGACGCCGTGGAAGAACTCCACCGTGTTGCAGAACGAATACGTGACCTGGGAGCAGAAGGACCGCCATTCCAAGGCGTATAAAACCCTTCTGACCGAAAGGTCCCAGCGCATCGCGCGCAATCTCGGCCTCGCCAACGCGCATGAGGCGAAGGTCTGCCTCGACTGCCATGCGCACAACCCGCCGGCCGAGAAGCGCGGCCGGGTGTTCCAGGTGTCCGACGGCGTGGGCTGCGAAGCCTGCCACGGCGGGGCGGAACGCTGGCTCGGCGTGCATGTGACCGGCCTCGCCAGTCACGACGACAACGTCAAGGCCGGCCTCTACCCGACCGAGGAGCCGATCGCGCGGGCCAAGCTCTGCCTGTCCTGCCATTTCGGCGACCAGAACAAGTTCGTCAATCACCGCATCATGGGTGCAGGCCACCCGCGGATGAGCTTCGAACTGGACACCTTCACCGCGATCCAGCCGGCGCATTACGTCGTCGACGAGGATTACACCAAGAGGAAGCGCGTCTCCAACGGCGTCCAGACCTGGGCCATCGGCCAGGCCATGGCGATCTCCACCGTGCTCGACGGCATGCTGGACCCCAAGCGCAACCGGGACGGCATCTTCCCCGAACTGGTGTTCTTCGACTGCCACGCCTGCCACCACCCGATGAGCAACGTGCGGTGGGAACCCCGCGCCAGCGTCGGGTTGCAGCCGGGCCTCCCGCGCCTCAACGACTCCAACCTCGTCATGCTGGCCGTCATCACCCAGCGGATCGATCCGACGCTCGCCAACAAGCTGAAGCAGGAATCGCTGGCGCTCCACCAGGCTTCCGCCCAGGGCAACGAGGCGACGGTCGCCGCCGCCCGGGCACTGCGGGCGACGACGGGCGAACTGGTCACGAAGTTCGCCGGGCACGCCTTCGGCAAGGCCGACATGCAGGCGCTCCTGACCGGCGTGGTGGAAGCCGGCAAGGCGGGCGAGTACATCGACTACGCGGCGGCCGAGCAGGCGACAATGGCGATCTCCGCCATCCTCACCGCCATGCGCCGCGCCGGCGTGGTCGACGAGAACGCCTACAAGGCGATGCGCGCCGCCCTCGACAAGTGCTACGAGGCGACCGCCAAGGACGAGGAGTACAAGCCCCGCGTCTACGTCGCCGCGCTGCAGGCCTTCGAGGCGACGATCCCGAAGTTCTGATGCGTTGAGTTAGAGGGGGGGGAGCCCTCGGTTCGGCCCCGTTCATCCGTAAGGGTGACGGGGCCGTTCCTTTTTTGGAACCTCCTTCTCCCTGGAGAAGGTGCCCGAAGGGCGGATGAGGGGTTACTGGTCCGGAGAGGGCGCCTTCAATCGTCACTGAATAGCGCCTAATTGCGCGACACCCAGCTATTGTTGCCGGCCTCGCGCATTAACCCCGGCCACAAGCACCAGCAGACGACGTACGCAAGGGGACGTGTTCCAACGAAGGCTGCTCCCAGCACAGCGGCCGCTTTGACGTTTCCCGAAACGTCCATCAGCGGCAGCACGTAGTCGTACATCACCGCCACGATCAGAACGATCACCGGAACGGTCATCCAATCGAGCCGCGTTTGCGCCTTCCAGCGTTCCGGTGACCAAAAGGACGGCTTGCTACCGCCCCCCAGCCACCAAGGCAGCCACCTTCTCATGGCAAGCCTCCATTGGCTTTGAAATCAGTTTCGAGACGGCTTGTATCCACTCCATCATTTTAGCAAGCCGTCCAACGATCAGAAGCTGCCGGGGGCGATCTTTTCCCTTCTCCCTGGGGGAAAAAGTGCCCGAAGGGCGAATGAGGGGTGCGCTTTTCGGAGAGGGTGCCCCTCATCCGACGGCTCCGCCGCCACCTCCCCCCAAGGGAGAAGGAAAGCCTCGAACCGTGTCGCCGGTTTGTGCACCGGCAGGCGAAAGGCTGCGCCGTCTATCTCTGCGGCGTCAGACGAAGGTGAGAAGCCGGCGAGGATTGCCGACCGTGATGGCGTCGATCTCGCCCTCGCTGAAACCGCGGGCCCGCATCATGGGCAGCACGTTCTCGAAGATGTGGCCATAGCCATGCCCGCCGAAGCGGGTGAGCCGTGTGCGGTAGCAGATGTCGTGGCTGATCACGATCTGCGAGAGGTGGCCGCGCGCGATCAGGGCGCGGATCAGCTTCAGCCGGCCGGCATCGTTCGGCATGTCGATATCGGACAAGGGATAATACGCGCTCTCCTGTCCGAACAGGTCGAACTCGATCACCACGCCGGTATCGGCGAGGCGCAGCAGGCGAACCTCGTCGAAGATCGTGCGGTCGATATGGCTGATGACCACGCGGTCGGTCGGAAAGCCCTCGGTCCTGATGAAGTCCGCCACCTCCTGCGGCTGTTCCTCGTGCCGCCCCGGATGCACGTTGAGCGACGCCCCGGTCTCTGCCTGCGCGATCAGGGCGCCCCGCATCACCCGCCGCTCGAGCTCGGTCCAGGGCGCCTGGCAGCCGATCTCGCCGATGATGCCCGCCCTGATCCCGGTGCCCCAGGCCCCCTCGAAGACCTGGGAAATGATCTCCGCCGCGAAATCCTCGACCGACCGGTCGCGGTTGCCCGGGTTCTGGTATTCGTCGACATAGTGTCCGCAGCCCATCACGATATGCGCGCCCGTGCTGCGGGCGATCTCGGCATAGCCTTCCGGATCCGGATCGAGGCCGCCGGAACTGAGCTCGACGATCGTCTTGCCCCCCAGCGACACCATTTCGGCCACCGCCTCGGTGGCGGTCTGCCGGCAGCGCAGGAACAGGTTCCCCGGCGTCTTCTTCCGCCCGTAGTTCATCCGGAAGCAATTGCAGAGCGTGATCTCGGGCCCCGGGTTGCCTTCGGCGACCATCGCAGGCGTCCGAATGTCCCACAGCAGATGCTCGTGCATGAGCGTACGACCCAGTTCGTTCGGGTCGATCAGCCCGAGCACCGTCTGCGCCCGGCCCTTCAGCATGTCGCGGCTAAGTCGAGTGGTACCGGCCATGACTTCGAACTTCCTCCCCCGGTTCAGCGTGGCGGCTTGCGCCGGCGCAAACCTCAGCCCGCCGCCGCCCCCGACCAGGGCGTCGCGATCTCGGAAATGCCCCAGGCCTTGCCCGTCTTCGCCTCCCGCATGACCCCCGAGGGATTGGCGAAGTTCAGCGGATAGGGCGTGTTCGTCACCACCTCCACCGGCAGGCGGGCGGCGATCGCTTGCGCCACCTCCTCCGGCAGCGCCTTGTTCACCCGCACCGGACCGGTGCCGCTCACATCGATGCGCGGCTGGTGGAAGGCGGTCTCCAGGTCCATGCCGCGATCGACCAGGAAGCAGGTCAGATTGGCGACGGCCGGCAGGATGCGCCGCCCGCCCGAGGCGCCGATGGCGAACCACCCCTCGCCGTCCCTGGTCGCCACCACTTGGCACATGTTGGTCAGCGGCCGCTTGCCCGCCGCCAGGGAATTGGGCTTGCCCGGCACGGGATCGAACCAGTTGATGCCGTTGTTCATGAGAAGCCCCGTCTTCGGCAGCATCACCTTGGAGCCGAACAGCGAGAGCAGCGTCTGGGTCAGCGACACCAGATTGCCTTCCGCATCGACCACGTTCAGATGCGTGGTGCAGGCGGGTGCGGAGGTGTCGCCCATGGTTTCCAGCCGCTCGCGATAGGCGTCGTGCAGCGCCACCGCCAGCGCCGCGAAGCCCTTGCCGTCCGGCGCGCCGGTCCCCCGCATCGCCGACCCGGTGGCGGCGAGCGTCTTCTGCAAGGTCGGCCCGGCGGTCAGGCCCGGCGCCGTATGCAGCCGCGCCCCGCCGTGTTCGAAGGCGAGCGGATCGACGATCCGCGCCTCATAGGCGGCCAAGTCGGCCGCCGTGATGGCCGAACCGCCCTCCCTCAGGTCGGCGGCGAGATCGGCGGCGATCCCGCCCGTGTAGAAATCGGCCGCGCCGCGCGCCGACAAACGGCGCAATGTCTGCTCCAGATTGCCGAGCTTGAGGCGCAGTTCCGTTCCCATCCAGTCGGTGATCGGCACGAAGCCCTGCGGCAGATAGGTCTCGGCCGAGGTGGGATAGCGCGACAGCACCGAGGCGCCGGAGCAGATCATCAGGCTGGAATACCAGTCGACGGTCAGCCCTCGCGCGGCGCAGTCGATGGCCGGCGACAACACGTCGGACCAGCCCCAGCTGCCGAAATTCTCCAGCGCCTTGGCCATGCCGGCCACCTGCCCCGGCACCAGGATGGCGTGATAGCCGTAGAGGTTCCTGTCCTCCACCACCGGCGGCCAGCCGAAGAGATCGGGCGCGGCCTTGCCGGGCACCAGCGGATAGTCGGCCGTATTCAGCCCCTTCGCCGCGATCATCCCGAAGTCGACCACGTGCACCGACTTCGTCTTGGCGCGGTAGATGGTCATGTAGCCGCCGCCGCCCATGCCGCTCATCCAGGGCTCGACCGTGCCGAGCGCGAAGGCCGTCGTCACCGCCGCGTCGATGGCGTTGCCCCCGCGGGCGAGCACGCCCGCCCCGATATCGGCGGCGAGCTGGTTCTGCGCCGCCACCACGCCCCGTCCCGAAACGGCGGCCTTGATGATGCGGGTATCGCGGCTGAAGTTCTCGTACATGTCGTTTCCCCTTTTCGTCGCCCGTCAGACGCGGGCGTTGGCGCGTTCCAGCATGGCGTGTAGCAGGATATCCCCGCCGGCGCCGATGTCGCCGGGCGTGGCGTTCTCGATCTCGTTGTGGGAGATGCCGTTCTCGCAGGGCACGAAGATCATGCCGGTCGGCGCCACCTTCGAGACATAGACCGCGTCGTGCCCGGCACCGGAGACGATCTCCATCGCCGGCATGCCGAGCGTGCCGGCTGCCTTGCGGACTGCTCCCACGCAGTCGGGATCGAAGGCCACCGGCGGCGAGTACCAGATCTCCTCCAGTTTCAGCGTCAGCCCGATGTCCTCCGCCACCGTCTTCGCCGCGGCGCGAAGCGCCGCGTCCATCCGGCTGAGCGCCGCATCATCCGGGTGCCGGAAATCGACGGTGAAAAAGACGTGGCCCGGGATGGTGTTCCGCGAGTTCGGCGACACCTGCATCATGCCGACGGTGGCCCGGCCCCAGGGCGCTTCCGACAGGCCGATGCGGTTCGCCTCCTGCACCAGCTTCGCCGCGCCGAGCAGCGCGTCGTGGCGCACCGTCATCGGCGTCGGGCCGGCATGCGCCTCCTGCCCGGTCAGCCAGATCTCGAACCAGCGCTGGCCCTGCGCGCCGGTCACCACGCCGATGGTCTTCTTCTCCGCCTCCAGGATCGGGCCCTGCTCGATATGCGCCTCGAAGAAGGCCCCGAAGGGCCGGCCGCCGCAGGGGAGCTCCCCGGCATAGCCGATGCGCTTCAGTTCCTCGCCCATGGTCTTGCCGTCCGGGTCGGCCCGCGACAGGCCATAAGCCTCGTCGAACACGCCCGCGAAGACGCCCGAGGCCACCATGGCAGGGGCGAAGCGCGAGCCTTCCTCGTTGGTCCAGACCACCACCTCGACCGGCGCCTCGGTCTCGATCTTGTGGTCGTTCAGCGTGCGGATCACCTCCAGCCCCGCCATCACGCCATAGGCGCCGTCGAACTTGCCGCCCGTCGGCTGGGTATCGAGATGGCTGCCCGTCCCCACCGGCGGCAGATTCGGGTTCCGGCCCGGCCGGCGGGCGAAGATGTTGCCCATGCGGTCGACCTCGATGCTGCAGCCCGCCTCCTTGCACCATGTCACGAACAGGTCGCGGCCCTGCCGGTCGAGATCGGTGAGCGCGATCCGGCAGACGCCGCCCTTCTCCGTGCCGCCGATCCGGGCCAGCGTCATCAGGCTCTGCCACAGCCGGTCGCGGTCGATGCGCAGGTTGGTGTTCATTGGCTCATGGCTCCTCGAAGCAAGGACGAACGCTATCTCACGGCTTCGCCCGTTTGAAGAGCGGGAGCGCGATCAGCGCGGTGGGAATGGCGATCAGGATATAGCCGGCGCCGGAAAAGTCGGTCAGATAGGCGGCGAGCGTGACGATGGGCGGAACCGCGACGACACCGGCGAAGGTGAAGACCAGCGAGCCGCCGGTCGCCTCCCCCGCCCGCCCGGCCGGCGCCAGGCGAACCACTTCGGCCAGGAAGACGCCGTTCCAGCCGATGGCGGTGGCGCCGAGCGCCCCGCAGGCGAGGAGGACGGCGAGATTCGACCAGCCCGGCTCGACGAAGGCGACCGGCAGCACGACCACCGCCATCGAAAGACCCATGGCCCCCAGGATCTCCCTGCTCCACCCCGTGCGGTCGGCGAGCGCGCCGGTGGCGATGCGGGCGATCACCCCGCCGGCCTGCGCCACCGACAGCGCCACGCCCGCCGCGACCAGGGTCATGGCCGCCTGTCCCACCAGATGGCTGACCAGGAAGGCGTTGACCGACTGTTGCAGCCCCGCGAACAGGAAGGAGGCGATCGAGAGTTCGCGCAGGCCCCGGTGGCGCATGATCAGCCCGAGCGGGGCGAAGGGATTGCCGCGGAAGGCGGGCGCGCCGAGATCACGATCGGCGTCGTATCGGCCGCGGAAACCCTGGCACACGGCGGCGCCGAGCACGCACATGATCGCGGCCCCCACCAGCCCGCCGCGCCAGCCATAGGTGATCGCCAGCACCGGCATGATCAGGCCGCCCATGGCCGCCCCGATCGGCACGCCGGTCTGCTTGATCGAGAAGACCAGCGCCATCATCGAGGCCGGGGAATGCCGCGACAGGAGATGCGAACTCGCCGGCGTCGACGGCCCGACGCCGAAACCGACCAGGATCGCCCCCACCACCATCGCCCACA
>JALHMN010000127.1 GCA_022844005.1 bacterium | reverse complement strand
CGCAAACGCACGACGCTCAAAATCTATTGGGCGCTGACGGTGAAGGTGCCCCAGCCGCGCGATGGCCGCATCGATCTCGCGCTGGCGAAGGAAGGCCCGGCCGGCGCGGAGAAGATGCGCCCCGATCCCGAGGAGGGCCAGCGGGCGGTCACCGACTACGTCGTGGTCGAGACGGCGGGGAAGCGGGCGGCCTGGGTGGCGTTGCGCCCGGTGACGGGGCGCACCCATCAGCTTCGCGCCCATTGCGCTGCGATCGGCACACCGATCGTCGGCGACGGCAAGTATGGCGGCGCGGACGCCTTCCTCACCGGGTCGGTCAGCCGCAAGCTGCACCTGCATGCCCGTGGCATCGCGATGCCGCGGGGCCGGGGCAGGATGGTGAAGGTGCTGGCGCCGCTGCCGCGGCACATGGCCCAGAGCTTCGAGTTGCTCGGCTTCGACGCCGAAGCCGTGCCGGATCCTTTCACGCCCTTCGAAGCCGATCTCTAACCCCGGCCGCGATAGGGCGGAACGCCCTGGTCGGGCAGCCACAGACCCTCCGGGGGCGGGCCCGACTGGTAGAACACGTCGATCGGGATGCCGCCGCGCGGATACCAGTAGCCACCTATTCGCAGCCATACAGGCGCGATCTCACGGACCAAGCGCTCGGCGATGCCGACGGTGCACGCCTCGTGGAAGGCACCGTGGTTGCGGAAGGCGCCGAGGAAGAACTTGAGGGACTTGCTTTCGACGATCCGCTCGCCCGGCACGTAATCGATCACGAGGTGGGCGAAGTCGGGCTGCCCCGTGATCGGGCAGAGGCTGGTGAACTCCGGTGCCGCGAAGCGGATTAGATAGAGCTTGCCCGGATGCGGGTTGGCCACGCTCTCCAGCAGCGCTTCCTCGGGCGTCGCCGGTTGCGCCGCCGGCCGGCCCAGTTGGGTCAGGCTCGTCGTCATTGCCGATCCGCCCGTACGACCATGATGCCGGTCAGGAAGTCGTGCGCCAGGCGACGCTGGGGATTGAACAGGCCGACCAGCAGAAGGAGAAAGAGAAACGGTGCATGCAGCGCATAGAAAAGGATCACGTGCACCGCGGCGAGGATGAAATCGGGTCGGCTACCGTCGAGGCGGCGCACTTCTATCCCCATCATCCGCATGCCGAAGGTCGCGGATTTCGATCCGCCGACCAGGATCGTGCTGTAGCCCACCAGGACGACTGCGAAACTGAGGAAGCCGAGGACGGGCGCCAGCAGGCCGAGGGTCAGCACGGTGAGGACGAGCCCGATGGCGAGGGCACAGGCCAGCAGGACGGCAACGATCGCCGCATCGATCAGATAGGCGACGACGCGCAGCGCCGCGATATTGTCGAACCGCGCGGCGGCGAGCGCTTCGCGGTCGTCCGGCCGGTAGGCCGTCAGCATTCCTGGATCCGGATCGGCCACCGGGCGTCCTCAATCGTCGACATTCAAGATGCGAATGTGGGGATAGCGGTGCCGGATGGCAACCGCCCGATCAGCGCCGCAACGAGGGAGGAAGGACGGGCGCCTCGCGGCCGGGGACCGGGCCGGCGGCGGCCACCTGCGGGCGGTCGCGCAGCAGTACGATCGATATGCGGCGGTTGGCGGCGTTGGTGGGGTCGTTGGGCAGCAGCGGGTCGCTGTCGGCCTTGCCGATCACGTTCTGGATCCGGGAGGCGGGCACACCACTGTCGGTCAGGGCGCGGCGGCTGGCATTGGCGCGGTCGGTCGACAGTTCCCAGTTTCCATACCCGTTCTCGCCGCCACGGAAAGCCGTCGAATCGGTGTGACCACTGATCGAGACCTTGTTGGGCAGGCGCTGGATGACCTGCGAAACCTTCTGGAGCAGAAGCTTGGTCCGGTCCGCCATCTGCGAACTGCCGGATGGAAACATCGATTGCCGGTCCTGGTCGACGAGTTGGATGCGCAGGCCTTCCGGCGTCATGTCGATCAACAGGTTGCGCTTGAGATCGGCGAGTTCAGGGACTTCCTGGATCGCTTGGCGCAGTTGGTCGCGCGCCTCCTCGAAATTCTGCTGCTCGAGTTCCGCCAGCTTCTTCTCGAACTCCTTTTCCTTCTCGGCCTCGGTCTGGTCTTTCGGCTGGCCTTCCTTTTCGACGACTTCGGGCTGCGCGATGGTGACCGTGACGGCGATCTGCGCCCGGTCGCCGGCCTTGGCGCCCTGCTCCATCATGGTCTTGCCGCCCAGCACGCCGCCGGCGCCGCTCTCGCTCTGGCTCGCCGATGCGGGGGTGAAGTAGTCGGCCAGCCCCATCTTCTGTTCTTTGGTGGTGACGTTCAGCAGCCAGAGCAGCAGGAAGAAGGCCATCATCGCCGTCACGAAGTCGGCATAGGCGACCTTCCAGGCGCCGCCATGGTGACCATGGCCGCCCTTCTTGATCTTCTTGATGATGATCGCTTGCTTGTTTTCCCCGGCCATGGCCCAAGGCCTCTAGATCAGACGGGGAGCAGCTTGCCGGTGGCCTCTTCCAGTTCCTGGAAGGTCGGACGGGCGTCCGACTGCAGCACCTTGCGGGCGAACTCCACCGATACGGCCGGGGCGTAGCCCTGCATATGAGCGATCAGGCCGGCCTTGATCACCTGGAAGTACTTGGCATCGGTCTCGTGGATTTCCTTAACCCGGTTCGCGAGCGGGCCGAAGATGCCGTAGCACAACAGAATGCCGAGGAAGGTGCCGACCAGGGCGGCGCCGATCAGGCCGCCGAGCACCGCCGGCGGCTCGTTGATCGAGCCCATGGTCTTGATGATGCCGAGCACCGCGGCGACGATGCCGAGCGCCGGGCAGGCTTCGGCCATGCTGGTCAGCGCGGCGGCGGCGGCGTGTCCTTCCTGGTGATGGGTCTCCAACTCCTGATCGAGCAGGTTCTCCATCTCGTGCGGGCTCTCGGTGCCCATGGTCATCATGCGCAGGTAGTCGCACAGGAACTCGAGCGCGTGATGATCGTGCTGGAACTTCGGGAATTGGGCGAAGAGGGTGCTTTCGTGCGGATTCTCGATATGCGCTTCGAGCGCCAGCATGCCTTTGGTCTTGGCCAGCTTGAACACGCTGTAGAGCATGGTGATCAGTTCGAGATAGTCGGCCTTCTTGTACTTCTCGCCCTTGAAGGCCATGCCGAGGCCGGCCATGCCCGCCTTCGCCACCTTGGTGGAGTTGCCGAGGAGATAGGCGCCGACGGCGGCACCGCCGATGGTGGTCAGTTCGAACGGCTGGAACAGCACGCCGAGCTTGCCGCCCATGGCGATGTAGCTGCCGATGACGGCGCCGATGACGACGACGATGCCGATGATGACGAACATCGGGTGTTTACCCCCGGGAGAAAGATCAGCCGACAGTGTGGCTTGCGAGGGTTAACAGCGGGTTAGGTTGCGAAAATCTTATAGATCGTCGCCCATCAGCACCCGGTGGCGATAGCCGGCCTCCGCCAAGCCCGCTCTGATCCGCTCGATATGCTCCGGCCCGAGGGTCTCGACCATCAGGTCGAGATCGGCCGACTTGGCCGGTACGCCGCCGAACCAGCGCTGGTGCTGCACCTCGACGATATTGCCGCCGTGCTGGCCGACGAGACCGGCGATGCGGGCCAGCGCACCGGGCTGGTCCGGGATCTCCACCCGGATGCGGGCCATGCGGCCCTGGCGGGCCATGTCGCGCATGATGATGGAGGCGAGCAGGCGGGAATCGATGTTGCCGCCGCTCAGGACGAGCCCGACGCGGGCGCCCTTGAACACGTCGGGATAGCGCAGTACGGCGGCCAGCGCGGCGGCGCCCGCCCCTTCGGCGATGGTCTTCTCGATCTCGGCGAAGAGCACCACCGCGCGCTCGATCGCCACTTCGTCGACAAGCAGCACGCGGTCGAGGCGGTTGCGGAGAAGTGCCAGCGGCAGCTTGCCGGTCTCCTTCACCGCGATGCCCTCGGCGATGGTGACACCGCCATCGGGCGGCGGGGTTCCCTGCAGCGCCGCGTTCAGGGACGGATAGATCTCGGTCTGCACGGCGACGATCCTGATGTCGGGGCGGATCGCCTTGGCGGCCACGGCCATTCCGGAGATCAGGCCGCCGCCGCCGACCGGAACGACGAGGATGTCGAGGGCGGGGAAGTCCTCCAGCAACTCGAGCGCGACGGTGCCCTGGCCCGCCACCACCTGGGGGTCGTCATAGGGATGGACCAGCAGCAGTCCCTGCTCGGCGGCATGGGTCCGGGTGAAGGCGGCGGCTTCCGCGAAGGTGTCGCCTTCGATGAGGACGCTGGCGCCGTGTTCGCGGGTCCGCTGGATCTTGGTCGAGGGGCTGCCGCGCGGCATGACGATGGTGGAGGGGATGCCGAGCCGGCCGGCATGGTAGGCTACCCCCTGGGCGTGGTTGCCGGCGGAGACGGCGATCACGCCGCGCCTGCGCTCTTCCGCCGAGAGGTCCAGCAGCCGGTTGAGCGCGCCGCGCTCCTTGAAGGAGGCGGTGAACTGCAGGTTCTCGAACTTCACCACCACCTCGCAGCCGGCGAGGCCGGAGAGCGAACGCGAGCGGGCGGCGGGCGTGCGTTCGATGGCGCCCTTCAGGCGTTCGGCGGCGCGATGGATGTCGGCGAGGGTGACGGGTTCGCTCACGGCGTGGCGGGCCTCATGATCAGGCGCCCCAGCATGCCCGATTCATAGTCGCCGCGCCGGGTCGTCATCGGCAGGTATCCCAACCGGCTCCAGGGTTCGGCGAGGTCGCCATAGTGCGGCGAGATCACGTTGCCCGACTGGCCGGTCGAATGGATGAACACCGAGCGGTCGAGATCGGCCAGATCGTAGATCGCCCTGAGACTGGCGGCGTGGCGGTTGGCATAGGGATCGCGGTCGTCGCGCATGTCGGTCTTCCCGACATTGATCGTGAAGCCGTCGCCCGGCGTGGGCACGGAGATGTCGAACAGGTCGCCCAGCACCGGCTGGCCGCTGAAGGGACGGTGGCGGGAGCGGGCCTGGTGGGCCTCGCCCCAGCGCCACTTGGCGATCTCGCCCCCGAAACGCTCGGTGAGTTCGCCGAGCGCGGTGTCCAGCGATTGCCCCATCAGCTGGGCGCAGGTCTCGCGCATCGGTGTGCCGATGTCGTCGCACCAGCGCGACTGCCCGTCTTCGTCGGCCAGAACCGCCAGCAGGAAGCGGGGGCGGATGTCGCGGAGTTCCGCATAGGCCGCGCCGAGATCATCGGCATAGATCGCCTTCGACAGGTCGCGCAGCCAGGCGGTGAGGATGAGGGGTTCGGCCCGGTCGGCGCTCATCGCGCCGTCCCAGCGTTTCAGCATCTCGAGCGCGGCCGCCGATCGCGCCGACACGGTGGGCGCGGTGCGCAGATAGGGGAGCAGGGCCGCCACGGGCAGCGACAGCACGTCGCCCTGGATCGCCTTGAAACTCTCGATCGAATGGGTCGGCCGCGCGTCCAGCAGCGCCTCGATCCGCTCCGCCCGGTAGGGTTCCTGCCAGTCGGCGGTGATGTGGTGGGAATAGCCGTCGGGAACGATCTTGTTGTTGGCGGTGACCACCTTCCCGGCGCGGGGGTTGAAGCTCTTCGGCAGCTCGGCATAGGGGATGAAGCCGGTCCAGTCGTAGCGCGCGTCCCAGCCGGGCGAGGGGGCCATGCCCTTGATGTCGTTGTCGGCCCGGCGGATGGGGATGCGCCCCGGCGCCAGGAAGCCGATGTTCCCGTCGATATCGGCATAGACGATGTTCTGCTGCGGGGCGACGTAGTCCTCGAAAGCGGCGACGAATTCCGACCAGGTTCGCGCATCGGCGGCGCGCAGCCCCGCCTCGATGGTGCGGTCGACGTCGACCAGCGCGGTCCAGGCGAAGGCCATGACATGGCCCTTGTCGACGAGGCCGGCGACCCGCGGCATCACGTCGGAGAGCACCGGCCCGTGCCGGGTGCGCCGCACGGTGAGCGCGACATCCGCCTGGCCCTTCACGCGGATCACCTCGGCCCGCGTCTCAAAGGGCGCGCTGCCGGAGGGGGTGAGGTAGCGGGAGGGATCGGCGGGGTCGATCCGCTCGATATAGAGATCCTGCACGTCGGGACCGGTATTGGTGAAGCCCCAGGCGATGCGGCCGGTGCGCCCGAGCACCAGCACCGGCACGCCGGGCAGCGTGGCGCCGATGGCGTTCACCTGCGGCGTGCGCCAATGGGCGAAGTACCAGACCGAGGGGGCCGAGAGGCCCAGATGCGGGTCGTTGGCGAGGAGGGGCTTGGCAGTGGCCGAGCGCGAGCCGCCGACGACCCAATTGTTGGAGCCGATGCCGGTGCCCGGCGCCCCGGGCAGCGCGGCGGCGAGCGCCACCGGGTCGAGCCCGATGTCGCGGTAGAGGAGGGCGAGGTCGGGCAGCGCCACCGGGGCGTCGCCCGGATAGGGCGGCAGGAACTCGCCGATCCGCTTGTTGTCGAGTCCGGCCTTGGCGAGGGCCATGCGCATCAGCTCGGCCCGGAAGCTGCCGCCGAGGTCCCAGGCCATCATCTTCAGCCAGGCGATGGAATCGGCCGGCACCCAGGGTTCGGGAGTGAGGTTGAAGGCGAGGAACTCCGGCGGCGGCGGCCAGGCGGCACCGCGGATCTGGGCATTCACGCCGGCGGCATAGGCATCGAGCGCGGCCCGGCTTTCGGGCGACAGATGGGCGAGCGCCGCCTCGGCGTGCCGGCGCAGCCCCAGCGTCCTCATGGTGCGGTCGACATCGAGGGCGCGGGCGCCGAAGACTTCCGACAGCCGGCCCGAGGCGATGCGCCGCTGCACCTCCATCTGCCAGAGCCGGTCCTGGGCATGCAGGAAGCCGAGCGCGAAATAGGCGTCGTTCCTGCTCTTCGCCTCGATATGGGGAATGCCGTGGCGATCGCGGATGATCTCCACCTCGGCCACGAGGCCCGCCACCCGCAGCGTGCCGGTGGTGCGCGGCAGCGTCTGCTGCAGCACGACATAGGCGGCCCCGGCGACCAGGAGGATCGCCACCAGAAGCCCGAGAAGAACGCGGCGCACCCAGATCATGCGGCCGCAGCTTAGCGCAGGAAGTCTCGATTCGAGGAAGGGCTGTGGTGTATACCGGCGCGCCGCAGTTCCAACAGGGGAGAAACTCGGGCCATGGGTGAAAAGGTCGCCTTCATCGGTCTCGGCGTCATGGGCTTTCCGATGGCCGGTCATCTGGTCAAGGCCGGGCACCAGGTCACGGTCTACAACCGCAACGCCGCCAAATCCGCCGCCTGGGCCGAGAAGCATGGCGGCGCCAAGGCCGATACGCCGGCCGCCGCCGCCAAGGGGGCGAAGTTCGTCATGGTCTGCGTCGGCAACGACGACGACCTGCGCAGTGTCGTGCTCGGCCCGAACGGCGCCTTCGCCGGGATGGAGAAGGGCGCCACGATGGTCGACCACACCACCGCCTCGGCCGACGTCGCCCGCGAGTTGGAGAAGGAGGCGGCGGGCAAGGGCCTCGGCTTCCTCGACGCGCCGGTCTCGGGCGGCCAGGCGGGGGCGGAGAACGGCCAGCTGACCGTCATGGTCGGCGGCAAGCCCGACACCTACGGCCCGGCCGAGGCGGTGATCAAGGCCTATGCCAAGATGTGCAAGCTGCTCGGCCCCGCCGGCTCGGGCCAGCTCTGCAAGATGGTGAACCAGATCTGCATCGCCGGCATCGTCGAGGGCCTGGCCGAGGGGCTGGCGCTGGCCCGCGCCTCCGGCCTCGACGGCAATGCGGTGATCGAGGTGATCTCCAAGGGCGCCGCCCAGTCCTGGCAGATGGAGAACCGCCACAAGACCATGTGGGAGGGCAAGTTCGACTACGGCTTCGCCGTCGACTGGATGAGGAAGGACCTCGGCATCGCCATCAACGAGGCCCGGCGCGCCGGCGTGACGCTGCCGATGACGGCCCTCGTCGACCAGTTCTATGCCGAGGTGCAGCAGATGGGCGGCAGCCGCTGGGACACGTCCTCGCTGCTGGCCCGCCTGGAAGCCAAGAAGACCAAGAGCTGAGAGAACAGCGGGCGGACATTTCTGTCCGCCCGCGCCGCCCGCCCGCGCGGCGGCCGGGCCGATCGACAGGAACATTTGTCCGCCGGACATTTCTGTCCGCCGCGCCGCGCCCCTGACAGGCCAAGCCCCGCGCTGACCACGCGGTTTCAGGGAACAATGCGCACCCCTGCCCGGTTTTGAAGCAGTTCGTCTGTTCCCGGGAGGGCTTCAATGAGTGCGATACCCAGTGGCGTTGTCGCCGTAGATTCCGATGGGCCGGCCGCGCGTTCGGCCGTCTCCTGGCCGGCCATCCTGGCCGGCGGTGTCGCCGCCGGGGCGCTGAGCCTGATCCTGCTCGCCTTCGGTGCCGGCATCGGGCTCACCGTCGTCTCGCCCTGGCCGGATTCCGGCCTGGGCGGCACCGGCTTCGGCATCGCTGCCGGCATCTACCTCGTCATCGTGGCGATCATGTCATCGGCCGTCGGCGGCTATCTCGCCGGCAGGCTGCGGGTGCGCTGGACCGGCGCGCATCCCGACGAGGTGTTCTTTCGCGACACCGCGCACGGGCTTCTCAGCTGGGCCTTCGCCACCGTGCTGGGCGCCGCGCTGTTGAGCGGGGCGGCGACCCATATCGCCGCCGGTGCCGCGGGCGGCGCCACCCAGGCGGTTGCCGGCGCGGGCGAGTCCGGTTCCGGGCCGGCGCAGACCATTGTCGACGGCCTGCTGCGGAGCGACCCGGCCGTGCCCCGCAATCCAGAGCAGATGGCGGCGACGCGGGCCGAATTGTCCCGCCTGCTGGCGCCGGCCTTCGGCCGGGACGAGACGATGGCGGCGCCCGAACGGACCTATGCCGCGCAGATCGTGGCGGCGCGGACCGGCATCAGCCTTCCTGACGCGGAGCAGCGCATCAACCTCGCCATCCTGCAGGCCAGGACCGCCGCCGACGACGCCCGCAAGGCGGGCATCGCTTTCTCGCTCTGGCTGGCCGCTTCGCTTCTGGCCGGCGCCTTCGCCGCCAGCCTCGCCGCGATCGAGGGCGGGGGCCTGCGCGACGGCACCTGGAAACGTGCCTGACACCTGAACCCCGACCGAAAGGAGCAACAGCATGGGCCGCGGTATTCTTCTCTGGCTGCTGGGCGTGCCGATCCCGATCATCATCCTGCTCGCCCTGATCTTCTAGGCGGGCTCGGCGACAGCGGCGGCGGACAATTCTGTCCGCCGCCGCGCGCTGCCGGGGCCTGCCCCGATCGGAACATTTGTCCGGCGGACATTTTTGTCCGCGTCACGCCCGCGGCCAAAAATGGCCGCTTCGACCACTGGCCAGATCCGGCCGTCCGCGCCGACGGACGGTGCCGGCCGCGCTGGATTATCCCGGTCGTCCACGAACTTTACATAAGATATTGATTTTAAACGATTTGTGCGACTCTCGGTCGAGAGTGTCTCGCCAAAGTCAGCCAATTCGTGCCAATTCGAGCCAGAAGCAGGCCGGTTCGGTCCAGCGCCGAGCCAGTTCGAGCCTATTCGCGCCAATTCCAGCCAACTCTTTCCGTATACGTAAACCTCAGACGGCGAACTCACCTCGCCTCGGCGCGCTGGCGGTGCGTAAGAGAGATTCACGATGGCCAAGTGTCATCGCGCCCTCGCGAGCGTCGTGAGGCGCATCGTAAGGGAAAATTGCGCTATCGTCAATATAAATTCTCTCTAAAGGCCTCGATCCGCGCCTGAGGCGGGCCTCGTCGCCCCCCCTCCGCAGCGGGTCAATATTCGGCGTAGATCTCGATGATGTTGTCCTCGGGGTCGCGGAAAAACAGCGTGCGGTGGCGCCAGGCGGGCAGGTCGGTCGGCCCGCGCAGGATCGGCACGCCGCAGGCGAGCAGTTCGGCATGGCAGGCATCGACCGCCGGCGGCGGCACGCGGAAGGCGAGCTGGACCGCCGCCGCGCCGGGAACCGCCTTGCCGTCGTCGCAGACCGGCCACACGCCCCGGGGGCGCAACGTCAGGAGCGCGGCGCCGACGCGGAAGCTGACCCAGTTCGCTTGGTCGGTTTCGATCGGGAAGCCCATGACATCGCGATAGAAGGCGCGCGTCTCGGCCATGCGGCTGCACAGGAGGACGGTGTAGTCGAGGTTGGTGATGCCGCCGAGGCTCATGGACTCGTTCCTTGTTCTGAACATGCGGTTGCTAATCTCGCGGCCGGTGGGTCGGTTGTTCTCTTCCTCCACCCGCCCGGCGTAGTCAAATGGGTCTACTTTGCTGACCTGAACTACCGTGAATACGGGTGTCGCAAAATATTACACTGGTCATGACCCTGAGCGCCTGAGAGCGCGGAAATCCTCAGAATTCCAGATGGCCCAAAATATGCTTTCCCAAGTAATGACGTTCGATTGGTAGACCGCACTACAGGAGGCTGTCGATGTTCCGATATCTTGCGCCCGCTTGCCTGGGGATAACCTTGATTGCCGGATTGGCGGCGCCGGCTAAGGCCATAACGCTGGTCCAGACGAGCGATCCGGGATTCTACAACAACAATATCGGCACGCTTTTGAACCTGTCGAACACAGGCTCGGACACCTGTCTCGAGCCGTTCCCGGTGAGCAACGACTGCAATACCACCTATCCGACGGCGCCCAACCTCGGCGCCGCCAGCGCGAGGCTCGGCAACTGGCTGACCGATCCCCTGAACCTGAACGAATTCTGGAGCGCCACACCGATCGCCGTTCCCAACAGCTGGGCGGTGGGGACGGAAGTCGCGGTGATCTACCAGTTCGACACGCTGGGGGCGACCAATGTCGTGGCCCGGTTCGGCGTCGACAACGGGATCTTCGTCTGGCTGGACGGCGTGTACCAGCTGGGCGCGCGGGCGGGCGGTGGTACATTCCTGGGCGAATACGTGGTCAATATCGGCGACCTGGCCGCCGGCACCCATTTTCTGCAGCTGCTGCTGGAGGACCACGGCTCGGTGAACGGCTATGCCGTCAGCATCACGGCGGACACCTTCATCCCGGGCCCGCCGCCTTCGCCTTCGACCGATGTGCCGGAACCGGCCTCGCTCGCGCTGTTCGGCTTCTGCCTCGCCGGCCTCGGCGGGTATCGGGGGCTGCGCAGGGTGATGGCCTAAGCGGCTTCTGTTCGCTCACCCTCGATGCGGCGGCCACGAGGCCGCCGCATTCGTGTTGAGGCGTGTTTCCCGGCGCTTTTCGGAGCATCACGAGACGAACTGCATTGGGTAAAAAGTGGAATGTCACTGTAACTCGTAAAATACTCGCGTCATTGTCAAACCAGATTGGAGCCGCGCTCTGGCTCTCACGTCGGTCTCACGGCGACCACCGTCGCTATATCCGAGGGGATTCGCGGGAGTG
>JALHMN010000126.1 GCA_022844005.1 bacterium | reverse complement strand
TAGACCAGTCGTTATAATTCTGAACATGGGACGGGGCGCTGTCCAGTCCCGGAATGGAGGAGCCAGGGCATGGCGCTGAGCGTGCGCGAGCGCATCGTCGACAAGACGATGCGGCTGTTCTCCCGGCGCGGCTACGCCGCGGTCGGGCTGAACGAGATCGTGGAGAAGAGCAAGGCGCCCAAGGGCTCGCTCTACCACTATTTCCCCGGCGGCAAGGAGGAACTGGCGGCGGCGGCGATGGAACACGGCGCCGGCATCTTCCTCGACACCCTGGCCGAGACCCTGGCGAGCGAGGGCGGCACGGCAAAGGCCATCCGGCATTTCGCCGGCCGGCTCGCCGGCTGGATGGAGGGGAGCAGGTTCCGGGACGGCAGCCCGCTGACCGCGGTGACGGTGGAGATGGCGGGCGAGGCCGAAGCCGTGCGCCGGGCCTGCGCGGACGGCTATGCGGCCTGGGAGGCGGCCTTCGCCGTGGCGCTGGAGGGTGAAGGGCTGGGGGGCGAGCGCGCCCGCGACCTCGCCACCTGGATCGTCGCCTCGATGGACGGGGCCACCGTGCTGGCGCGGGCCAAGGCGGATGCGGCACCCATCCGCGTCGTCATGACCCAGGTTGCCGAGGCGGTCGAAACGGCCTTGAATCCGCCGCGGTCGCGCGCCAGATAGGTTCTCGCCGGGACGACCCGGCATTTCCCGACACACGGGTGGGGACGACCCTGCCGGCATCCACGAAGGAGGCCGTCATGGCCTGGGTCATCCTCTTCGCCGCCGGACTGCTGGAAATCGGCTGGGCCACCGGGCTCAAGGTTTCAGAGGGCCTGTCGCGCCCTCTCCCCGCCGCGCTCACGCTCGTCTCGATGATTCTGAGTGTGGGCCTGCTCGGCCTCGCCATGAAGACCCTGCCGCTCGGCACCGCCTATGCGGTCTGGACCGGCATCGGCGCCATCGGCACCGTGCTGGTGGGCATTCTCGTCTTCGGGGAGAGTGCCGCGCCGGCCCGTCTCCTCTGCATCGGCCTGATCGCGGCCGGCATCCTCGGCTTGAAACTGTCGGGCGAGGGCTGAAGGGCGCACGCCGCCGGCATGGCGGCGCGCGCCCCCGCCCCCGGTCAGGACCGGCGCCGGCGCAGAAGGCCGATGCCGATCATCGCTCCTCCCAGGAGAAGCAATGTCGCCGGTTCCGGCACGCCGATGGGCGGCTGCGGTGCATCGAAGCCGCTGATGACCAGCACCCGGTCGCCGCCGCCGAAGGTGGAGAAGATGAAGTCACCGGTCAGCGGATCGATCACGGCACCTTCGGCCCCGCTCAGGCCGGAGAGGAAGTCGATGCGGCTCGCCAGGATCGGGTCGCCATTGGCATCGATCTCATAGGCGCCGACCTTGCCGGCCGCCCACTCGGAAACCAGTACGCTGTCGGCGGTGAAGCCATCGTTCGCCGCATCCACATAGACGATGCCTTCGGGCCCGCCCTGGATCGTGGTCTCGAGCGTCACGGTGACGTCGAAGGTGCCTGATCCGTCGGTCGTGAGGGTCACCGTGTACCATTGGCTGGTCAGATAGCTGGCGAGCTTCATCTGGCCGCTACCGGCGAAACCGGTGGGCACGAAGGTGAGCGTGCCGACCGAACCGCCGACGTCGGTGCCGACAAGGCTGCTCAGGTCGATGATCTTGTCGGGCGTTGTGCTACCGGGCTTGTACTGCAGCAGCGTGTTGTTGGGATAGCCGGTGGCGAAGAGCACACCGCCGGGACCGAAAGCGAGGCCGCCATCGATGAAGGGTGCCGTCGCATAGATGCTCGACGTGCCGCTGAAGCCGGTGATGTGGTTGCCGGCGCCGCGCACGACGTCGATCGCATAGATGGCGCCGGTACTGCCATTCGCGGCACCGCCGACCAGGACGGTGTCGTTGTCGAGGAAGGTGATGCCCCCGAGCGCACCGGGAACACCCGCGGGCTGGCCCAGGTCGTTGCAGGTATAGGACGATGTGAAGGCGGCGCCGAAGGCGACCCCAAGACAGGGCGCGGCCGTCGCGGGTGCGGTGCTCCAGGCGGCAAGGCCGAAGGCCACGGCGACTGTAGATCCTCGTAAGGCCATATCAGGGCTCCCGTTTCCAAATGCACTGCGGGAACCGCTTTAGCATCGCTCATGCCAAAGAAAATTTGCCTTTCTAATCAACAGGTTGCATGATCACGGCGGCGTTATGGTAAAGGCCGCCGACATCCTTCATTTTGTAGAGTTCCCATTTGGGAGGGGCGGCTATTCCGCCGCCAGTTCCAGCGGCGCCCCGGCGCCGACCTCGACATCCACCTTCACAGCCTGCAGGCGCGGCAGCACCTTCTCGACGAACAGGCGCTGATTCGCCCGCGCCATCTCATGCGGCATGCCGCCGTAGGAGAAGGCCGCCATGCAGCCGGCGGTCCCGGCCATGCGGTGATGCGACAGCATCTTCTCGTAGACCTGCTCGGGCGTGCCCCAAACCTGCAGTTCGGACAGGAAGCTGACGAAGGCGTCCATGCCGTGCTTCTTGATGTTCTGCGCCAGCTTGCCGTAGTACTCGTAGCCCTTGATGTCGGCGAGGCCCTCGTTGTGGAACTCGTAATGTTCCAGCGCCGAGCGGCTGTAGCCGCGGATGTACTTCTCGAACATCTCCTTCGCCACCGCCTCGTCCTCGTGCACGGCGACGAAGCTCGCGATCAAGGGCTTCGGCGCCTCGGTGCCGTTCACCGCCGTGTAGCGCTCGCGATAGTCGGCGAGTTCCTTCACCGTCGTCTCCCAGGGCTTCTGGGCGATGACGAGGAGGCCGACGCCCAACTTGCACATGATCTCGAGCGACTGCGGCGAGACCGACGCCGCATAGGTGCGGCCGCGGAAGCTCTTGATCGGGGTCGGGCGGATCTGCGCGCGCGGCTGCTTGTAGTGGGTGCCGTTCGATTCGATCCAGCCGGTCTCCAGCGCTTTGAGGAGGGCGGCGCCGTATTCGGTGAAGCGCTCGCGGCTCTCGTTCATGTCGAGGCGGAAATTCTCGAACTCGATGCGGCCGAGGCCGCGGCCGATCCCGAGGATGACGCGCCCGCCCGACAGATGGTCCAGCACCGAGATCTCTTCGGCCACCCGTACCGGATCGTGCCAGGGCAGCACCATGACCATGGAGCCGAGCTTCACCTTGCTTGTCTTGGCGGCCATCCAGGTCAGGAACTGGGCCACGTTCGGGCACATGGTGTAGTTGTCGAAATGGTGTTCGGCAGACCAGATGGAATCGAAGCCCATCGGCTCGGCCAGTTCCGCCATCGCCATCTCATGCGCATAGACCTGCGCGTCGGAATGGGCACCGAGGTTCTGGAAGAAGGTGGTCATGCCGACATGCATGGGGATCGCTCCTCTGACGCGGTGAAAGTGTTCAGGCGGCGGCACGGGTGCCTTCGGTGAAGACGAAGCCCTCATAGCCCTTGGCCGCCACTTCGTCGCAACGTTCGCGATAGGCGGGCGCGCCGCCGGCATAGAGCAGGAAGGTGCGCTTCTGCCGGCCCGGGATATTCGAATTGATGCCCATGAACCAGCTGTCGACCTTGGTGAACAGCATGCGCTCGCCCGTCTCCATCACATGCGCGGTCCAGGCATCCTCGGCGGCGCTGCTGGGCACCACGGTCGTGTAGTTGTGCTGTCGCATATACCCGATCAGGCCGGTGACCCAGTCGACGTTCTGCTCGATGCAGCGGGGAATGTTGCAGAAGGTCGCCGCGTTGTGAGGGCCGACCAGGGTCAGCATGTTGGGGAAGCCCGCGACCTGGAGGCCCAGATAGGTGCGCGGGCCCTCGGCCCACTTCTCCTCCAGGCTGCGCCCGCCCGCCCCGCGGATGTCGAGCTTGTTGAAGCCGCCGATCACCGCGTCGAAGCCGGTGGCATAGATGATCATGTCGAAGGGAAGCTCGGCCGCCGCGGTCTTGATTCCTGTCGGCGTGATCCTCTCGATCGGCGTTTCGCCGAGGTCGACCAGGGTCACGTTCGGCTGGTTGTAGACCTCGTAATACTTCGTCTCGAGCGGCACGCGCCGGGTGCCGAAGCCGTGGTCCTTCGGGATCAGCTTCTCGGCGAGCGCGGGATCCTTCACCCGTGCACGGATCTTCTTCGCGATGAAGTCGGTGAGGAGATCGTTCGCCTCCTGGTTGGAAAGCACATCGCGGAAGTTGCCCATCCAGATGCCGAAGCCCGGCTCGCCGTAGAGCTTCTCCCAGAAGGCCTCGCGCTCGGCCGGGCTCAGGTCCAGCGCCTTGCGCGGATCGGCCTTGTGGATGAAGGAGCCGTGGCTGTCGCGGCAGGCGGCGAAGATTTCCGGATAGCGCGCCTTGATCTGCCTCTGTCCCTCGGCGTCGATCGGGCTGTTCAGGAGCGGCGCGCACCAGTTCGGCCGGCGCTGAAAGACGGTGAGATGGGCGGCGGTCTTCGCCACTTCCTGGATGGTCTGGACGCCGGTGGCTCCGGTGCCGATCACGGCGACGCGCTTGCCCTCGAAGCTGACCGGATGATGCGGCCAGGTGCCGGTGTGGAAGCTCTCCCCCCGGAAGCTGTCGACCCCGTCGATGCTCGGCATGGTCGGCACCGAGAGCGGGCCGAGCGCGGTGATCAGGAAGCGCGCGCGGGCCCGGCCGCCGTCCGACAGCTCGACCTCCCACTCCGCCGCCGCTTCGTCATAGCTGGCGCGCAGTACGCGGGTATCGAACTGGATGTCGCGCCTCAGCGCGAACTTGTCGGCGATGTAGTTCAGGTAGCCGAGCGTCTCGGGCTGGGCGGCGAAGTTCTCGCTCCACTCCCATTCCTTCAGCACCTCGGGCGAGAAGGAATAGCCGTAGGACCAGCTTTCCGAATCGAAGCGCGCGCCGGGATAGCGGTTCCAGTACCAGGTGCCGCCCACGTCGCCGCCCGCCTCGAACACCCGCACCGACATGCCGAACTCGCGCAGGCGGTGCAGCTGGTACATGCCGGACATGCCGGCGCCGATGATGATGGCGTCGTAGCGCTGCACGGGCATGGCAGGTCCCCTATGCGGCGAGCGCGTCGCGGAGCGCCCGGTGATAGCCGATCAGCGCCGGCTCGTTCCGTCCGAAGACGAGATGCGTCTGCGCGCCGGAACTCGATCCCTCCTGGATGCCGCGCGAGGTCGGGATGTCCTCGGCCAGCACGGTGTCGACCACGAGGTTCATGTTCTTGTCCCAGTGCCGCCGGGCGCTGTCGGTGGTGGCGGGTTCGGGGATGTAGAAACCCAGGTGGAAGGTGCATTCGTCGGTCTTGTCGCCCGACGGATAGCAGTGCCAGGTCTCCAGGTGGTCGCCCTGCACCACGAAGACGGTATTGGGGAACAGCACGTAGACGATCGCCGTGTGGCGGATCAGGTCCCAGCTCTGTTCCGGCTGGTCCTTCATCTGCGGGAACGACCGGCGCGGGATGATCATGCGCACGTGGTTGCCGAAGGTGTCGCCCGTGCAGTGCCGCGACAGGAAGATCGGCTCCACCGTCTTCTTGTGCAGCGCGCGCAGGTGATAGGCCTCGAGGAAGCCGTCGACGACGAGCTTCCAGTTGATCGGCACCGTCACCGTGCGGCGCTCGTAGAGGTGGTAGTCGCCGAAGCCGTAGGTGGCGAACTGCTCGTCGAGCGCGCCGAAGGTCTCTTCGGGGGCGAGCGTCGCCGTCGGGTCGAAGCGCACGAAGATGCTGCCGTGGCGTTCCACCACCGGGAGCGGCGTGAGGCCGCGGGTCGCGCAGTCCATGCCCTCGAAGGCGTTCTGCTCCGGCACCGCGACGAGGTTGCCCTGCGTATCGTAGGTCCAGGCGTGATAGGGGCAGGTGAAACGCTTCGCCTTCGAACCCTTGCCGTCGGCGACGCGGGCGCCGCGGTGCCGGCAGACATTGAGGAAGGCCTTCACCGCTCCATCGGGCGCGCGCACCAGCAACAGCGGCGCCGGCCCCAGGTCCTCGGTCATCCAGTCGCCGGGCTTGGGCAGGTCGGCCGACATGGCGACCGCGATCGGATGACCGCGGAACAGGCGCTCGCGTTCCACCACCAGCCGCTTCGGGTCGGAATAGACATCGGCCGGCTCGTGCCACAACTCGGGCGCGAAATGCGTGGTGCCACGGGCCATCAGATCGAACAGCCGGCGCACTTCTTCCACCTGAACCGAATGCTGCATGCTCTTATCCTCCCGACAGGCGGATCGGCCCGTACGGCACGCTTGATTTCTATCTAATGTTAGTTAGAAAATGGACATCGTCAAGCGTGGAGCGGCGGCCTTGGGTGCGATCGGGACGGTGCAGAAGAAGTCGGCGGCGACGCGCGAGCGGGTGCTGGATGCCGCGGCGCGCATCTTCCGCGAGCACGGCTACGCCGCCACCACGCTGAACGACATCGCCGACGCGGCCGGCCTGAAGACCGCGAGCCTCTACTATCACTTCGGCTCGAAGGAGGAACTGGTCGAGGAGGTTCTGCGCATCGGCACCACGCTGGTGCTGGAGGCGGTGAAGAGCCGCCTCGCGCAACTGCCCGCCGATGCCTCCTTCCGCGACCGGCTGAAAGTCGCGGTCCATGCCCATCTCGACACGCTCCTGAGCCTGACCGACTACACCTCGGCCGATATCCGCATCATCGGCCAGGTGCCGGCGGACGTGCGGGCGCGGGTCTGGCCCTTGCGCGAGGAATACGGCGAGATCTGGCAGGGCCTGCTGCAGTTCGGCAAGCAGACCGGTGCCGTCCGCACCGGCGCCGACCTCGGCCTCATGCGCATGCTGATCCTCGGCACGCTCAACTACGCCACCGAATGGTACAAGCCGGGAAGGAAGCCGGTCTCCGCCGTGGCCGAGGAAGCGACGGCGATGATCCTCGGCGGCATCGGCACCGCGCCTTAGCGCAATATCGGCGCCGCGACGCCAGGCCGCAGCGCTCGTTGCAGAACTGTCATCGACCGGGCCTAGCCTCACGTTCGATGTCAGAGAAATCCAAGATCGCCGCGGTTCTGGGCGAACAGGCGCTGTTGCTGCCCGATCTGGTGGCGCGCGCGCTGGCCGCCAACGATCGGCTGAAATTCATCCTGAGCTGGCTGCAGGCGGCGGCGGCCGCCGCCGACACGCCTGACGCGCCGCGTCCGGACCTGAGCCGGGAGCGCCGTGCCGCGGGCATCGCCGATGCACGCTTCGACGAAGCGCTTCGCAGCGTGCGCAAGGCAGGATCTGGCTATCGCTTGGCCGGAGCCTCGGCACTGCCGCGGCAATTGACCGAAGAATTGGACGCCATGATGGCTCCGCTCGGCACCGGCGCCGCCGCCTTCATCGCGCGCCGCGAGGAGCTGTTGGCCGCCGTTGGCATTGCCGACGACATCGTGCCCGCCGCCCTCCTCCCGGCGCTGACCCTGGCCCGGCGCGATGGTCCGGACTCGATCCACCTCCTGGTCATGGACCTGCACAAAGCGATCAACCAACTGCAGGCCGGCCTCGCCGAAGAGCGCATCGACGGCGCCCGCGCCTATCGCCTGGCCGAGCCTGATCGTGCCGTCGTTGCCGCCTTCATGCGCGGGGTCAACCGTACGGCACCTCTGGTCTTCGGCCATCCGGGTCTCGCCACCACCGCGACCCGTGCCGGCGACCGCCTGATCATCCAGAACGACATCGGCACCACCGATGCCCATGTGATCGTCATTCACGTGGAAGGCCGCTTGCTCACCGTTACTTATACCGACGTGCATGCGCGCCGGCTGCGTTTCTTCCAGGACCGGCTGCGGGACTTCCCGGTCGACTGGTCGCAGACCCGCACGCACCGGGCCACCGGGCTCGAGGAGGAGGAATTCTACATGACCGTCGGCAGTCTTCAGGCCGCCGACGAGTCCGTGCTGCAGCAGGCCCTGGAGGCGCTCGGCGCCGGCCTCGCCTTCCTGATCGACTGGAACAAAGCTCGCAAGAGCCTGCGTCCCTTCGTCTCCAAGGGAGATGCCATCGCGCTGCTGGACTGGGCGGCCGACAATGGTTTCGGGCACCGGGCCTACCTCGTGCTGGGGGGCGAGCGCCTGCTGTTCGACGCCATCGAGGCCGTGCGCCGCACCGGTGCCGGCGGCGGCGAGCGCCTGGGCGAGCTGATTGGCGAGCCAGCCGCGCTGGAATTCCTCCGGAACGTCCTTCAGACAGCCAGCGAAGGCCTCCGTGCCGGCCGCTCGGCCGGAGCCATCGCCGACATCGTCCGCGCCGACCTGATCGCGCGGATGGAAAGCGTCTTCGACCGCATGCTCGATCTCACCTGCGACCATGCTGCATTGACGCTCGACATGGCCAACCTCGTGCACGAGGCGCTGGTGCGGGCGGGCAGCGAGACGCCGGCGCTCAACACGCTGCGCGCCCGCCGAGCCAAGACCTGGGAGAGCGACGCCGACCGGCTGGTCATGCGTGTCCGCCATCTGGCGGAGGGCCTGCCGGACGGCGCGCTGTGGCGGCGCGCGGTCGATGCGCTGGAGGATGCGGCCGACGCGCTGGAAGACGCGATGTTCCATCTGGGCCTCGTCTACGGCAGCGACAGCTCGCCCTCGCGCGACCCGCTGCTGCGCCTGTCGGCACTGGTGGTGTCGGCGATACAGGATTGCATCCGCGCGTTCCATGCGGTGCGCCATCTGCACCGGGTGCAGGACCGCACCGACATCCGCGTCCTGCTCGAATGCGTGGAGCGGCTGCGGAGCATGGAGCATGCATCCGACGAGGCCGAGCGCGAGGTGATCGCCGCGGCGGTCGACGGCGATCCGCGCCGGCTGTTTGTCGTCACCGCCGTTGCCCATCACCTGGAAGAAGCCGGCGATCACCTCCTGCGCACGGGTCTCACCCTCTCCGACCTGGCGCTGGCGGAACGGCTGCGGGGCTGAAGCGATGCGCGTCTTTGCCATCGAGCCGAATGCGGAACTGCCGGCGGCGGCCGGCCGCGAGAGCGCCGGCAACAAGGGCTTCAACCTGCTGAAGCTCGCCGCCCTCGGCCTGCCGGTGCCGGCGGGCTTCATCCTCTCAACCGACTTCTGCCGCGCGGGCGATGCCGGCCAGGCGCTGCGCACCGCACTGATGCAGGAGGTCGCCGGTCTGGAGCGGCGGACCGGCCTCGGCTTCGGCAGCGACCGCGCGCCGCTGCTGCTCTCGGTCCGCTCGGGCGCCGCGGCCTCGATGCCGGGCATGATGGAGACCCTGCTCAACATCGGCCTCTCCGACCGCACGCTGCCCGGTCTGATCGCGATGACGGGCAATCCGCGGCTGGCATGGGACTGCTATCGCCGCCTGATCCAGCAGTTCGCCGAGACGGTGTTCGGCGTCACGCCGGCCGTCTTCGAGGCGCCGATCGCCGAGACGCTGGCGGAAACCGGCGCGGCCAACCTCGCTGAACTCGACACGCTGACCTTGCGCGCCCTGGTGCGCAGGCTGGCGCAGGTTTTCGCCGATGCAACCGGCACAGCCTTTCCCCAGGATCCGGCGGTACAGCTCGCCGCCGCCGTCGACGCGGTGCTGCGCTCCTGGCAGGCGCCGCGCGCCGTCACCTACCGGCGGATGCACGGACTCGACGATCTGCCCGGGACGGCGGTGACGATGCAGCGCATGGTGTTCGGCAATGCGGGCAGCACTTCGGGTTCGGGCGTCGGCTTCACCCGCGATCCCGCCTCCGGCGCTCGTGGGCTCTATCTCGACTATGTCGCCAACGGCCAGGGCGAGGACGTGGTGTCCGGCCGCGGCGAGGCCGGATCGCGCGACCTGCTCGAGCGCCTGCTGCCGGCCAGCCATGCCGAATTGCTGACCATCGCCGACCGGCTGGAGGCCGCCTTCGGCGATGCCCAGGATTTCGAGTTCACCATCGAGAACGGGCGGCTCTACCTGTTGCAGACCCGCGATGCAAAGCGCTCGCCCTGGGCGAGCCTGCGCATGGCGGTCGAGATGGCGTCCGAAGGCCTGATCGCACCCGCGGAGGCACGTCGACGGGTGTCGCAGATCGATCCGTCGCGTCTGGTCCGTCACCGCATCGATCCCGGCGACGCCCGGCCGGTCGGAACCGCCATCCCGGCGAGCCAGGGCGTCGTCGCGGGGCGGATCGCGCTCGATAGCGCCGCCGCGGAACGGATGGCGGGAGACGGCCCGGTCATTCTCATACGCAATGATATCGCCACCGACGATGTCGGCGGCATGGCTGCCGCCGTCGGCATCCTCACCGCCAAGGGCAATCGCACCTCGCATGGAGCCGTTGTCGCGCGACAGATGGACAAGATCTGCCTGGTCGCTTGCACGGCGCTGCGCCTCGAGCCGACCGGCGGCACGATCGGCTCCTGGTCCTTCGTCGAGGGCGACACGATCACCCTGGACGGCAATGAGGGGCAGATTTACGCCGGCCTTGTCCCGGTGCGCGCGGAAACGCCGGATTCCTTGCTGGCAGCGCTCGCCGTCCTGGAGGAAAAGGCCGCCTGAAGCGGCCCCGCCTGCCGGGCATGTGTCAGCGCGGGATGAAATCGCCCCGCAACGCCCGAACCACGGGCTCGAGCGACAGGCCCAGCATGATCTTGCTTCCGGCGGCCATCCGGTCCGCGGTATGAGCCGCGATGCGGCCGGCATCGGCAAGGGCAGTGCTGGTCTTGTGCCCGAGGTCGAACAGCCCCTCCAGCCGCTCGGCCGGATCGAGAGGGGTCTGCAGCCAGACCCTGGCGACGGGCGCGAGCGGCGAGAAATGAAACCACATTCTCAACCATTCCCGATGCAGCGACAGCAGGGACATCGTGGTTACCCCACCGTCGGACAGCCGAACCTCCGCGTTCTGCGTTGCCGCCGATTCCACCTGCTCCGTCATGTCAGACCCCCGGGTTCCCTTGGCGGAGGCCGTTCTGGCGCGCGTTGGCTACGATCCTATGGCAGTTTCGTATCGATTCGATTGCCGTTTGATGTCGAGCGGTCGCGCTGCCTAGCCGTGCATGGTGAGGCCGCCCGAGACGCTGATCACCTGGCCGGTGATGAAGGCGGCGTCGTCCGAGAGCAGGAAGGCGATGATGCCCGGATAGTCCGAGGGCTGCGCCAGCCGCCGCATCGGGATCGCGGCCTTCAGCGCCTCGGGCAGCTTGCCGGAGGGATCAAAGCTGGCGAGGAGCGGCGTATCGGTCGGCCCCGGCGCCACGGTATTGACGCAAATGCCGGCCTTGGCGTGCTCGCGCGCCAGGGTCTTTCCGAAGGCGATGATGCCGCCCTTGCAGGCCGAATAGACTCCCTCGCCCGAGGAGCCGACGCGGCCCGCGTCCGAGGCGATGTTGACGATCCGCCCCTTGCCCCTTGCCGCCATGCCCTGCAGCACCGCGTGCGTCACGTTGAGCGGCCCGTAGAGGTTGATGTCGACGATCTTCTTCCAGTCGGCCGGGCTCGACTTGGCGAAAGGCCCGGCCTTGTCCCAGCCGGCGTTGTTGACCAGGCCCTCGACCGGTCCGGCCGCTTGCTCGAAGGCGGCCACCGCCGCCGCCACCGCGGCATAGTCGGTGATGTCGACGCCGTAGGCCGCCGCCTTCAACCCGGCCTGCCGGATCGATCCGGCCGCCGTCTCGGCGCCGTCCTTGTTCAGGTCGAGGATGGCGACGGCCGCCCCCTCCTCGGCCAGCCGCTCGGCCACGGCACGGCCGATGCCGCTCGCCGCACCGGTGACGATCACGTTCTTACCCCGAAGACCACGCATTGCTTCCTCCCACTTTTTTCACTTCCTTCTCCCTGGGGGAGAAGGTGCCCGAAGGGCGGATGAGGGGCGCCGCTTCCGGTGATTCACCGTAGAGCGTGCCCCTCACCCGTCGGCTTCGCCGCCACCCTCTCCCCCAGGGAGAGGAAAGACAATCACACCGTCGGCAGGCTCTCCTTCAGCCGGCCGCCCACCCGCACCGGCTCGATGCGGAGCGCGAGGCCGGTCTTGTCGTCGGTCTCCACGAAGACGCCGCAGAGCGTGGCCTCGCCGCTCGCCGGTTCGAATTTGCCGCCGGGGATCTTGCGCATGAACCGGTTGAGGGGTTCGGCCTTGTCCATGCCGATCACCGA
>JALHMN010000125.1 GCA_022844005.1 bacterium | reverse complement strand
AGCCTGCTGCTGACGCGGCGGCCGAGCCTCGCCATGTGGGAACGCTCGAAGCTGCCGGAAGGCGAGGCCGAGCAGGCGGTGCGCGATACCTTGAGCCGCCGCTACGACCTCTGCGACTGGACGGTGGTGAGCACGGCGACGCTCCTCACCGCGGCGGACAGCGAGGACCGGGCGCGCTGGGCGTGAGGCGCGGCGGCCGAAAGCGACTCCGACCCCTTTTCTGGTAGGCGCCTCAACCGCCGGGAAGCCGCTTCAACGGATTGGCATGCGGCACGCCGAGGGCTGCGAAATGACGCTCGTTGGCGGTGAGGATCGTGAGGCCGTGTGCCGCTGCCGTGGCGGCGATGGCGATGTCTTCGAAACCGGGATCATGCGCCCGCGCCCGGTCCAGGATCGCACCCGCCGCGCGTGCCGCCTCGATATCGAAGGGCAGAATGCGGCCAGCGTAGAAATACTCCACGGCGTCGAGCCAGTGACGCAGCCGTTCCGCCTTGGTGGAGGCGCCGATCCTGATCGCGCGGGTAATGCCGGCCTCGATCTCGGCAACGGTGACGGTCGAGAGGTAGAGGCGGTCGGCGTTCCCGCGCATCCAGGTGGCAAAGGCCCCGGCATCGACGCGCCGCTTGGCCGGCGCGTCGGCCGAAACGATGTTGGTGTCGAGCAGATACGAGGTCAGAGACCGCTTCTCCGCGAAGCGCGCGCGGGCTTGCGCGACCGCTCGGGGATGTCCTCGGGATCGCCCGGAAAGGCGAGCAGCAGGTCGGCGAAGCTCGGCACCTTCAAGGCGCGCTGCCATTCGTCGAAGGAAACCAGCACCGCTTCCTTGCGGCCGTGGCGGGTGATGACGGTCGGCTCCCCCGCGACCGCGCGATCGACGACGGCGGAAAGGGTAGCCTTGGCGTCCTTGAGCTGGAGTTCCTTCATTGTCGCACCGACAATTGACTACCGGTGGTCATATTGCCCGAATTGTTCCGGCGGGGCAACTCCGAGGCGGGCCGGCGACGAGGCGTCGAAATTGACTCTGACCCCATTCCGTACCCGGCGCACCGAGATGATCCGCAGCCGCTCTCGCTGTCACATCTACACCGGCTCGGCGATGAACACCGGGATCCTGCGTTCCGTCTTCGCCTGGTACTCGGTATAGGGCGGATAGGCGGCCGCCGCCGCGTCCCACAGGCGCTTTCGCTCCGGGTCGGCCTCGACCTCGCGCACGCGCATCTTGGTGACCTCGGTCCTGTCGCGGATCGTAACGTCGGGGTTGGCGCGGAGGTTGTGGACCCAGACCGGGTCTTTCGGGCGGCCGCCATAGGAGCCGACCAGCACGTAGCCCTGGCCCACCTTCACCCGCATCACCGGGATCTTGCGCACCGCGCCGGTCTTGTTGCCCATGTGGGTGACGATGATGCAGGGGAGGCCTGAATCCCGGAGCGTGGTGCCTTCGGTGCCGCCGGACTTCTCGTAGAGTTCGACCTGCTCGCGCACCCAGTCGAGCGCGGGGGGAATGTAGTCGGGCATGGCGGTTCTCCCTTCCGTCTGGTCCAAGTCTAGCTCAAGCCGCCGGGGCATGCGCGCGCAGGAAGGTGCGGACGTGGCGGAGCGCAAGCGGCAGGCGCTCCGGCGGGTCCTTCCAGGGATAGAGGCTCGCCTGTCCGTTCGGCGCCAGCAGCGCGGCTTCCATGGCGACCGCGTAGGGATGCGCGGGGATGTCGTCGGGGAGGATGAGGACCGGCGTCGGGCAGTTGCGCACGAAATCGCGGGTGACGGTGAAGACGAAATCCGGATCGGTGCGGTACATGCGGGTGAGGAAGGCGTCGACCTCGGCCATCGCGATCTCCGGCCGCCGGGCGCAGAGCTGCGGGCCCCAGCCTTTCATGTTGTTGTCGTAGAACATGTCGCGCGCCTCGGGGCGCGAGCCCGAGGGCTGGACCAGCACGGCGGCGATCACCCGGTCCGGCGCGCGGCGGATCAGGTTCCAGGTGAAGGGGCCGCCGATGCAATAGCCCAGCACCGCGAAGCGGTCGATCCCGAGGTGATCCATCAGGGCCAGGTGATCGTCGGTGTAGGAATCCCACGGCCGCCCGGGTTCGAGCGGACCGGAGGACTGGCCGGCATTGGCGTTGCGCAGATCCGCGGCGATGCAGCGGTAGCCGGCCTTGAACTCTTCCATCGCGTTGAAGGGCGCGGCCTCGGTCAGGTTCGCCATGGTGGCGTTCAGGCCGCCGCCGGGGATGACCAAGAGCGGCGTGCCGGCGCCGGTCTCGGCATAGTGGATGCGGACGGGACCGTTGTCGAAGATCGGCATGACGCGTGCTACCCCCTCACTTGCCCAGGAACTTGCCGCCGTTGACGTGGATGGTCTGGCCGGTGACATAGGCGCCGCCCGGACCGGCGAGGAGGCGCACCATGGCGGCGATCTCCTCCACGCTGCCCTGGCGCCCCAAGGGGATGTCGCCCGCGCCGAGGTTTGACGGCAGCACGCCGGCGGAGGCACCGCGGGCGGTGTCGATGCTGCCGGGCGCGACGGCGTTGACGCGGATCCGGTGCGGCGCCAGTTCGACGGCAAGGCCGCGCACCAGCCCCTCGAGGCCCGCCTTGGAGGCGTTCACATGCGCCCGGTTGGCGGTGCCGACATGGTGCGAGATGCCGCTCATGGCGATGAAGGCGCCGCCGCCGCGAGCGATCAGGTGCGGCACGGTTGCCCTGGCCAGCAGGAAGGCGCCGTCGAGGGCGACCGACATGATCTCGCGCCATTCGGCGAAGCTCATCTTCTCGAAGGGCGTCTGACGGCGGAGGCCGGCGTTGGAGACCACGATGTCGATGCCGCCATGCGCGGCGAGCGCCCGGTCGGCGAGGCGGGCGACCGCGGCCTCGTCGGCGACGTCGGCGAGGACGGCGGTGGCGCTGCCGCCCTTGTCGCGGATCTCGGCGGCGACGGCATCGATGGCGGCCTGGTCGCCGCGGCCGTTCACCACCACGGCGGCACCGTCCTCTGCGAGAGCGAGGGCGATGGCGCGGCCGATGTTCTTTCCCGCCCCGGTGACGATGGCGGTCTTGCCGCCGAGTGGCTTCTGCATGATGGCCGTCCCTCCCCTCGCGCTTTTCAGCGGGCATCCTAGCAGAGGGTTGGTCTAGTCTTCTCGCCAACAGGGGAGGACGGAGCATGGAACTCAAGGGTGCGGTGGCACTGGTGACGGGCGGCAATGGCGGGCTGGGGCAGCGGATCTGCGAGGCCCTCGCCCGCGAAGGCGCGCATATCGCCGTCATGTACGCGCAGAGCCGCGAACAGGCCGAGGACGTGGCGCGCGGGTTGGCGGCGCGGCACCAGGTGAACGCGGCCGCCTTCGGCTGCGACATCACCGACGCGGCGGCGGTGCAGCGCCTGGTGGCCGAGGTGGCGAAGCGCTTCGGGCGGCTCGACATCCTGGTCAACGACGCCGCCTACAACAAGGCGATCCCCTTCGCCGATCTCGACGCGCTGACGAGCGAGGTGTGGGAGAAGATCATGGCGGTCAACCTCACCGGGCCGATGCAGCTCACCAAGGCCGTGGCGCCGCTGATGAAGGCGCAAGGGGCCGGGCGCATCGTCAACATCTCTTCGGTCGCCGGCCTCGGGCCGCAGGGATCGTCGATCGCCTATGCGGTGTCGAAGGCAGGGCTGATCCACCTCACCCGCTGCATGGCGGTGGCGCTGGCGCCCGAGGTGCTGGTCAATTGCGTGGCGCCGGGACTGCTGGAGGGCACGCGCGCGACCGCCAACCTGAAGCCCGACTTCATCGAGCGCGCGGCCGCGGCGGCGATCCTGAAGAAGCCGGCCGACAAGGAGGACTGCGCCGATATGGTCGTCGCCATGTGCCGCACCGGGACGATGACCGGGCAGACGGTGGTGATCGATTCCGGGCGGGTGTTCCACTGATGCGGATCGTCGATGCGCAGATCCACCTCTGGGGCACCGGCCTGCCGAGCAATGCCGCGCATTGGCAGGTGACCTCCTTCACGCCGGAAGAGGCGATCGGGCTGATGGACGAGGCGGGCGTGGACGCCGCCGTGATCCATCCGCCGGGCTGGGACCCCGGCTCGACCGAAATGGCCTTCCGCGCGGCGCGCGACTGGCCGGGACGCTTCGCCGTCATGGGTTCCCTGCCGCTCGACGACCCGGCATCGGCGGGGCGGATCGCCGGCTGGCGCCAGCAGCCGGGCATGCTGGGGCTGCGCTTCGTCTTCATGCACGAGGCCGAGCGGCAGCGGCTGGAGGACGGGTCGATCGACTGGCTGTGGGTGGCAGCGGAAGCGGCCGGCGTTCCGGTGGCGGTGCTGGCGACGGATTCGCTCAGGCTCATCGGGCGGATCGCCGAGCGGCATCCGGGCCTGAGGCTCACCATCGATCATTTGGGCGGGCGCGGCGGCTTCACCACGCTGAAGGATGATGCGGCGATGGCGCATATGCCGGAACTGCTGGCGCTGGCGAAGTTCCCGAACGTGGCGGTGAAGGCGACCGGGGTGCCCGGCTATGCGAGCGGTCCCTACCCCTTCGTCACCATGCACGGCTGGCTCAAGCAGGTGTTCGATGCCTTCGGCCCGAACCGCATGTTCTGGGGCACCGACATCTCGAAGATGCCCTGCTCGTGGCGGCAGTGCATAAGCATGTTCACCGAGGAACTGCCCTGGCTGAACGCGGCCGACCGGCGCCTCGTGATGGGCGAGGCGCTATGCGACTGGTGGGGCTGGGATCGCAAGACGGAGACGAAGACATCATGAAGATCACCGGTCTGCGCACGGCCCAGGTGGAGGTGCCGTTCGAGCGGCCGATCCGCACCGCGATCCACCACATCGCCGGCGTCAACTGTGTCCTGCTGTGGCTCGACACCGAGGCGGGCGTGACCGGCGAGGCCTATATGTTCGCCTTCGGGCGGCGGCGCACCGATGTGCTGGAGGCGATGGCGAAGAGCCTCGCGCCGGTGGTGGTGGGGCGGGAGGCCGCCGACATCCAGGCGATCTGGCAGGCGATGTGGGCCGATATCAACTTCCTCGGCCACAAGGGCGTCAGCATCTTCGCGCTCTCGGCGATCGATGCCGCGCTGTGGGACATCGCCGGCAAGGCGCAAGGAAAGCCGGTGGCCCAGCTGCTCGGGCGCATGCGGAGCAAGGTGCCGGCCTATGCCTCCGAGGGGCTGTGGGTCTCCTCCTCCATCGACGAGCTGCAGGCGGAGGCGAAGGCGCTGGTGGCGAAGGGCTTCCGCGCGGTGAAAATGCGCTTCGGCAAGCCCCGCTTCGAGGAGGATGTCGAGCGCGCGACGGCGATCCGGGAAGCGATCGGTCCGAAGATCGCGCTGATGGCGGATGCCAATCAGGGGCTGAGCGTGAACCACGCGATCCGGCTGGGACGCGCGATCGAACACCTCAACCTCACCTGGTTCGAGGAACCGGTGCCGGCCTATGACCTCGACGGGCATGCGCGCATCGCCGCCGCGCTCGACACGCCGATCGCCTCGGGCGAGACCGAATACGCGGTGCCGGGCTTCGCCGACATGATCGAGCGGGCGTCGGCCGACATCCTGATGCCCGACCTGCAGCGGGTCGGCGGCATCTCGGAATTCATGAAGGTGGCCGCGATGGCGCAGGCGGCCGGCATCCCGGTCAGCCCGCATATCTTCACCGAACAGTCGCTGCAGCTGTGCGGCGCCATCGCCAACGTGAACTATGCCGAGCACATGCCCTGGTTCGCCCCGCTCTTCCGCGAGAGGATGGAGATGGACGGCGAGGGCAACCTCCTGATCCCCGACCGGCCGGGCCTCGGCTTCACCTTCGATCCGGAAGCGATCGAACGCTTCCGGGTGGCGTGATGACCGATCCCTGCCTGCTCTCCGCCAGGGAACTCGGCGCCCTCTACAGGGAAGGCGCGCTGTCGCCGGTCGAGGCGGTGGAGGCCGTGCTGGCGCGGATCGCGCGGATCGATCCGCTGCTGAACGCGATCCCGACGCTCGATGCCGAGGGCGCGCGGCGGGCGGCCGGCGAAAGCGCGGCGCGCTGGAAGGCGGGCGCGCCCTTGTCACCGCTCGACGGGGTGCCGGTCAGCATCAAGGACAGCATCCCGGTCGCGGGCCTCCGCAGCACCTGGGGCAGCCTGCTCTACGAGAACCACGTTCCGGTCGAAGACGAGACGCCGGTCGCGCGCCTCCGCGCCGCCGGCGCGGTCATCCTGGGCAAGACCAACGTGCCGGAGTTCACCTCGGCCGGCTTTACCGACAACCCGGTCTTCGGTTCGACCGGCAATCCCTGGAATCCGCGGCTCACGCCCGGGGGGTCGAGCGGCGGGGCCGTCGCCGCGGTGGCGAGCGGCTTCGGGCCGCTCGCCCTCGGCACCGACGGCGGCGGATCGATCCGCCGTCCGGCGGGGCATTGTGGCGTGGCCGGGCTGAAGCCCTCGACCGGGCGGGTGGCGCGCCGGCACGGCTTTCCCGCCATCCTGCACGACCTGGAGGTGATCGGGCCGATCGCCCGCACGGTGGCCGACCTCCGCCTCGCCTACGAGCGGATCGCCGGCCCCGACGGCAGCGATCGCCTCTCCCTTCTCTGTCCCGCCCTGCCCGCGAAGGCCGGCCCGCTTCGCATCCTCTACGTGCCGCGCTTCGGCAACGAGCCGCTGGCGCCGGAGATCCGCGCCAGCGCCGATGCCGCCGCCGGCGCCCTGGCCGCTCTCGGCCACCGGGTCGAGACCGGCCCCTGCCCCTTCGACTGGGAAGCATTGGCCGCGCTGTGGCCGGATATCGCGGGCGTGGGCCTTGCGATGCTGATCGCCCGCAATCCCGGCCATCGCGAACGGATGATGCCGCTCCATCGCGAGGCGGTCCTGCGCGGCGAGGCGCTTCCCGGCTGGCGGCACCTCGAGATCCTGCTGGCGCTGGACGCCTTCCGGGTGGAAGCCGCGGACCTGTTCGAGCGCTGGGACATCGTCATGACGCCCTCCGCCGCGGCCCAGCCCTGGCCCCGGGAGGAGCCTTTCCCGACGGTGATCGATGGCCGGCCCACCGGCCCGCGCGGGCATGCGATCTATACCGCCTGGGTCAATATGTGCGGCCATCCGGCGATCAGCCTGCCGGCGGACCCGGCCCCCGACGGCATGCCGGTGGGGGTGCAATGGGTGGCGGGATTCGGGGCCGAGGCGACGCTTCTCGACCTCGCCGAAGCCTATGAGGCAGCCCGGCCATGGGCCCGCCGCCGGCCGGAATTCGCGTGATCCCCGGGCGGTTTCGCGGCGTGCCGCTTGGCAGGGGGGCCCCACCCTGCTAAGCGGTTCGGACAGCACGAATTCCTTCTGATCCGCCGGTAACGGAACGCCCTCCATGAGTACCCGCAAGAAGCCGATCGTCGTCGTCACCCGCAAGCTGCCGGAACCGATCGAGACGCGGATGATGGAGTTGTTCGATACCCGGCTGAACGCCGACGACCAGCCGCTGACCCAGGGCCAGCTGATCGAGGCGGTGCGCCAAGCCGACGTGCTGGTGCCGACGGTGACCGACCATATCGACGGCGCCGTGCTGGCGCATGCCAATCCGAACCTACGCCTGATCGCCAGCTTCGGGACGGGCGTCGACCATATCGATCTCGCCAGCGCCCGGCAGCGCGGCATCACCGTGACCAATACGCCCGGCGTCCTGACCGAGGACACCGCCGACATGACCATGGCGTTGATCCTGGCCGTGCCGCGGCGGATCACCGAGGGCGAGCGGACGCTGCGCGAAGGCAACTGGAAGGGCTGGTCGCCGACCTGGATGCTGGGGCATAGGATCTGGGGGAAGCGGCTCGGCATCATCGGCATGGGACGGATCGGACAGGCGGTGGCGCGCCGCGCCCGCGCCTTCGGCCTGTCGATCCACTACCACAACCGCAACCGCCTGCCCGGCGCGGTCGAGCAGGAACTGGAGGCGACCTACTGGGAGAGCCTGGACCAGATGCTGGCCCGGATGGACATCATCTCGGTCAACTGCCCGCATACCCCGGCCACCTATCACCTGCTTTCGGCCCGCCGCCTCGAACTGCTGCAGGCGCACAGCTACATCGTGAATACCGCCCGCGGCGAGATCCTGGACGAGAACGCCCTGACACGCATGCTGCGGCGCAAACAGATCGCCGGCGCCGGCCTCGACGTGTTCGAGCACGAGCCGGCGGTAAATCCCAAACTCCTCGAACTGCCGAACGTCGTGCTGCTGCCGCATATGGGATCGGCCACGATCGAGGGCCGGATCGACATGGGCGAGAAGGTGCTGATCAACATCAAGACCTTCGTCGACGGCCACACGCCCCCGGACCGCGTCCACGCGGGCATGTTCTGAATCGGGAATAGCCGGCAACCCGGGGGCGTTCATGGCGGTAGGAGACAGCGAGACCGCCGGCACCATGGGACAGGACGACATGCGCCGTGCCGTGGTTGCGGAAATCCCGCATCTGCGCCGCTATGCCCGCGCGCTGCTGCGCGACGCGACGGCGGCCGACGACCTGGTGCAGGACTGCCTCGAACGGTCGCTGTCGCGCCTGCATCTGTTCCGTCCGGGAACGCGCTTGAGGAGTTGGCTTTTCGCGGTGCTGCACAACCTTTTCATCAGCCAGGCGCGAACGGCCCAGCGGCGGCGCAGCGACAGCATGGCGGAACCACCGGACACCCCGGTGGAAGCCGCGCAGACCGTGCGCATCGAGGCCCGCGACATGGCCCGCGCGCTGCAGATCCTGCCGGCCGAGCAGCGGGCCGTGGTGCTGCTGATCGGGCTCGAGGACCTCAGCTACCAGGAAGCCGCCGACGTGCTGGGCGTGCCCATCGGCACCGTCATGTCGCGGCTGTCCCGCGGACGCGAGCGGCTGCGGCAGCTGACCGACGGCGTGGCCCAGACGCAGTTGAGGCGGGTCAAATGACGCCTCGCCCGATCGACGATACGCTGCTGCACGCCTTCGTGGACGGCGACCTGGACGATACCACCCGGGCCGAGGTGCAGGTCTGGCTGGACGAGCATCCCGAGGACGTCACCCGCGTCAGGGCATGGAACGAACAGCGCCTGGTGCTGCATGCGACTTTCGACAAGGTGCTGGAGGAACCAATCCCGACCCGCCTGCTGCAGGCCGCGCGCGGCCGTCCGCGGGCGGCGATCTGGCAGCGGCTGGCCGCGGCGGCGGCCCTGCTCGCCATCGGCGGCGCCGGTGGCTGGATTGCCCGCGATCGGCTGGTTGTCCTACCCGAGGCCCCGGGCCGCGCCGAACGCGCCATCGACGCCTATGTGATCTATACCGCCGAGATGCGCCATCCGGTCGAGGTGCCGGCGGCGGAGGAAGAGCACCTGGTGCGCTGGCTGTCGAAGAAGCTCGGCAAGACGATCAACCTGCCCGACCTGACCCCGGCCGGCTTCCAGCTGGTGGGTGGCCGCCTGCTGCCGGACCAGGGCAAGCCCGCCGCGCAGTTCATGTACGAGGACGACACCAAGCGCCGCGTGACCCTCTACATGCGGGTGGTCCCGGAGGCCAAGGACACCGGCTTCTCCTTCACCCGGGATCGCGACGTCGCTGCCTTTCACTGGATCGACGGCCCGTTCGGCTATTGCCTGACGGCGGCGCTGCCGCGCGAGAAGGTGCTGCAGCTGGCGCAGATGGTCTACGAAAGCGGACCGAAGTAACGTCTCAGCGCGCCTGCACGATGCAGCCTTACCAACCCAGCCCGCCATAGGTCTCATAACCGGGCGTCAGGTGGAAGGCGATCACGCGCCCCTGCGGATCGATGTAGCTGCCGGCGCGCTGCCCACCGGTCTTCAGCGGGACGGTTTCCGTGAGAAGGCCGCGGCCATCCGAGGACGCGATCACGCGATGCGCCGCGTCCAGCAGCATGACGCGCGAGCGCCGCGCCTCGTCCTCGCTCAGCCGGACGCCCTTGACGATCGCCTCGGCCTGCGGACCCCAGTCGAAGTGAATCCCGAGCACGCCGAGGATGCGGCCGTCGGCGAGGCCGCCCTCGCGCACGGTCGCGGCATAGGTGGCGACCGGCGCGTTGCCGAGCGGGGCACAGGCCGCGATATCGGCGACGGTGTAGTCGTCGCCGGAGCCGGTCTGCATCGCCTGCTGGAACCAGGACTCACCCGACACGTCGAGCCCACACACACCGGGATAGCGCTCGGGCCGGCCATTCGCCGCCACGCGGCCATCGGCACCGCACAGCCACAGGTCGAGATAGACGGTGTAGGCGCCGAGAATGACGGCGAGCCGGCGCGAGGCATAGGCGAGGCGGTCCGGGCTTGGTTCCTGCAATGCTTCGACCACGGCGGAATCGGTTGCCCACCAGCGCACGTCGCAGGTGCGCTCATAGAGATTGCGGTCGATGATCTCGATGCCGTTCAGGCAAAGGTCCATGAGACGCTGCCCGCGGGTCTGCTCCGCCATGCGCTGGCCGACGGTGCGCAGGTCTTCCAACGCGCCGTGCAAATGGATCTGCATCTCGCTCGCCAGCCGTTCGACCTCGTGGGAGACGTGCTTGACTTCCTGCGCCACGACCGCGAAGCCGCGCCCGGCCTCGCCCGCCCGCGCCGCCTCGATGGCGGCGTTCAGTGCCAGCATCTTCGTCTGTCCGGTTATGCCCTGGATGGCTCGGCCCTTCTCGTCGGCGATCCGGCCGACGGTGTCGGCCAGTTCCAGTACGCGTTCGGGCGTGGCATCCCCTGTCTCGGCATCCGACGCGCCCGTCTTTGCCATCGCTGAAGGGATCATCGCGTTCATCAACTCGTCCTTCGATCCAATCGCGGCGGAGGCGATCCAGGCGTCGGCGCAACCGTTTGAAGCGCGACCGCGGAGGGCCGCCGGACGACAATCTGTCCCGGGATTCTTGCGAAATGGTGCACGCGCCGGCCCGGATTGCATTGTTCGTGATCGTTTCAGCCCATCGCCAAAAAAACAGGCAGAAATTGCAGCTGCTACCTCGCGAGGCGGGCAAGCCCTAGAATAGCGCCGGAGATTCGGGAGAAACGTCGGGATGTACAGGGCGCTTGAAGGTTTGCGCGTGCTCGATCTGTCGCGCTATGTCGCCGGACCGCATGGAACCATGCTGCTGGGCGACCACGGCGCCGATGTGGTGAAGGTGGAGCCGCCCGGCCGCGGCGATCCCGCGCGCGGCATCGATCGCTTTCTCGGCCCCCCCGACAGCGTGTTCGCGATGACGGTGAACCGCAACAAGCGCTCGCTCGCCCTCGACCTGCGCAAGCCGGAGGGGCTAGCCGTCCTGAAGGATCTCGCCGCCCAGGCCGACCTGATGGTGGAGAACTTCAAGCCCGGAACGATGGAGGAGATGGGCCTCGACTACGCGACGCTCAGCGCCCGCAACCCGCGCCTCATCCTGGTGCGCATCTCGGGCTTCGGCCAGGACGGGCCCTGGGCGGAGCGCCCCGCCTATGACGCCATCGCCCAGGCGGCGAGCGGCCTGATGGACATGACCGGCGACCCGGACGGCACACCCACCATGGTGGGCACCATCATTATCGACTACAGCACCGCGCTGCATGCCATGCTGGGGGCGATGATCGCGCTGCAGGCGCGCGAAAAGACCGGGCGAGGACAGGAAGTGCAGGCCTCCCTCCTCGACGGCATGGCCTCGATGATGATGACGGCGGTCCCGGAAGCCGTGGCACTGGGCAGGAAGCCGACGAGGCACGGCAATCGCGACCGGCTGATCGCGCCCTCCAACTCGTTCAAATGCGGCGACGGCGAATGGGTCCATGTCATGACGGTGACGGACGAGCAGTTCAATCGCCTCGCCCCGCTGATGGGCCGCGCCGACCTCCTGGAAGACCCGCGCTACGCGACCACGCTGCCGCGCATGCAGCATTGCCGGGATGTGGAGCAGATCACCCGCGACTGGATCGCCTCGCTGCCGCATGCGGAAGTTCTGGAAGCCCTGCACCAGGCGGGCATCCCCTCCTCGAAGATCAACAGCATCGCCGATCTCGTCCATAGCGAACACATGCGGGTGCGCCGGCGGGTCGTGGAGGTCGAGCATCCGGTCGCCGGCAAGGTTCCGGTGATCGCCCACCCGCTCGTCTTCTCCGATACGCCGCCGATCGAAGGGGGACGGGTGCCCGTGGTGGGCGGCGACAGCGATGCGGTGCTGAAGGACTGGCTGGACATGGGTGTCGAGAAGATCGACGCCCTGCGCCGGCAGGGCGTCGTCGCCTGAGCCGTCGAAATTTCAGGCGTGCGTGGAAAGATCCCGGATGCTCGCCTGCGGGCCGCAGAGCGGGCATTCAGGATCGGGCTTCAGCCTGATCGTGCGGATTGTGGTGCCGAGCGCGTCGTAGAGGAGGAGGCGGCCCGAAAGGCTCTCGCCGATGCCGAGGATCTCCTTCAGCACCTCGGTCGCCTGCAGCGTGCCCATGACGCCCGCCACCGCCCCCAGGATGCCGGCCTCGGCGCAGTTCGGCCTGAGGTCGGGTGGCGGCGGTTCCCGGTAA
>JALHMN010000124.1 GCA_022844005.1 bacterium | reverse complement strand
CGAGCAGCTGGGCGAGTGCCACCGCCAGTGCCGCCGCCGAGACGGCCAGCGCCGCCCCGTAGACGACCGCCACCGCCCAGGCCTTGCGCCCGATCCCGGCCGCCAGCACCGCGGTTGCCAGGAGCAGGGCCACACAGCCGAGCATCAGGGCGGGGGCGTTCATGGCAGCGGCTTGCCGCCTCCCGCGGGTCCGCGCAGCCGCACGCCGCGGCCGCCCTCCTGGCTGACGGCGCCTTCGCCGATCAGTTCGATCCCGCCCTCGTCCAGAGCGGCGATCAGCTTCATCAGGGAATCGACATTGCCGCGGATGACGTCGTCGCTGGCCTCCATGCGCTGGATGGTCGGCACGGAGAGCCGGCACAGCGCGGCCAGTTGACGCTGATCGATGCCGAGAAGCGCGCGTGCGGCCCGAAGCTGGTCAGCGGTAATCATGCCAGAGGTCTGCTTTTACCAGGGTGGAGCATGATTTATGATGTATAGAATTGGATCACTGATATATCAAGCATCAATTAAATGGCGCAAGGCAGAAACTGACGGCCGGCTACGGTCCCCGGCGAGAGAAAGAGTGACATCGGGTGCTTCGCCGCTCTATACGCCCTAGCATCAGGCGCGGCTGATCGCCGTGAAGGCATCGTCCCGGCTGTGGGCGGATGCCGCAGATCAGGGCTCTGCATGTATACCCAGGTCAATACCGACACCGAACATCTGCTGCGCCGGCGCCAGATCCTGGCCGCACACCCCGAGGTGAAGCGCCTGATGGGGCCCTATCCGCTGTCCGCGGCCTGGGTGGTCGGTCTGGTGGCGGCGCAGATCGGCATCGGCGCCTTCGTCGGCGCGATGCCCTGGTGGGCGATCCTGATTGCTGCCTATGTGGTCGGCGCCTTCATCTCGCATGCCCTCTACGTGCTGCTGCACGAATGCACGCACGACCTGGTGTTCGAGGGCAAGCTCGGCAACCGTATCTTCGGCATCCTCTGCGATCTGGCTTTGGTGTTCCCGAGCGCGATGGCATTCCGAAAATACCATCTGCTGCATCACCGCCACTTGGGCGAATACGTGATGGACCCCGACATCGTCGGCGAGCGGGAGGCGAACCTGGTCGGCAATTCGACCCTTCGCAAGGCGATATGGATCCTGTTGCTGTCGGTGTCGCAGGCGCTGCGGCCGAACAAGCTGAAGCGGATGGTCGGCATGCCGATCTACGACCGCTGGATCGTGGCCAACATGCTGGTGGTCGTCGTGGCCGACGTGCTGATCTGGGTTTATGTCGGCCCTGCCGCGCTCGCCTACATGGCGCTCTCGACTTTCTTCGCGCTCGGCCTGCACCCGCTCGGCGGCCGCTGGATCCAGGAGCACTACACCCCCGATTCCGACCAGGACACCTTCTCCTACTACGGGCCGTTGAACCGGGTCTGCTTCAACATGGGCTACCATGTGGAGCATCACGACTTCGCCAATGTACCCTGGGCGCACCTGCCGAAACTGAATGCACTGGCGCCGGAACAGTATGACAAACTGAAATCCTACCGCTCCTGGACGGCGGTGGTCTGGCGCTTCATCACCGATCCGCGCATGTCCTGCTACAGCCGGGTCGTGCATCCTCCCCGCGTCGCCGCCACGGCGAAGGAAGCGTGACGCTTCAGCGGAAGGCGCCGCGGCGGTAGAGCGACCAGGCGAGGCGGGGCGCGGCCAGCAGGGGATGCCGCTTCTGCCAGGGGGTGACGGCGACGGCGATCCCCGAATGCCGCTCGATCTTCCACAGCACGTATTCGAGGCCGTTCTCGAAGGTGTAGGCCGCCTTGATGTGGCGCAGCACCGCCATCAGCTTGCCGATCAGCCGGCGCCGGGCCCAGCGTCGCTCCAGGCTCGCCCGGTCGGTCTGCGGCGCAGCGGGGACGGCGGCGGCCAGCGCCTCGTAGAATCCCTCCGAGGCCTCGTAGAGATGCGCGTAGCGCTCGTCCGACTCGCTCCTGAGTTCGCTTCGATAACTCTCCCTGAAGGCGGTGGTCCACAAGGCCCGCGGGCCGGCTTCCGGCCCGACCAGCGGGCGCGCATTCGCCATCATCGTCCGCGCCGACTGCGCCAGCGCCGCCAGCACGGCGGCATCCTCCGCCGGTCCCCGCGCGTAGAGGATCGAGGTCGGCTGGGCGAACCGCCCCCAGACCGAGGAGAGGAGGGCCTGCGGCCCGGCGCCCCGGCTGAACTGCGCCATCGAGAAGACGGCGTATTTCGCCCGGATATGCTTGCCTCCCCGTTCCAGGTCGACGTAGTGCACGTTCGGCGGCAAGAGCCAGTTGAAAAAGGCCGGCGCCCAGCCGGCATAGGCGTCCCGGTAACCGTCGACCAGGGCATAGAAGTCGAGCACGCTGTCCTCCACCCAGCCGGTGCGCCGGCAGGACCCGTAGAACAGTACCGCGGCGACGCTTCCCCCGTGCCGGCGGCGGATTTCCTCGACCATCTCGAAGGCTTCCGGAAAGCCCGGGCGGCGGGCCTCCGCCTCGATGATCTCGCCGATGCGCTCGCCGCTCATCGCGCTAAAGCCTCACGAAATCGATGTGCTCGCCGGCCGACAGCACGATCGGCCGGCCCGCCACGGGACGGATCAGCTCGCCGTCCAGGGTCAGCGGGCAGGTCATGTCGAGAACGATGCGGTCGGCATTGCGGCTGAGATAGGTCGCCGGCGGGTCTCGCGGCACCCGGCCGCGCGACAGCGTCCACAGCATGCCGGGCAGGCCCTGCGGCGGGAAGTCGACGGCGGTGAGGCGCATCGCGCCCGCCTCGCGGCCCCACCAGGGTTTGAGGCCGAAGACCAGCGTCTCGACCGTGCTGACCAGCAGCAGGAAGCGGCTGCCCTGCACCGGCGGGGCGCCGTCGAAGCCGATGCCGATCGGATCGCCGCGGAAGAACGCATTCGGCCGCCCGCGCAGGAACAGGTACTTCGCCAGCAGGCCCGCCATGATGAGCGCGATGGCGAGCGGGTCGCGGATGCCGAAGCGGTGCAGGCTGCCCCGGTTCAGCTCGGCTGCCCGCACGAAGGCGGCGGTGCCGAGAAACATGCCATAGGCCGGACGCTCGGCCGCGCCTTCCAGGCGGATGAGCGGGCGCCGCGCCGCCTGCCGCCGCGGATTCTCCAGTGCCGCCAGCCGCGCCAGCGCCTCGGCCGGCGGCGGTTTCAGCCCGACATCGAGGGCGATCAGGTTGGTCATGCCGCCCGGCAGGATGGCGACCGGGGGTGTCGCCGGGAACGGACGATCGTTGAGAAGCGCAGTCAGCACCGTCTGCACCGTGCCGTCGCCGCCATGGATGACCAGCAGTCCGACACCCGCCGCGGCGAATTCACAAAGTGTTTCCGACAGTTGCTGCCGCGAGCCGGGCTCGCGGTGCAGCATGTCCGGTCGATCGGCCGCGGCGGCGCGGATCGCCTCGATTCCCCGGCGGCTTCGCTCGCTCAAAGGGTTGCTGACAATGCCGATTTTTGTCATGTCATGGTTGCGCGCGCGCCGGCGTGGTTGCGGGATATATCGCCGCAGGACCATAGACGCCGGGCCATACCGGACTTAAGTGGAAGGGCTGCGCGGCGCGGCCGGGTCAACGACGTGGGTTCTGGACAGGCTATGGCGAAATCGCATCCTTCTGTGGCGGACGACGATCTCCCCGCGACGGCCGGAGAGGCCTTCTCGATCAAGCAGGCGCGCGACATCGTCAAGGATCTCTTCGTTCCGAATCCATGGATCTACTGGACGGACTTTCTCATCACCACGGTGATCGCCTATGGCGCGACCGCCTGGTTCCTGCTGAACGACGGCACTTCGCCGCTCGGCATCCTCGCCTTCGTCGTGGCCGGCTTCGCCCTGTTCCGCAACGGCACCTTCATCCACGAGATCGTGCATTTCCGCACCGGGCAGATGACCGCCTTCAAGCTCGGCTGGAACATCCTGTTCGGCATCCCGACGCTGACACCGTCGTTCATGTACAGCAACCACGCCGACCATCACAAGCACGGCTCCTACGGCACCGTCGCCGATGGCGAATACCTGCCGCTCGGCAACGGGCCGCGCCGGCAGCTGATCGTCTATTTCATCCAGGTGCCGCTGCTGCCGATCCTGGCGCTGATCCGCTTCATGATCCTGACGCCCCTCTCGCTGTTCCACCCGGGCCTGCGCCGCTGGGTGCTCGAGCGCGCGTCGTCCTATGCGATCAACCCGCAATACCGCCGCGTGCTGCCCCCGGGCGAGCGCCGCGACCTCTGGCTCGCCACCGAGCTGATTTCCTTCGCCATCCTGGTCACGCTGACGGTGCTGTTCGTCAACGGCACGCTGTCCTGGATGCTGCTGCTCAAGTTCTATTGCCTCGTGATGTTCGCCATGGGGCTGAACTGGGTGCGCAACACCGCCGCGCACCGCTACCGCAACCGCGGCGCCCAGATGACCTATTCCGCCCAGCTGGCCGACAGCCTGAACGTGCTCGGCCCGCGCCCGCTGGTCGACCTGATGTTCCCGATCGGCCTGCGCTACCACGCCCTGCACCACCTCTTCCCGGCCATGCCTTATCACGCGCTGGAGGAGGGGCACCGCCGGCTGATGGAGCAGCTGCCGGCCGACTCCCTCTACCGTCAGACCGTGCAGATGAACTACTTCGCCTCCGTAGCCGATCTCTGGCGCGGCAGCACCCGCTTCGACCGCGAGGCGGCACTCGCCCCCGCCAAGGCGCGCTAGGCCGGTCGGACCGCCTGTCCCTGCAGGCCTCGTCGGCCAATTTCTGCTGAACATGTTTTCCCGCTGACGGCCCGCTCGCCCGGTGCCGCCGTCGCCGCTCTTGCGTACGCAATTATATCGACTATTCTAGATATATGGATTCAAAGCTCGCGGCAGACGCCTTTCAGGCCCTTTCCCAGGAAACGCGGGTGCGTCTCCTGCGGCTTCTGGCGGAAGCGGGGCCGAACGGTCTGGGGGCGGGAGAGATCGGCAGGCGTCTTTCCGTGCCCCAGTCCACCATGTCCTTCCACCTGGCGGCGCTGGAGCAGGCGGGGCTCCTGCAGGCGGCGAAGCGGGGCCGGCACGTGATCTATGCCGTACGCTTCGCCGGGTTGCGCGCGCTGCTTTCCTTCGTCACCGAGACCTGCTGCGGCGGGCGGCCCGATCCCGGCGGCGATCTCGCCCGCCTCCTGCCCGATGAGACGGAAGTGCCGGCGCCCGCCTTCATGCCGGCCTTCAACGTGCTGTTCCTGTGCACGCGCAACTCCGCCCGCTCGATCATGGCGGAAGCGATCCTGCGGCAGGTCGGCGGCGGCCGGTTCAACGCCTATTCGGCGGGCTCCGCGCCGGGGGAGGCGCCGCTGCCGGCGGTGCTCGAGAAGCTCCGCTCGCTCGGCCACGACGTCTCCAAGCTGCGCTCCAAGTCCTGGTGGGAATTCATGCGTCCCGAGGCGCCGCGGATGGATTTCTTCATCACCCTCTGCGACGCGCCGGGTGAACCCTGCCCGGAAATCGGCGACCGGGCGGTCACCGGCTTCTGGCCGCTGCCGGATCCGGCGCTGTTCACCGGGACGCAGATCGAGCGCGGCGTGCTGCTGAACCAGGTCTACGGCGCGCTTCGCCGCCGCATCGACGCATTCTGCGGACTTCCCTTCGCCTCCCTCGACCGCATGGCGGTCAAGGTGAGGCTCGACGAGATCGGCATCAGCACGCCGGCCATGGCTTGACGGAGGGTTCGATGGGCATCGGCATCAACGGCATGGGACGGATGGGGCGGCTGGCGCTCCGCGCGGCCCTGGGCGGCGTGGCACGCGATCCGTCCGATCCCCGGGCGGCCGGGCGCTTCCGGATCAACCACGTCAACGAGATCAAGGCCGGGGCCTCGACCACGGCGCATCTGCTGGAATTCGACAGCATCCACGGGCGCTGGCGCGGGCCGCGGAGCCTCGAGCGCGACGACGCCTTCGCCGTCGCCGGAACCGAGATCGGCTTCAGCGCCAAGGCCGACCCCGGCGAGGTGCCCTGGGGCGATCTCGGCTGCGACATCGTTCTCGAATGCACGGGCAAGTTCCTCGCGCCCGCGCAGCTCGAGGGCTACTTCCGCCGCGGCGTGAAGCGGGTGATCGTCTCCGCCCCGGTGAAGGACGCCTCGGCGCTGAACATCGTCGTCGGTGTCAACGATCACCTCTACGATCCGGCCCGTTACCGCGTGCTCACCGCCGCCTCCTGCACCACCAACTGCCTCGCCCCGGTGGTCAAGGTGATCCACGAGGCGATCGGCATCCGCCACGGCCAGATCACCACCATCCACTGCCCCACCAACACCAACGTGGTGGTCGACGCCCCGGCGAAGGACCTGCGCCGCGCCCGTTCGGCGGTGACCTCGCTGCAGCCGACGACGACGGGCAGCGCCACCGCCATCGCGCTCATCTATCCGGAGCTGAAGGGCAAGCTGAACGGCCATGCCGTGCGCGCGCCGGTGCTGAACGCGAGCCTCACCGACTGCGTCTTCGAACTCGAGCGCAAGGTGAGCGAGGCGGAGGTGAACGCCCTGTTCGAGACCGCCGCCGCCGGCCCGCTCGCCGGAATCCTGGGGCTCGAGCATCGCCCGCTGGTCTCGGTCGACTACGTGAACGATACGCGAAGTTCGATCGTCGATGCGCTCAGCACCATGGTCACCGACGGCACCATGCTGAAGGTCTATGCTTGGTACGACAACGAGATCGGCTATGCCTGCCGCATGCTCGATCTCGCCGCCATCGTCGAGGACGCGGGCCTGTGACGGCGGCTTTGCGCAACTACGGCATCGTCACGGCGGCCTATTGGGGCTTCACGCTCAGCGACGGCGCCTTGCGCATGCTGGTGCTGCTGCATTTCTATCGCCTCGGCTATTCGCCCTTCACGCTCGCCTTCCTGTTCCTGCTCTACGAGGCGGCCGGCATCTTCGCCAATCTCGCCGGCGGCTGGCTCGCCGCGCGCTTCGGCATCCCGCGCATGCTCTCCATCGGCCTGTCGCTGCAGGTGGGCGGACTGCTCATGCTCTCCGCCCTCGATCCCGGCTGGAGTGCCGCGACTTCGGTGATCTGGGTGGTCTGTGCCCAGGGCATCGCCGGTGTCGCCAAGGATCTGACCAAGACCGCCTCGAAGTCCGCCATCAAGGCGACGGCCGAAGGCGGCAGCGGCCAGCTCTTCCGCTGGGTCGCCTGGTTCACCGGTTCCAAGAACGCCATGAAGGGCGTGGGCTTCTTCCTGGGCGGGCTGCTGCTCGATGTGCTGGGCTTCCGGCCGGCGCTGTGGGCGATGGCGGGCATCCTCGCGCTCGTGCTGCTGGCCGCCACCGCGTCGCTGCCCGCCTCGCTCGGCCGTGCCGCTGCTTCGAAAAGCATGCGGGAGCTGTTCAGCAAGTCGGCCGGCGTCAATCTCCTCGCCGCCGCCCGCATCTTCATGTTCGGCGCCCGCGACGTGTGGTTCGTCGTCGGCCTGCCGGTGTTCCTCTATTCGCAGGGCTGGCGCTTCCTGGAAGTGGGCGGCTTCCTCGCGCTGTGGACCATCGGCTACGGTTTCGTGCAGGGCATCACGCCTTCCCTCGTCACCCGCAGCCCGGACGGCCTCAGCCGGGAGATTCCGGCGGCGCGGGTCTGGGCGCTCCTGCTCGCCCTGGTGCCGGTCGCGCTCGCGGTCGCCGTCGGCCTGCCGGCGCCGCTCCCCCCCGACCTGCTGCTGGTCGCCGGCCTCTCGGTCTTCGGCTTCGCCTTCGCCGTCAACTCCTCGCTGCATTCCTATCTGATCCTGGCCTATGCCGGATCGAAGAAGGCGGCGGAGGATGTGGGCTTCTACTACGCCGCCAATGCTTCGGGCCGGCTGCTCGGCACGCTCCTGTCGGGCGCGCTCTATGAAGTCGCGGGCATTCTCGGCTGCCTCGCGGGGGCGGCTGTCATGCTCCTGACCTGCACCGCGATCACGATGCTTCTACCGGCGCGCGCTCCCGGCGCGGCGCCTGCCTGACGACCGCAACGCGCGAGCCCCGCGGGGGGCGACTGGAGGGGTACCGCCATGACAGCCATTCGAACGACACTCATTGCCGCCCTCGGCATCGCCGTCGGTCTGCTCGCCGGACCGGCCGCCGCCCAGTCTCCGGGCGGCCCGCCGGCGATCCAGGGCGCCGGCTCCAGCTTCGCCGCCCCCCTCTACAAGCGCTGGATCGACGCCTGGGGCAAGAACGAGGGGGCCGTTCGGATCACCTACGACTCCGTCGGCAGCGGCGAGGGCGTCAGGCGCTTCCTCGCCGGGGCTGTCGATTTCGGCGCCACCGACCGGCCATTGACCGAGGCGGAGATACAGAAGGTCGGCCGCGGCGTTCTCGTCGTTCCCTCGACCGCCGGCATGGTGGCCGTCGCCTACAGCCTGAAGGGCCTCACCGGCGACCTGAAGCTGCCGCGCGATGTCTATGCCGATATCTTCGCCGGCAAGATCACCTCCTGGGCCGATCCGCGCATCCAGGCGGCGAATCCCGGCGCGACGCTGCCCAGGCGCAACATCGCCCTGGTCGGCCGGCAGGATGCGAGCGGCACCACCTTTGCCTTCACCAGCCACCTCGCCGCCATCAGCCCCGACTGGAAGGCGGGGCCCGGTGTCGGATCGCTGGTGCGCTGGCCGGCGACCGCGCTCCTCGCGCGGGGCAACGAAGGGGTCGCCCACATGGTCAAGATCTCCGACGGCGCGATCGGCTACGTGGAATACGGCTTCGCCAAGCGCCTCGGCCTGCAGCTGGCGACCTTGCAGAACAAGTCCGGCGCCTATGTCGCGCCGGCCGAGGCGAGCGCGCAGGCCGCCCTGGTGGAGGCGGGGGCCGATCCGGGCCTCGCCATCACCGATCCGGCCGCCGGCGGGGCCTATCCCATCGTCACCTACAGCTGGCTCCTGCTCTACAAGTCCTATCCCGAGGCGGCGCGCGGCGCGGCGGTGAAGGCCTTCGTCGACTGGGGTCTCGGCGCCGGGCGGGGCGCCGGCACCGAACTCGGATACGTGGCGCTGCCGGAAGGCATCGCCGAGAAGGGCCGCGCGACGCTCGCCTCCATCCGCTAGCCGGTCGCCACTCCCCTCTCCGCTTCTCCGGGGCGGAGGGGGGAGGCCGCCATCCGGCATTGTTGCCGCGACCCGCGGGTTTGCCGGCGTGGCGTTTTGGACTAGGTTTCCGGACAGTCATCCCGGCATTCGGAGCATGCCTCTCCGATGAGCGACACCGACCTCAAAACCCGCACCCGGACCAAGCCGAAGCTCGACCGGCCGAAGCTGCACAAGGTGATCCTGGTCAACGACGACTTCACCCCGCGCGAATTCGTGGTGGTGGTGCTGCGCATCGAGTTCCGCATCGGCGAGGAACAGGCCCACCGCATCATGATCACCGCGCATCAGAAGGGCGTCTGCGTCGTCGCCGTCTTCACCCGCGAGATCGCCGAGACCAAGGCGAAGAACGCCTGCGACCTCGCCCGCGCCCACGGCTATCCCCTGATGTTCACCACCGAGCCGGAGGAGTAGCCGCTCTCCTTCGCCTTACTCCTCCCTCGGCGTCAGCCGGGGGAGGCGGGGTGGGGGCGGTGAAGTCCCGCTCGACGACGCCGTCTGTCCGTGACGGCCGCTCAACCCGCCCCGGCATCGGATGCCGGGCTCGCCTGCCCCAGGCGGGGCTCGGTCCCGGCCCATAGCCGCGCGATGTTCGCCCGATGCCGCGCGATCACATAAAGACTGCCGGCGATCACCAGCAACCGATAGGGCAGCGGCTGCTCCAGGGCACAGACGAGGGCGATGGCGGTCAGCCCCGCCAGCATCGAACTGAGCGACACGATCCGGAAGAGGGCCAGCACGGCGCCGAAGACCGCCGCCGCCCCCAGCCCGATCGGCCAGGACAGCGCCAGCAGCACGCCGAGCCCCGTCGCCGCCGACTTGCCGCCGGTGAAGTTCAGCCAGATGGACCGGCCATGCCCCAGCAGCGCCGCAAGCCCGGCGATGCACACGATCCAGGGCACGAAAGCCTGCGGGTCGAGCCCCGCCGGCGGCGTGATCGTCGGCCAAGCATGGAGCCAGCGCACGAAGACGATCGCCGCCACGCCCTTCAGCACATCGACCAGCAGCACTACCAGCGCCGGCCCCTTGCCCAGCGTCCTGAGCACGTTGGTGGCGCCGGTGGAGCGGGAGCCATGCTCGCGGATGTCGATACCCTTCAGCAGCTTCCCAGCCCAATAGCCCGTGGGCGTCGAGCCGAGGAGATAGGCGAACACCAGTCCGGCCGCCGTCGCGATCCAGAAAGTCATGTCTTCACGTCACTTTCAGGTCAGGGCGCGAACGCCTCGACGGCGAGGTTGGGCACGATCGCGAAGTGCCGGACATTGGCGGTGAGCACTCCCAGCCGGTGCTCGAGCGCGGTGGCCGCAATGAGCGCATCGGCCATCTGTAGTCCGTGACTGAGGGTAAGCTGCTCCATCAACCCGGTGGCGCGCAGCGTAATGGTCTCGGTGACGGGCAATAGCTTGGCCGAGCGCCTGTCGAGCATCTTCTTCACGGCGACGAGCTCGGCCTTGTTGCGCATGCCCTGCAGCAATTCGAGGTAGCTCACGGCCGACAATGTGAGCACGCCCAGGTCATCGAGCCGGCGCGTGGCGCTCGGGTACCCGCGCAGGTGCCAGATCAGCACATCGGTATCGACCAGCAATGGCACCGGGTTCACGTCTCGTTGCGTGAGCCGTCGCGGGTGTAGCGCGGCTGGCGAATCTTCCGGACATGGGCCGCTACGTCCGCGATGTCCTCTCGATCGCGCCAAATTCCAAAGGCCGGGTCGTCGGTGACGAACGCTTCGACCGGTGCGGCCGGCGTCTCTTCTTCGATCCGAACCGTGACCAGCGTATCGCCGGTCTTGGCCAGCTTGGCGCGCCACTTTTCCGGAAGCTCGGCCACCGGTACGTGCTCGAACACCACGGCGTTCATCTGCTGATCCTTCTTGCCGGCTGACTACCCAGCGACCCGATCATGGTGAGTGCGTGCGTTGCCGCGACGGCTCAGGTCATCAACTTGATTTACGCGCTTCTCGAAATCAACCGCGCACCGCACCGTCACATGCAGATCGCCGGCTCGCACAGGCAGTTGAGGGCTGTGCCGAGGTCAGCATGCATCCAAGGGCAAGATCGCTTTGGACCGCTCCGGTAAACCCGGAGCGGTTCATCAAGATAGCGGTGCTTTAGTATTTAGCTTATCAGCTTCGCCACCGCCCGGTAGAAATCCCCCACGAACCGCTCCACTTGGCCGAGCGGGTTCTGCCGGATGCGGGCCCGCATGCCTTGCCGCATCGCTCGCCGCCGTGGCCGGTCGCCGGCCAGTTCCACCGCTTTCGCCACATACTCCTCCGGACTGAAGGCGCAGAGCTCGCCTAGCCCCGCATTCGACAGATTGCTGTAGCTGAGCCGCTCGAAGAAGGCCGGTCCCACCAGCGTGATGGTGGGCACGCCCATCCACAGCGCCTCGCAGGTCGTGGTACCGCCCACATGCGGGAAGCTGTCCAGCGCGATGTCGATGTCGTTGTAGTGCCGCAGATGCGTGCCGCGCACCGGCGTGTAGGCGATGCGGTCGGGGTCGACGCCGCGCTTGGCGAACTCCGCTTCCACGTTCCGCCGGAAGGCCGGCACCGCGCCCTCCGGCCGCACGAACAGGAAGCGCGAACCCGGCACGGCCAGCATCGCCTTGGCCCAGGCGTCCAGCATGGCGCGCGTGAACTTGTAGGGGTTGTTCATGCTGCCGAAAGTGAAGCGCCCGGCCCGCTCCTCCGGCAGCGTTTCCGCCATCGGCTCGTCATGGAAGCCGAGGCGGCCGAGCGTCACCCAGCTGTGCGGCAGTTCGAAGGGTGCTTCGATCATCAGCCGCGGATCGGCCGGCTTGATATAAGGATCGACCAGCAGGCGATCGATCCGCTCCAGCCCGGCCGAGTGGGGATAGCCGAGCCAGCTCACCCCGATCGCGGCGGGGCGGTAGGCCATCACCTGCAGCTTGTTCATGTCGGTGCCGCCGCCCAGATCGAACAGCACGTCGAGATCGTCGGCGGCGATGCCCTCGGCAACCTGCGCATCGGGCCGGCGCGGCCACCAGTTGAAGGCATCGACCTTGCTCGCGATCAGGGTCTGCACCCGGTCGGCCTTGCCTTCGTAGAAGGAGTAGCAGCGCAGATCGAAGCGCTCGCGGTCTTGGAGTTCGAGGAGCGGCAGGGCGAAATAGCTGACCGGATGATGCCTGAGGTCGGAGGACATGAAGCCCACCCTGATCCGCCGCCCCGAGATCACGGCGGGCGCGGCCGGCGGGGCGGGATTGAGCGGCTCGATCGCCGCCTCCACCTTGCGGCCCCAGGCGCGGTGCCATTCCACCAGGGCGAGGCGGTCCTCCAGGCTCCGGGCCCGGCCGAGTTCGTAATGCAGCGGCGTGACCTTGCCCTGCGCAATCCACCCCGGTGCCAGGTCGGCGAGCCTGCCGGTCGCTTCCAGCCGTTCGAAATCGACACAGCGGCAGAGCACGCTCCGGAGCGTCTCGGCCCCGCGCGGGCCGCCGGTGGCGCGGGCATCGGCGAGGCGGGCGGCGATGCGATAGGCCGCCTCGATATGCGCCGCCTCGTCGTCGTGGCGGCTGCGGTTCAGGCTGTCGCAGAGCTGCAGCGCCGCCTCGACCGATGCCGGATGCGCCTCGACAGCGCGCTGCAGATAGGCATTGGCGCCCCGCCGGTCCTGGCGGCCCGCGATCCGCGCG
>JALHMN010000123.1 GCA_022844005.1 bacterium | reverse complement strand
GCGGGGGCGAGCATCGCAGGCCTGACTACACGGCCATGAATCCGCAGGGCCTGGTGCCGGCGCTGGAGGAGGACGGGTCGATCCTGACCCAGTCGCTCGCCATCCTGGAATTCCTCGAGGAGCGGTTCCCGGAACCGGCACTGCTGCCGAAGGATGCGGTCGGCCGCGCCCGGGTGCGCGCCATCGCACTCGGCATCGCCTGCGAGATCCACCCTCTCAACAACCTCCGCACGCTCGGCTATCTCACCAAGGTCCTGGGACATTCCGAGGAGGAGAAGAACGCCTGGTACCGCCATTGGATCGACGACGGATTCAAGGGCATCGAAGGCCTGCTGGCCAGCAGTTCCTCGACAGGGATCTTCTGCCATGGCGACAGGCCCGGCCTGGCAGACTGCTGCCTGGTGCCGCAGGTGTTCAACGCCCGGCGCTTCAACTGCGATCTCTCGGCCTTTCCGACCATCAACCGGATCACCGAGGCCTGCGAGAAGCTGCCCGCCTTCATCGCCGCCGCGCCCGCCAATCAGCCGGACGCGGAATGACGGCGCCGGCGGGGCAACGCGCCTCCTCCCCGGCGACAGCGTCCGGCACGGCAGGGACATGGCGGATTCTCCGCGTTGGACCCGAACCTGGGACGAGCGCTCGCTCGCCGCCCTCGCCGCCGGCGTGCCGAAGCTGACGGCCCGGCGGCGCGAGGCGATCGATCTCCTGATGGCACTCGCCCAGGAACTTTCCTTCGAAATGGCTGTGGGGCTCGATCGCTGCACATGCGCGCCGCCGCGGCATCGGCCAGACGACGTCCTAACCGAAGACGGCCAGCACGATCACCACCAGAAGCGCGAGAAGCAGCGCTCCGGCGGCGCGCCGCCAAGCCGGCCTTCGCCATATCGCCACGGCTATGGTCGACAGCAGGTCGAGCAGGGATGAGAAGATGTCGGCCAGCAAAGGATGCCGCCCGCGTCCGTGTCAGGCCGCGACCGGCTGGCGCTGCATCTTGAGCCAAGCCACCGCCAGGATCGCTGTGGCAAGCAGCGCGACCGAGAACCAGTTGAGCGGTACCCAGCCCATCCGCTCCTGCAGGAAGCCGGCGAGGAAACTCGACGCGGCCGTGGTGCCGAAGACCAGGAAATCGTTCAGCGCCTGGGTCTTGCCGCGCTCGTTCGGCCGATAGCAGGTCGTCACCAGTGTCGTCGCGCCGATGAAGAGGAAGTTCCAGCCCACCCCGTTCAGGGTCAGCGCGATGCGGAAATGCCAGTCGCTGGTGCCGGCCAGCGCGGCGGCGACGCCCAGCAGGAAGACGACGATGCCGAAGCCCATCACGTTCAGCATCCCGAATCGTCCGATCAGGTTGCCGGTGAAGAAGGACGGTACGAACATCCCCATCACATGCAGGAAGATGACCCAGTGCGCCTCGGTATGCGGCAGGCCGCAGGCGACGATGGCGAGGGGCGAGGCACCCATGATGAAGGACATCGTCCCGAAGGCGGACATGCCGCAGATCACCGCCGCCAGGAAGCGCGGCTGCATCGCGATCTCCAGCAGCGGCCGCGGCGGCGCCTCGGGCATGGCGGGGGCCGCCGCCCCGGTGCCCGCATCCTGGTGCAGCACCGTCGGGAATTTGATGAAGGACATGATGATGAAGACGACGACATGGATGCCGACCATCGCCGCGTAGGTGGCGAGGTAGAGCGGCATGATCTGGTCGTGGGTCCAGCGGGCGAGCGACGGCCCGATGATGCCGGCGACGACGCCGCCCGCGGTCACCCAGGAGATCGCCCGTGCCCGGTACGACGGCGGCACCAGTTCGACCGCGGCGAAGCGGTACATCTGCAGGCTCGCCACCGCATAGCCGAGGATCAGGCCGCCGGCGCACATCAGGAGGAAGTTCGCGAAATAGAGCCCGAGCCCGATCACGCCGGCGCCCGCCATGCCGAACAGCGAGCCGATACGGAACCCGAATTGTCGTCCATACCGCTGCATCAGCAGTGCCGCCGGGAAGACGGCAAGCATCACGCCGATATGCTGCATGGTCACCGGCAAGGTGGCCAGATCGCGCATCGGAAAGAAGGTAACCACCGAAAGGGCGGTCGCCGCGAACATCATCGTATTGCCGGCCTGTCCGATCGCCTGGCAGGAGGCCAGCAGGAACAGGTTGCGCCGCATGCGGGCGTCTATTGTCGTGAGCGGCGGGGGCTGAGCGTTCATGGCCGGCGGACCCTAGCGGTCATGCTGGCGCGAGCAAGGATATTCTCCATGCATTTCAGTGGGGAAAGCCCTGCAAAGGGTGGAGGCGCCATAACGAGGGGAGTACGCTCCCGCGATGCAGAAAAGGCCCGTCACATCGCTCGGCCGCTACTTGATCATCGGCATCATCACGGCCGCGCCGCTCGCGGTCACTTGGCTGATCGTCGACTTCCTGTTCGGCCAGTTGTCGCGCATCGGCCGTCCCTGGGTCAGCGCCCTCGCCAATGCCCTCGCCCCGGAACAGCCGCTGTTGTCCGGTTGGCTGCAGAACGAAACCTTCCTCTCCGTCCTCGCGGCCGTTCTCATCCTGGGGGCGTTGTGTGGCCTCGGCTGGATGACGACCCATGTCGTCGGGCGATGGCTGATCGGCGCCTTCGAGAGGCTGATCGGCGTGATCCCGGTCGTCGACAGGATCTATCAGGCGGCGAAGCGCTTCCTCACGGTTGCCGGCGGTGCGGGCGAAAGCGAGCGGCGGGTGGTGCTGATCAATTTCCCTTCGCCGGAAATGAAGACCATCGGCCTCGTCACCCGCACGCTGCGCGACAAGGCTACCGGCGAGGAATTGGCGGCGGTCTACATTCCGACCTCTCCCAATCCCACCTCCGGCTATATCGAGATCGTTCCCGTGGGAAAACTGACCTTTACCGATTGGACCTTCGATCAGGCCATGTCCTTCGTGATCACGGGTGGTTCGAACGCGCCGGACACGATCGCCTATTCGGTTCCGCCGAAGACGGCGGAGTAGCGATGAGGGCGGCGGGTCAAGCCGGGGCCTTGCGCAGCGCGGCCCTGAGGCGCATTTCGTCGCTCGGCCGAACGTCCGCCGCCCGCCCGTAGACGGCCAGCGCGGCCAGAAGCAATACGCACATGAAGCCGAACAGGCTGCGATAGGCGAATTCCGATCGGGCGCCGTCCGCCGTCGGCGCGAATGCACCCAGGATCATGCCCGATACCGTCTGCATGCAGGCGACACCCAGCATCACGCTGGTGTTCAGGGTGGCCACGCCACGCCCGATCAGGTGGTCGGGGAAGATCGCGCGGCCATGTGCCATGACCATGGTGCTGGAGGCGCTGACGAAGCCGATGCCGATGATCGCCGCGATCGCCAGCCATAGCGGCGGCTGTTCCCAGATCGCGAGGATGGCCAGCATCGCGGCGATCACCAGCGTACCGGCGACGGCGATCCACTTGCGCGTGTCGAGCAGGCGGTCGAGCGGCCCGATTGTCAGCATGCCGATCTGATAGGCGATCACGGCCGTGAGCAGCACGTTGCCCGACTCGACGATCGACAGGCCATGCACCTCGCGCAGGAACGGGCCACCCCACAGGCCCTGGACGGTGAAGGAGCAGGCGTAGTTGACGAAATTGAGGGCCACGATGCAGGGCAGGCTGGGATTGGTCAGGACTTCCTTCAGCCCCGCCAGCATCTCCCGGCCGCTTTCCGACTTGCGCTCCAGGAACGGATGGCCGGGCGGGGCGTCACGCACCACGATCCAGACCGCGACGGTGGCGATCGCGGTGAAACCCACCGCAATCGCGAACACGCCGCGCCAGCCGATCGTCTCCGAACCCCAGCCGAGCGGGGTCGTCGCCAGCAGGTTCCCGAGCAATCCGATCGACAGCACGAGCGAGGAAAGCGTGGCGAACCGATCGGGCGGGAACCAGCGCGAGATCACCACCATGCTGCCGATCAACATCACGCCGAAACCGGCACCCATCAGGGCGCGGCCCGCCAGCAGCGTCGGCCAGTCGGGCGCCAGCGTGAACAGGGCGCCGCCGGCGACGGCGATCAGCAGCATTCCGAAGACCGTCTTGCGCGGGCCGTAGCGGTCGAAGAAGAAGCCGCAAGGGATCTGGGTGGCGGAAAAGCCGAAGAAGAAGGCGCCGGTCAGCACGCCGAGCGCTTCCGGCCCGATGCGCAGATCGGCCATCAGTTCCAGGCCGATGGTTACATTGGCCGCGCGGAAGAAGTGACTGGCCACATAGGCGGTGGCCAGGGTGGCGACGATCACCAGACCCTGGCGCCGGAGCGCGGGTGTCATCAGGAGGCGTTTCCCATTCTGGCCCAGAATATGGGATGTCGCCCATTCGTTGTGCAATTTTTATTTGCTGGATGGGCCGATCCTGCCGGCGGAACTTCACCGCCTTCGACTTCCGCGCCCCGCCGGTTATCCTCTGGCCGAGTATTGGAACGAGGGGAGAGACGCCATGATCTACGAGATGCGGACCTATACGCTGCAGGCCGGCAAGGTGCCGGAGATGCTGAAACACGCGAGCGAGATCTCGGTCAAGGTCCGTGGCGACAACTACGGCAAGCTCGAGGGCTACTGGTTCAGCGAGTTCGGTGCCCTGAACCAGGTCTGGCACCTGTGGAGCTATGCCGACCTGAACGAGCGCGCCCGTCTCCGCGCGGAACTGGGCAAGAACAAGGACTGGAACACGCTCTACATTCCGCTCATCCGCCCGCTGCTGCTGCGGCAGGAGAACCGCATCCTCAACATGGAACTGCCGCTGAAGAAGCCGGAGCGGGAAGGCAACATCTACGAGTACCGGTACTATCAGGTGCAGCCGGGCCGTCAGAAGGACTGGCTCGACCTCTTCCGCGGCGCCATGCCGGTGCGCGAGAAGTATTCGCGGAACATCGGTGTCTGGTCCAACGAGGGCGGCAGCCTGAACGAGGTGAGCCACCTCTGGGCCTATCCCGATTTCAACGCGCGCATGGCGGCCCGCGGCGAAAGCGGCAAGGACCCGGAATGGCAGGCCTTCGTCAAGGCCGGCGGCCCGCTGCTGGTCACGATGAACTCGGTGGCGCTCCTTCCGGCGCCGCATTCGCCGCTGAAATAGGGCAATTCGCAAGGCGGCCGGGCGAAGCATTGCGGCCGGCCGCGCGCGGTCCAGGACCTCTGGCGGGATCAGAACTGGGCGTGGATCACCGATTGAACGACGGGAAGGCCCGCCGCGCGCCAAGCCTCGATCCCGCCGCGATACCACTGGACCCTGCTGAACCCGGCGCCGGCCAGACGCAGCGCGGCGTTGTAGGACAGCCAGCACTGGCTGGACAGACAGAAGACGACGATCGGGGCGTCCTTCGAGCCCGCCAAGTCCTGCACGATACGGGTCAGGAGTTCGCCCATCCGGGCATTCCCCTCGGCCTTGACGTTGCCTGCGCCGCGCAGCCAGAAGGCGCCGGGCAAGGTGCGATGCCTGTTGCCGTCGAGCGTATCGAGCAGGAGGGGTTTGTCCCTGCCCGCCAGCGCGGTTGCGAGGGCGGCCGTCGAGATCGTCGAGGCGCCGGGCAGCGTTGTCGGCGTGTCGGCGTGGTAGCTGTCGCCCTTCGGCTCCTTCCGCGGCGGAATGCCGAAGTCGCGATCCTCGTCGCGAAAGGCGCCGGTGACGGCACCGGGCTTCAAGCGGGCGAGGGCAAGCGCGCTTTCCCTGTCGAACGAATCATAGGCGTCGGTCTGGCGCTCCGAGTTCAGGGCAAAGATGCGGCACAGGGACCGCGCCGCCCGCGTACAGTTGAACGCGGCGTTCCACGTCGCTCGATTGGGGTCGGCGTTGCCCGAGGACCAGCCGCTGGTCCCGCCGGCAGCGATGGCGAAGGCGCGATGCTCGGCGCCGGCGAGGAACTTGGCATAGGCCTCGCGGCCTTCCGCGCCGAGGCCCGGCACATGCTCGGCCCCCGGCAAGGACGGCCCTGCGGGTGCCGCCGCCTGGGGCGCGGGAGGGCCCGGTTCGGGTTTTCCACCGGCAAGTGCTGCGATGCGCGTGCGGGCGAGCGGCGCGAAGGTGCCCTTCGGAAACTGCTCCAGATACGCCTTCAGCTCCGCCGCCGAGCCGCTGTCCTTCACCGCGTCCCACAATGCGAGTTCGAGCGCCTGCCGGGCGGCCAGCGGCGATGGGGGCGCCAGGGGCACCGTTCGCGGCTCGCTGAAATAGAAGTCTCCCACCAGCGAGGAGGCTTCCCATGGCGTCTGCGCCCCGTTGGAGCGGCGCGTGACACTGGCGCGCACCGCCTTGAACACCTCCTCGACCTTGAGGCCGGGCGCGCGGATCGCCCGCACCAGTTCCTCCGTATAGAGCCCGTTGGCGCCGGCACCGTCGGCGGCGACCTTGCCGGGTGCCGTGGCATAGGCGATCAGTGTGCCCTCGGGCGCATTGATCTGGGCGAGGCCTCCGCCGGTGGTGCGGAAGCGGCGCTCGAAGGGGTTGTTGCGGCAGGCGTCCAGGATCACCAGGTTGATTCGCGATTGCGCCGCGGCCATCTGGTCCAGCACGACGTCGACATCGATCGTGGTGAGCCGAACCCGCTGCTCCGAACGGATCTCTGCATCAACGGGAATGAGGAAGTTGCGCCCGTTCACCTGCATGCCGTGGCCGGCGAAGTAAAAGAGGCCGGTGGCGCCTTCCTCCAGCCTTTCGCCGAAATCGGCGATGGCCGATTCCATCTCCGCCTTGGTGGCGTTCTGGCGATAGATGACGCTGAAGCCCCGCTCGGTCAGCGCCTCGGTCATCGCCTTGGCATCGTTGACCGGATTGCGAAGCGGGGCCTCGCGATAGCTGGCGTTGCCGATGATCAGGGCTATGCGCAGCGGGTCGGCGGCGCGCGCCTGGGTGGCCAGGCTCGCAGCGGCGAACAGCAGGGAAAGGATAACGCCAAGCCGACGCAAGCCCACCCGATTTCCCCCGGATCACGTCGATCCGGCCGCAGCCTAGCACCGCTACCGTGTCGAGGAAATCGGGGACCGTCAGCCGGCTGCCTGCCGGGCCTCCACCGCCGGTGCCCGGGCCGCCGGGGCGGAAGCAGGCGAGAAGTCGATCCCCTCATAGCCCATGGCGGCGACTTCCTCGATGCGGGCGACATATTTGGGCGCGCCGCCGTTGTAGACGAAGTAGCGGATCTTACCCTGCTCGTGGCCCGGCACGTTGGAGTTGTAGCCGGTGAACCAGGATTTCGCCTTCCGCATCAGCATCGAGGCGTACATCTTGGTGACATGCGCCGTCCAGCGCGCTTCGGCCTCGGCGGTCGCCTCGGCACGGACATGGCCGCGGGCGCGGATGTGCTGCAGCAGGTCGGTGCACCAGTTCACCGCCGTCTCGATGCCGCGCGGATAGTTGGTCGAGGCCGAGCCGCTCTGCGGCCCGCCCGCCATGAACAGGTTCGGAAAGCCGTGGATCATCAGCCCGAGGAAGGTGGACGGCCCCTCGGCCCATTTTTCGCGCAGCCGCTGCCCGCCGGCGCCCTGGATGTCGATATGATCGAAGGCGCCGGTGATGGCATCGAAACCGGTGGCATAGACGATGATATCGAAGTCGAAGGCCCGCGCGCTGGTCCTGAGTCCGGTCTCGGTCACCGCCTCGATCGGCGTTTCGCTGATATCGACCAACTCGACGTTGTCGCGGTTGTAGACCTCGAAATAGCGGGTCTCGAGGGGAACGCGCTGCACGCCGAAGCCGTGATCCTTCGGGATCAGCTTCTCGGCCACCGCCTGGTCCTTCACGCGGCCCCTGATGCGCTCGGCGATATAGGCCGACAGCTCGGCGTTCGCCGCCTCGTCCATGAAGATCTCGCGGAAATTCGCCAGCCAGATGCCGAAGCCCGGCTCGTCGTAGAGCCGGTCCCACAGCGCCCGGCGCTCCTCCGCGCTCACTTCGTAGAAGCCGCGCCGGTCGGGTTCGTGCTCGAAGCCGCCGGGCGAACGCGCGCAGGCGGCGAAGATCTCTTCATAACGGGCGCGGATATCGGCCATCTCGGCTTCCGAGATCGGCCCGTTGTTGAGCGGCGCGCTCCAGTTCGGCCGGCGCTGGAACACCGTCAGCTGCCCCACCTTGTCGGCGATCTCGGCGATCACCTGGATGGCGGTGGCGCCGGTGCCGATCACCGCGACGCGCTTGCCGGAAAGGTCCAGCGGCTCGTGCGGCCAGTGGAAGGTGTGGAACGACCGGCCCTTGAAGCGCTCCATGCCGGGAATGCGCGGATAGGTGGGGGTGGAGAGGAGGCCGAGCGCCATCATCACGAAACGGCAGGTGAGCTCCCGCCCGTCGTCGAGGCTGAGCCGCCACAGGTTCTCTTCCTCGTCGAAGGCCATCGCCTCCACCCGGCAGTTGAACTGCATGTGCCGGCGCAGGTCGAACTTCTCGGCGACGTAGTTGAGATAGCGCAGGTTTTCCGGCTGGCCCGAGAAGCGCTCCTTCCAGTGCCACTCGTTCAGCAGCTCCTTGGAGAAGGAATAGCCGTAGGTGTAGCTCTCCGAATCGAAGCGCGCGCCGGGATAGCGGTTCCAGTACCAGGTGCCACCCAGGTCCGGCGCCGCTTCCAGCACCGTCGCGTCGATGCCGAGATCGGCCAGCCGCTTGATCTGGTAGATGCCGGCCACCCCGGCGCCGATGACGATGACCTCGTAATGGGTCTGGCTCCTGTCGGCCATGCTTCACTCCCGATCCGATTTCTTGCTTGCGGCTGCCGCCGCCTCTGCTGATTGTGCGCTAACTGGAGGCCGGCGCAAGCGGGGCGGCAAAGTGGGGCAGGGGGAAAGGCGGCAGCGCCGCATGGGGCTCGCCATCTGCGCCGCGCAATGGGGCGCGCAGATCGGCGCCTTCGCGGTGCCGACGCTGCTGCCCGTCTTCATCACCGACTGGTCGCTCAGCAATACCGAAGCGGGCTGGCTCGCCGGCATCTTCTATGCCGGCTACACGCTCTCGGTCCCCGTCCTGGTCTCGCTCACCGACCGCATCGATCCCCGCCGCATCTATCTCTTCTGCGTCTGCCTCACCTTCCTCTCGATGGCGGCCTATGCCACCGTGGTGGACGACTTCTGGAGCGGGTTGTTCTGGCGCCTGCTGCACGGCATCGGCTGGGCAGGCACCTACATGCCCGGGCTGAAGGCGCTGGGCGACCGGCTCGAGGGCAAGGAACAGTCGCGCTGGGTGGCGGCCCACGCCGCCGCCGTCGGCATCAGCGGCGCCCTGTCCTTCCTGGTGGCGGGGGTGGTGGCCGAGTTCTTCGGCTGGCACGCCGCCATGATGGTGGGCGCCGCCGGCGCCGTCATCGCCTTCGCCCTGATGGCGATCCTGGTCGAGGCGAAGGAGCCGGAACGCGGCGAGGCCCGGGCGCTGCTCGACTTCCGGCCCGTGTTCAGGAACCGCGCCGCGCTCGCCTTCTCCATCGGCTATCTGGTGCACACCTGGGAGATGTCGGCGCTCCGCGGCTGGACCGTCACCTTCCTCACTGCCGCCGGCGCGGGGTCGGGCATCAGCGCCTGGGCGACGCCGGCGGCTGTCGCCACCGCCATGGGCTTCCTCGGCGTCTGGTCCAGCGTGCTGGGCAACGAGGCGGCGCTCCGCTTCGGGCGCAGCCGCGCCGTGATCGTCTTCATGGCCGCCACCATCGCCGTCTCGGCCCTCATCGGTCTCACGGTGACGGCGGGCTACACCGTCGCCTCGGCCGCCGTACTGCTCTATGCCGTGCTGATCTGGGCCGATTCATCCACCCTCACCGCCGGGGCCGCCGGCAATGCCGCCCCGGGCCAGCGCGGGGCGACGCTCGCCGTGCATTCCACCCTCGGCTATTTCGGCGGCTTCCTCGGTCCCCTCGCCATGGGCCTCACCCTCGACCTCGCCGGCGGCATGGGCCCGCTCGGCTGGTGGGTCGCCTTCGGTCACCTCGCGATCGTCATGGCGCTGGGCCTGGCGCTCTTCATCCGCATCGCTCCGCGCTAGGACGGCGTGTGCCGTTGGCGGCCGACCTCGTCAGGCCCTAGTCTCTCCGCCAACGAGATGAGGGATGGAAACGTGGCGAAAGCGATGATGCACCTGGCACAGTTCCTGGTGCACGGGCCGACCTATCACAGCCTGGCGATGTGGCGGCATCCGAAGACGGCCGCCGCGGGGTATGACTGGTCGCGGCCGGAGCTCTACCAGCACATCGCCCGGGTCTGCGAACGCGGCCTGTTCGACATGGTCTTCTTCGCCGACCTCAACTACATCTCAGACACCTATCGCGGTGCGCTCGACCCCGCGATCCGCCACGCGACGCAGGTGCCCGAGCACGACCCGATCCCGCTGCTCTCCTTCATGGCGGCGGCGACCAAGCATATCGGCCTCGGCGCCACCTATTCGATCAGCCACCAGCACCCCTTCCACGCCGCCCGTCTGTGGGCGACGCTCGACCACCTGACCCGCGGCCGCGCTGCCTGGAACGTGGTCACCACGCTGAACCACAACCAGTCGGCCAATTACGGCGAGGCGCTGCGCCCGACCGACGAACGCTACGACCGGGCCGAGGAATTCGTCGAGGTCTGCCGCAAGCTGTGGGACAGCTGGGAGAAGGACGCCGTCCTCATAGACCGCGCCGCGGGCGTCTTCGCCGACCCGGCCAAGGTTCACCGCATCGAGCACGAGGGGCGGTTCTACAGGTCGCGCGGGCCGCTCAACGTCACCCCTTCGCCGCAGAACGGCCCCGCCATCCTGCAGGCCGGCACCTCGGCCAAGGGCCGCGCCTTCGCCGGCCGGCATGCCGACGCGATCTTCGCCATCCAGCCGAACCTCGCCGGCGCCAAGGCTTATTACGACGACATCAAGTCGGGCACGGTGGAGGCCGGCCGCCGGCCCGAAGCCTGCAAGATCCTGTTCGGCATCCAGCCCATCCTGGGGTCGAGCCGGGCGGAGGCCGAGGAGAAGCAGGCCGAGCACAACGCGCTCGTCCCGCTGGAAGGGGGGCTCGCCATCCTCTCCGGGCATCTCGACTTCGACCTGTCGCAGCTCCCCCTCGACACCGTCATGGCGGAGCGGAAGGAGCCCCAGCTGCAACGGATGCAGACCCGCTATCGCACGCTGGAGGGCCGCCTCCTGACGCTCGAACAGGTGGCGCGCAACCACGGCCAGAGCGTCGGCCTGCCGCAGATGGTGGGCACGGCGGCCGATGTCGCCGACCAGATGGAAGCCTTCTTTGACGCCGTCGGCGGCGACGGCTTCATGGTCTCGCCGATCTATTCGCCCGGCGCGATTGAGGAATTCGTCGACCATGTGGTGCCCGAGCTGCAGCGCCGCGGCCGTTTCCGCCGCGCCTATGCCGGCACGACCCAGCGTGAACATCTGATGCAGGACGGCTAGGCTTCGGCATCGCCGGAACGAAAAGGAAGGCTGGAGGAAGTGCGGGATGAGTGACGAACTGCTGTACGAGGTGCGCGGCCGGGTCGCCATCCTCACCCTCAACCGGCCGGAGCGGCGGAACGCGCTCAATCGGGCCGTTCGCGAGGGGCTGCGCGCGGGCTTCGCCCGCCTGGAAGCCGACCAGAACATCCGCGCCGCCATCCTCACCGGCACCGGCGCCACCTTCTGCGCCGGCGCCGACCTCGCCGAGATGTCGGAAACCGCGATGGCGGTGCCGCCGCCCGATTTCCTCCCCATCCTGGGCGAGAACGTGACGGTGACGAAGCCCGTGATCGCGGCGGTGAACGGCGGTGCCTATGCCGGCGGCTTCCTCTTGGCCCAGATGTGCGATCTCTGCGTCGCCGCCGACACCGCCGTCTTCGCCATCACGGAAGGCAAGGTCGGCCGCGGCATGCCCTGGGCCGCGCCCCTCATCAACTTGCTGCCCCAGCGGATCGCGCTCGAACTGCTGATGACCGCCCAGCCGATGACGGCCGAGCGCGCCTACCAGCTCGGCTTCGTGAACCGCATGGTGCCGGCGGCCGGGTTGATGGACGCGGCGATGAAGATGGCCGAGGACATCGTCGCCAACGCGCCGCTCACCGTGCAGGCCGCGAAGGAGATGATCCAGGCCGCGTCCGAGATGGGCCGCAGTGCCGCGCTCAAGACCGCGCACCGCATCTTCGAGCCGGTCTACCTGAGCGCCGATGCGCAGGAAGGCCCGCGCGCCTTTAAGGAGAAGCGCAAGCCGGTCTGGCAGGGCCGCTAGGACAAGAGCCGCGCGAGGCCCCATCCAACCGCCCCGAGGAAGCCCAGGATGACGGCGAAGGGCACCAGCGGGTGGATGTTGTTCAAGACCCGGAACAGGTTGCAGAGCAGGCCCACGCCGCGTTGCGGCAGCGTGCGCGGACTCTTTGAGTATTCCATCGCCGCCTTGACGAAGGCGAAGACGGCGGAATTCGCCCACAGCACCGCCCTGGCCGCCGGGCCGCCGTTCCGGGGAGCGATCAGGTAGTTGCATTTGAGCAGGATGCGCTGGCGGTCGCCCGGGTTGTAGGTGCCCTCCACCCAGTGCAGCTCGCGATGGAAGTCGAGCAGGCCGAACTCGTAGTCCGTGAAGGCCCGTTCCACGCCGCTGTCCTGGAACACCACCTTGTAGGTGTCGTCCGAGCGCAGGTAGATCAGCGCCCGCACCACCGCGCCGTAGGAGAGGAAGCGCAGGTTGCCGTCGTAGTGCTTGCTGAACAGGCCCTGGTCGCCGCCGAGATCCTTGTTGTAGTGCGAGAGGTAGAGCTCGTCGGTGTGCCGCATCGGCGTGATGACGCTCCCTTCCGGAAACGCCTTCAGGATCGCACCCGTGATGAGCGGGCTGTCGCGCAGCCGGTCGATCAGGCTCACCGCCTCCGGGGGCAGCGTGCGGATATAGACATGCTTGGAGGGCCGGTTCGTCAGGTCGTCGCGATAGCGTGCCTCGATCCAGCGCACCAGCCGGTCGATCACGGCGCGGTCGTCCGGATCGTCGAAGCGGCCGAGGGTGGCCGGGAAGAGGCGCGAGGCCGCCGCGCCCGGTCGCGGTCGCGTGGCCCTGTCGGTCAACTGCAGCGCATCGCTCATGTCGGTCCCCTCCTTGGTGCTTCGTGGTGATGGTGATCGTCCGCGCCCGCATAGCAGCCGAGCAGGACAGCGGCATAGGCGAGGGCGAGGGCGCCGATCCCGGCGGAGAGGAGAT
>JALHMN010000122.1 GCA_022844005.1 bacterium | reverse complement strand
GAATTGCAGGCGGACGGCCGGATCAGCAACGTTGATCTGGCGCGCAAGGTGGGCCTTTCGGCGCCGCCCTGCCTGAGGCGCATGCGGGCGCTGGAAGAGGAAGGTTTCATCCGCGGCTATCACGCCGAGGTGGATGTGGAGAAGCTCGGCTTTTCCGTCTCCGCCTTCGCCATGGTGGGGCTGCAGAGCCAGGCGGAAGCCGACCTCAAGGCCTTCGAGCTGCTCTCCCGCGGCTGGCCGCTGGTGCGCGAGTGCCACATGCTGGCCGGCGAGGTCGACTTCCTCCTGAAGATCGTCGCGCCCGATTTCGACGCCTACCAGCAGTTCCTGACCGGCGCGCTCACCGCCGCGCCCAATGTCGCGCATGTGAAGACCGCCATGGTGCTGCGCCACTCCAAGGACGAGCCCGGCGTGCCGATCGACCCCGGCGGCCACGAGGACTGATCGCCAGACACTTGATCGGGCGAATCAAGATTGACCGGCGGGCCGCCGCCCCCATCTCCTCTGCGCGCAGACGGAGGCGGGACGGATGGGCGATCTGGCGGAACATCTTCGCGGCATGGCGCGCTACAACGCCTGGGCCAACGGCCGGCTCTACGCCGCCGCGGCGGAACTGGGCGAGGCCGAATGGGCGGCCGATTGCGGCCTCTTCTTCCGCTCCGTCCAGGGCACGCTCAACCACCTCCTGGTGACCGACCGCATCTGGCTCCGGCGCATCACCGGGACAGGCGAGACCTATGCCGCGCTCGATGCGCTGCCCTATCCGCGGCTGCCCGCGCTCGCGGCCGAACGCGCTGCCGAGGATGACCGCATCATCGCCCTCGTCGATGGGCTCGACGGGGCGGCTCTCTCCGCCGATTTCGCCTATGCCAACATGGCCGGCACGCCGCAGCGCCAGCCGCTCTGGCAGGCGCTGGTCCACCTCTTCAATCACCAGACCCACCACCGTGGCCAGGCCCATGCCGGCCTGTCGCGCCTCGGCAAGGCGCCGCCCGGCCTCGACCTCATCGCCTTCCAGCGCCTGCCCCCGGCGGGGTGAGGCGGACACCACGACCGCAAGCGGCACTGGTCTTTCGCCGCCGCCGAAACCCGCGAAAGAACCCATTCAGCGCCGGGCGAAGCGCATGAAGGCGACATCCGGCCCCGGCCGCGTGAAGCCCCATTCGCCGTAGAAGGCGGCCGTCTCCGGCGGGCAATAGAGTTCGAAATGCTGCACCGCCGCCAGTTCCGCGTCGGCCATCACCGCATCCAGGATGCGCCGGCCGAGCCCGCTGCCGCGCCAGTCGGGCCGCACGATCAGGTCCAGCACCAGCGCCTTGTAGACCGCGTCCGTCATCACCCGGGCGAAACCGACCAGCGCCTCGCCCTGCGGATCGACGAATCCGTACAGATGCTGGGTGCGGGCCAGCATGCGGATCACGTCGCCCACCTCGCGATCGGCGGTCCAGGCCTCCTTGCGGAACAGCTCGACCAGTTCGTCCACCTGCCGGGCCGACAGGCGATCGACCTGGCGCAGCCGCGACACGCCCGGCTCCGGCTTCCGGCCGGTGGCTGTTCCCTTTGCGACGCCCTGCATTCCGGCGCCCCCTCCCGTTCTCGGTCTTCTTGAGGTCACACTCTAACGCATTGGAATGCCGAAGGCGCCGTATTAGCTTCGCGGCAGTTTCCGAAGGGGGTTCCCCGTGACAGCCACGATCGCGCTCGTCGATGACGACCGCAACATCCTGACCTCGGTCACCATGGCGCTGGAGGCCGAGGGCTACAAGATCCGCAGCTATACCGACGGCGCCGAGGCGCTGCGGGCGCTGCAGCAGAAGCCGGCCGACCTCGTCGTCCTCGACATCAAGATGCCGCGCATGGACGGCATGGAGATGCTGAGCCGGTTGCGCCGCGATTCGGCCGTGCCGGTGATCCTCCTCACCTCCAAGGACGAGGAGATCGACGAGGTGCTCGGCCTGAAGATGGGCGCCGACGACTACATGCGCAAACCCTTCTCCCAGCGCCTCCTGATCGAGCGGATCAAGGCGCTGCTCCGCCGCACCGAGCTTTCCGCCGGCGGCGGCTCGAACGAGGAGAAGACGCTGGTGCGCGGCAACCTCGTGCTCGACGCCAGCCGGCACTACTGCACCTGGAAGGGCCAGTCGGTGACGCTCACCGTCACCGAGTTCCTGATCCTGCAGGCGCTGGCCCAGCGCCACGGCCATGTGAAGAGCCGCGATTCGCTGATGGATGCCGCCTACGACAACGAGACCTATGTCGACGACCGCACCATCGACAGCCACGTGAAGCGGATCAGGAAGAAGTTCAAGGCGCTCGACCAGGAATTCGAGGAGATCGAGACGCTCTACGGCGTCGGCTATCGCTACAAGGAGCCGTAAGCCTCCGTGGCCCGGCAGCGCCGCCGCCGGCGGTTCGGCTCGCCGCTCACCCGGCGCATCCTCGCGATCAACCTGATCACCCCGGCCCTCCTGGTGGTGGGCATCCTCTATCTCGACCAGTACCGCTCGGGCCTGATCGGCCAGAAGATCGCCGCCGTCGAGGTGGAGGCGAACCTGATCGCCGGCGCGCTCGGCGAATCGGCCTTCTCAGGCCCGGCCGAGATCCCCGGCCTGGAAGTGGAGACGGCCCGCCAGCTGGTCCGCCGCCTGGTCGACGCCACCGGCAGCCGGGCGCGGCTCTACGACATCGACGGCGGCATGCTGGACGACACCCGCCCGCTCACCGAGATCGTGCCCTTCGACATCGCGCCGGTTGCCGAGAACGGCTTCGTCGACCGGGTCCTCGACCGCGCCTATCTCGCCCTCGCCGGCCTCCTCTCGGGGCCCGACGCGGTCGAGCCCTATGTCGAGGGGCCCTGGTCGCCGATCAGCGAATTTCCCGAGGTGATGCAGGCGCTGATGGGCGAGAACGCCGCGCGCGTCCGCGGCCTGCCCGACGGCGCCCGCGTGGTTTCTGTGGCGGTGCCGATCCAGGCGCTGCGCAAGGTGCGGGGCGCGCTGCTTCTCTCCACCCCGGCCTACGACGTGGAGAAGCGGGTGCGCGAGGAACGCGTCACCGTGCTGCGCCTGGCGCTCGGCGTGCTCGGCGTCACCGTGCTCCTCTCCCTCTTCCTCGCCGGCACCATCGCCCGGCCGATCCGCCGCCTCGCCACCGCCGCGCTCGCCGCCCGGGCCAGCCAGGGACGCCGGGTCGAGATCCCGGATTTCGGCTCCCGCCAGGACGAGATCGGCGATCTCTCGGTGGCGCTGCGCGGCATGACCGAGGCGCTCTATGCCCGCATCGAGGCGATCGAGAGTTTCGCCGCCGATGTGTCGCACGAGCTGAAGAACCCGCTCACCAGCCTCCGGAGCGCGCTCGAGACCATCTCGCGGAGCGAGGACGAGGAGCAGCGCCGCCGCCTCATCCGCATCTGCGTGCGCGACATCGTGCGCCTCTCGCGGCTCATCACCGACATCGCCGACAGCTCGCGCCTGGATGCCGAGATCGCGCGCTCGGAATCGGAACCCGTCGACCTCGCCGCCATGGCCGCCGCGCTCGAGGAGATCCATCGCGAGACCGGGCCCGAGGGTGCGCCGGCGCTGGCCCTCGACACCGGCCCGGGCGACATGACGGTGATGGGCCTGGAGGATCGGCTGGGGCAGGTGGCGCGCAACCTGATCGACAACGCCGTTTCCTTCAGCCCGCCGGGCGCGCCGGTCATCCTGCGGCTGCGCCGCCAGGACGGCTTGGTGCGCCTCGAGGTCGAGGACCGCGGCCCCGGCATTCCGGAAGAGAGCCGGGAGAAGATCTTCGACCGCTTCTACTCCGACCGCCCGGCCGGCGAGCGCTACGGCACCCATTCCGGCCTCGGTCTCGCCATCTGCCGGCAGATCGTCGAGGCGCATGGCGGCCGCATCACCGCCGGCAACGCCCTGGCCGAGGACGGGACCCGGCTCGGCGCCCGCTTCGCCGTCGAACTGCCGGCGGCGACATAGCCGCGCCCTGCTCGGTTGACCTTAACGTCAAGCCGCGGGCACAATCCGGCGAAACGGGAGGAAACAATCGATGCATGTCGGCATGGCGGCAATCTTCCAGAACCCTGATCGGCACACCTCGGACCGGGAGGTCTACCAGCAGGATCTGCGCCTCGCCGACATGGCCGAACCGCTCGGCTTCGAATCCATCTGGGCGGTGGAGCACCACTTCACCGACTACACCATGTGCCCCGACCCGCTGCAGTTCCTGACCTTCATGGCCGGGCGGACGAAGACGGTACAGCTCGGCTCCATGGTCGTGGTGCTGCCCTGGCACGATCCGCTCCGCGTCGCCGAGCAGATCGCGGTGCTCGACCATCTGTCCGACGGCCGTTTCATCTTCGGCATGGGCCGGGGGGCGGGCAAGGTGGAGTTCGACGGCTTCCGCCAGGACATGGGCGACAGCCGCGAGCGGTTCGTCGAAAGCGCCGAAGCCATCCTCACCGCGCTCGAGACCGGGGTGATGGAGTACAGCGGCCGCCACGTGAACCAGCCGCGCATCGAGATCCGCCCGAAGCCCTTCAAGACCTTCAAGGGGCGCACCTATGCCGCGGCCGTCTCGCCCGAATCGGTGCCGATCATGTCGAAGCTCGGCATCGGCCTCCTCGTCATCCCGCAGAAGCCCTGGGACGAGGTGAAGAAGGAGCTGGAGGCCTACCGGGCCGGCTATCGCCAGCACATCGGCGCCGAGCCGCCGCCACCGGTCGCGGCGGGGTGGACCTTCATCGACGAGAGCGCCGACCGCGCCCACGAGATGGCGAGGAAATACATCGGCGGCTACTGGAAGACGGTGCTTGAGCACTACCAGTTCGCCGGCGAGCATCTGAAGACGATGAAGGGCTACGAATACTACGGCAAGATGTCGGACAAGATCCGGCAATACGGCGACGAGGGCGCGATCGATTTCTTCATGAACCTGCAGGTCTGGGGCACGCCGCAGATGGTCTACGAGAAGATCCTGCGCGTCTCCGACCAGATCGGCTCCGACACCTTCTCGGGCGTCTTCTCCTATGCCGGCATGCCCTGGGCCGAGGCCGAGCGGAACATGACGCTGTTCGCCAAGACGGTCCTGCCGGAACTGAAGAAACTGCCGAAGGCCGCCGACCGCCAGAAGCAGGCGGCCGCCTGAATATCCCTTCTCCCTGGGGGAGAAGGTGCCCGGAGGGCGGATGAGGGGTGAACTCTACGGTAAGGCTGCCCCTCACCCGTCCGCTTCGCGGCCACCCTCTCCCTAAAAAGGGAGAGGGAAGTATCCTGCTCCACCCGCATCGCCAATTTCTTCGGCGCGATGAGACGATGGCTCCGCTTCACCGCCGCCGCCGCGATCTCAGGCCGGCTTCTTGTGGATCGGATCGACCCACAGCACTTCCTCGGGCTTCTCCACCGGCTCGATGTCGAGGTTGACCACCACCGCCTCGTTGTCGCTGCGGACCAGCACGCATTCCAGCGTCTCGTCGGATGACGCGTTGATCTCCTGGTGCGGCACATAGGGCGGCACGAAGATGAAATCGCCGGGCCCGGCTTCCGCCACGAATTCCAGGTTGTTGCCCCAGCGCATGCGCGCCTTGCCCTTCAGCACGTAGATCACGCTTTCCAGCGCGCCGTGGTGATGCGCCCCGGTCTTGGCATTGGCGTAGATATGCACGGTGCCGGCCCAGATCTTCTGCGCGCCGACCCGCGCCAGATTGATCGCCGCGGCGCGATTCATGCCGGGCGTCTGCGCGGTGTTGACGTCGAGCTGGTCGCCCGGGATCACCTTCACCCCGTGTTCCTTCCAGTCGACCGGCGCATGGTCGTGGTCGTGATCATGGCCGTGGCCGTGGGGGTGGTGATGCTCGCCGCTCATGACTGCCTCGCAAATGCCGTTCCCGAAGGAGTGCGGGAGGCGGCGCCTCGGGTCAAGTCCCTGCTTCCCTTCTCCCCCCGGGAGAAGGTGGCCGCGAAGCGGCCGGATGAGGGCCGCGCGGACGCGCGGACTGCACCACCGGGGACTGCCCTCCCCCGCCTGCCGGCACCCTCTCCCGGCGGGAGAGGGAACTAACCCACCGCCTCGATCAGCCCCTTCGCCCGCAGAATGATGCGCCTCGTCTCCGGCCAGAGGTCCAGCGCCTCCACCTCGGCGAGCGTCTTCCATTCCGCCGCCATGGCGTCGTCGCCCGCCACGGGTTCGCCCGCCAGCCAGCGCGCGGTGAGGTCGATCAGCGTGTAATGGCCGCGGATGCGCCCCGTCTCGTCCGGGTAGATCGCATCCACAACATCGACCAGCACCGCCGGGCCGATGCTGACGCCGGTCTCCTCCATCACCTCGCGGGCGCCGGCCGCGGCCACCGTCTCGCCCACTTCCTGCAGGCCGCCGGGCAGGCTCCATTCGCCGAGCCGGGGCGGCTTGCCGCGCCGGATCATCAGCACATGGTGGCCCTTCCAGACCACGACGCCCACGCCGATCATCGGCAGCAGCGGATACTCACGGTTCATCGAAACACCCCCGAGGGGGATGATTCTAACACGCGGGCTTTGACAGCAACCTGCCCGGCCGCTTCTGTGGCGGCAAAATCGGAGGAACACCCATGAGCGATCTCGTCACCCGCCGCGACGACGGCAATGTCTGCATCCTCACCCTGAACCGCCCGGAGGCGCTGAACGCGCTCAGCCCGGGCCTGTTCGGCGAATTGCGCGGGCATGTCGAGACGCTGGGCAGGCAAGGCGATGCCTTCGGCGCCGTCATCCTGACCGGCGCCGGCCGCGCCTTCTCGGCCGGCAACGATCTGAAAGCCATCGCCGCCGGCGAGAAGGCACCAAGCCCGCATTTCCAGGCCGAGACGGTGGAGATGCTGGAGGCGCTGCCGCAGGTGGTGATCGGCGCGGTGCGGGGCGCCTGCTACACCGGCGGGCTCGAACTGGTGCTGGCCTGCGACCTGATCGTCGCCTCCGACACGGCGAAGTTCTGCGACACCCACGGCAAGTTCTCCATGGTGCCGCTCTGGGGCATGACGGTGCGCCTGCCGCGCCGCGTCGGCCTATCGAAGGCACGCGAGATGATGTTCACCGGCCGCGTGGTCGTAGGCGCAGAAGCCGCCGCCATCGGCCTCGCCAATTCCTGCGTCCCCGATGCGGAACTCGACGCGACGGCGCTGGCGCTGGCGAAACAGGTCGCCGCCAATTCGCCCTGGACGCTTCGGCACGAGAAGGTCCTGCTCAACCGCGCCGTCGGTCTGTCCTACGAGGACGCGATCCGGGCCGAGCGCGAGCAGAGCCCCGGCCGCGGCCCCGACTCCGCCGCCCGCGTCGCCGCCTTCGCCAAGCGATAGGCGCGGCGCTTCGAACTTCAAAGTAGCCCTCATCCTGAGGGGCCGCGCCAGCGGCCGTCTCGAAGGACGAGGGTGGACCCACCGAGACCGAGGCAGCCCAAGCCCCCCGATGACCGAAACCCATATCGAGGCGATCGACCATCTCCTCACCTTCGTGCCCGACCTCGACGCCGCCGCGCGGCGCTTCGAGGCTCTGGGCTTCACGGTGACGCCGCCCAGCGAAATCGCCGCCATGGGCATCACCAACCGGCTCATCCTGTTCAGCGACTGGGCCGGCAATGCCGCCCATTTCATCGAGATGATGGCGGTGACCGACGCCGCCCGCCTGCCGCCGCCCATGGCAGCGCTGCTGCGCGGGCCGGCCGGGATCAAGTCGATCGTGCTGTCGCTGACCGATCCGGCGGCGGCGCGGATGCGCTTCGCCGGCCTCGGCGTACCCTTCGGCCCGCCGCAGCACGTGCGCCGCGAATGGAAGATCGACGCCACGACCTCGGTCTGGCCGGAATTCGACGTGCTGCTGCCGGTCGAGGACGTGCTCACCTTCAACGGCTGCCGCTACGCCAATGTCGAGCTCTACCGCCGAGCGGAATGGTCGGCGCATGCGAATGCCGTCACCGGCTTCGACCGGCTGCTCTGCGCCGCCCCCGATCCGGACGCTGCCGTCAACCGCCTCGCCCGCCTCCTCGGCACCGAGGCGGAGGGCGGCACGACGACCCTCGGGCGGGTCGAGATGCGATTCGAGCGGCGGGCGATCCCCACGGCACGGTGCGAGGGCTATCGCCTGCGTGGCGCCGATATGGACGTCGTCCGCCGCGCCGTCGAACGGCTCGGCCTCGAAGCCCGCACCGACGGAAAAGCCCTCTCGCTGCCACCCGAGGCGGCCTTCGGCCAGGCCCTGACCTTCTCACCCGCATAACCGGCGCCGGTTTGACGTCGCCCGCTTCGCGCCCGGTCACCGCGAACCATCTCGCCTGCGGTACGGACATATCCCTCAAAGAGGGAATTTTATGGACTGGCCGGCGATTTTTCTATACCATTCAAGTCCGTCGGATGGCCGCAGCCAGCGGGCCTGACCTGCTCATGAACATGGTGAAGACGACAGGTGCCATGCGCTGGACGGTGGCCAGATTTGTCCGGACAGTAATGTATGGACCGACTTCTTCTCGCGCCGCGAGGCAAGAAATCTGGCAGAAATCGGCCAAATTTGGCTACAGGCCGGCCAAGGCTGGTGTAGCGCTGGACCGAATTGGCTCGAATTGGCAGGAATTGGCTGAGTTTGGCAGGGGCGGAACTGCCCCAATCCAAACATCCCCTGCAATATCAATATCTTGCGCCACCCGGGCGCAGTCCCGGGTATCCACGGCCCTCCGCCCGCGCCAAGCCTCCGCCGGAACAGTCTCGGCAATCGCGTGGATACCCCGATCAAGTGGGCTGCGGGATGGCGAGCGGCCAGATTTGTCCGGACAGTGATGTATGGAATGACATCCTCTGCGCGCGAGCGGCCAGAATTGTCCGGACAGAAATGTATGGAAGCGCGATCAGCCCCCTGCCGCACCGACAATGGGGAGCGCTGGCCCGGGGCGCCGATCGACCTGCATGGGCAGGCCGCCTTCCGGCCGGAGCGTGATCTGGCCTACCGGCTGCACCACCTGCCCCTCGGGCAGGCGCGGGCGAAAACGGCGAGCCAGTGTCGCCAGCACCAATACGCCCTCGGTCATGGCGAAGCTGGCGCCGATGCAGATGCGCGGGCCGCCGCCGAAGGGCAGATAGGCGAAACGCGGCCGCGCCTTCACCGCCTCGGGCAGGAAGCGGTCGGGGTCGAAGCGCTCCGGATCCGGCCACAGCTTGGGGTTCCGGTGCGTCACCCAGGGTGCGATCGTAACCACCGCACCGGCCGGCACCACGGTGTCACCCAGCCGGTCGGGACCGATCGCCTGGCGCGAGATGGTATGCGCCGGCGGATAGAGGCGCATCGCCTCCTCGAAGACCTGGCGGGTATAGACAAGCCCGGGAAGATCGGCGAAGCCCGGATCACGCTCGCCCAGCACGGCGTCGAGTTCGGCATGCAGCCGCGCCTCCTCCACCGGATGCCGGCCGAGCAGGTACCAGACCCAGGCCAGCGCATTGGCCGTCGTCTCGTGTCCGGCCAGGAACATCGTCATGACCTCGTCGCGCAGCTGCGCATCGGTCATGCCTTCGCCGGTCTCGTCGTCGCGCATGGAAAGCAGCATGCCGAGCAGGTCCTCGCCCGGGTCGTCGCGCCGGCGCCGCTCGGCCAGGATCCCCGCGATCACCCGGTCGAGCGCGGCGATGGCGCCGACCAGCGCGCGCGGGCGCCATCGCGGCAGCCATTCGGGCAGGCCCAAGAGGTCGAACAGGCTGGGATCGCCGAGGCGCAGCATGGTGTCCATGGCCCGGCTCACCGCCTCGATGGTCCGGCCGTCCTCGACCGCGGTGGAAAACATGGTTCGGGCGATGATGCGCAGCGTCAGCGCCATCATGTCGGCGGCGACGTCGCGCCGCCCGCCCGCTTCCCAGCCGGCGGCCGTCGCCCGGGCCTCTTCCGCCATCACCTCGGCGAAGGCCATGATCCGCTTGTGGTGGAAGGCGGGCGCGGCGATGCGGCGCTGCCGGCGCCAGAAATCGCCCTCGCTGGTGAGCAGGCCCCGGCCCAGTGCCGGCTCCAGGATCTGCCGGGTGAAGGGGCTCTTGGTGTAGTTGCGATGGTTCCCGAGCAGGACATGCTCGATCCATTCCGGCCGGTTCACGAAGACCGAATGCAGCCGGCCCATGCGCCAGACCACCAGGTCGCGGCTGAAGGATTGCGGGCCGTAGATCGAGATCTGGTTCTTCTTCAGGAGCCGGATCGTCTCGATCAGCCCCCGCTTCGATCGGGCTACTTCGGGGGCGGATTCGGCCATGGCGCTCATCCGGTCACCATTGACTAATATTGCACCGCAGCGCAACCTCCCGCCCCTAATGGTCTTGGTCCATGGAACCTGCGTGGACCTCGGCGGAAGCGGCGTTCTGCTGCGGGGGCCGTCGGGGTCGGGCAAGTCGGATCTGGCTCTGCGCCTGATCGACGGCGGTGCCCGGCTGGTTGCCGATGATCAGGTGGAGATGACGCGTGACGGTGACGTCTTGATGGCCCGAGCGCCCGCCGCGTTGCGCGGACGGATGGAAGTCAGGGGAGTCGGCATCGTGCCCGAAGAGGGCGTGGAGGCGGCCAGGCTGCGCGCCGTCGTCGATCTGCTTCCGCGCGATCAGGTCGAACGCCTGCCCGAACCGTATTCCGTCGTGCTGCTGGGCGTCGAATTGCCCGCCCTTCGCCTGCACGCTTTCGAAGCCTCGGCGCCCGCCAAGCTGCGCGTCTTCCTGCGGATGCTCGCCGCATGACCGCCCTTCCGACCTTCCGCCGCGCGGTGGTGGTCACCGGTCTTTCCGGCGCCGGCAAATCCTCGGCGCTTCGCGCGCTCGAGGACGCCGGCTACGAGGCGATCGACAACCTCCCGCTGTCGCTGTTCGGGATGGTCGCCGGATCGGCGGTGGAGATCGCGCCCGACGCGCCCTCGGGTCTCGCCATCGGCATCGACGCCCGCACGCGCGGCTTCGATCCGATCGCCCTTATCGACGAGACCATCGCCCTGAAACGCCGCAACGAGGTGCGGCTCGACCTGCTCTTTCTCGACTGCGACGCCGACATCCTCGGCCGGCGCTTCACCGAGACGCGGCGGCGGCATCCGCTGGCATTGGATCGCCCGGTGGCCGACGGCATCGCGCGGGAACGCGAGCTGATGGCGCCGCTCCGCGACGCCGCCGACGTCAGCATCGACACGACGACGCTGTCGCTGCCCGATCTGCGCCGCCTGCTGGGTCAGCGTTTCGGCCTCGCCGAGGCGCCGCGCCTGACCATCGACGTGATGTCCTTCTCCTTCAAGCGCGGCGTGCCGCGCGAGGCCGATCTCGTCTTCGACGCGCGCTTCCTGCAGAACCCCTATTACGAACCGGCATTGAAGCGGCTGTCGGGCGAACGTCCGGAGGTGCAGGAGTACATTGCGCGCGACCCCGCCTTCGCCGATTTCTACGCCAAGCTCGCGGACCTGCTGCTGACGCTGCTGCCGCGTTACGGCAGCGAGGGCAAGAGCTACCTCACCATCGCCATCGGATGCACCGGTGGCTTCCACCGTTCGGTCTTCATCGCCGGCCGGATCGCACAACAACTTCACGAGGCGGGCTATCAGGTCGCACTCCGCCACCGCGACATGCAGGCCGGCCCATGACAAGCAGGGGATGCGGGGATCGATGATAGGGGTTGTAGTTGTCACCCATGGACGGCTGGCGGAGGAATTCATCGCCGCCACCGAGCATGTGGTCGGCAAACAGAAGAACATGCGGGCGATCTGCATCGGCCCCGAAGACGACATGGAGCAGCGCCGCCGGGAAATCCTGCAGGCGATCGAGGAGGTGAACGAAGGCGGCGGGGTCGTACTGCTGACCGACATGTTCGGCGGCACGCCCTCCAACCTCGCCATATCGACGATGGAGCGCGCCAAGGTCGAGGTGATCGCCGGCGTGAACCTGCCCATGCTGATCAAGCTCGCCAGTGTCCGCCAGAAGGGCACCATCGACGAGGCCGTCGCCGCCGCCCAGGAGGCGGGGCGCAAGTACATCTCTGTCGCCTCCAAGATCCTGGCCGGGAGCGGCAAATAGCGATGGGCGTGCTGCGCCGCGTGGTGAGGATCTGCAACCCTCGTGGCCTGCATGCCCGCGCCGCGGCTAAGTTCGTGAAATGCGCCGCCCTCTTTCCGGCGGAGGTGACCGTCACCCGCGACGGCAGCACGGTCCCGGGCCAGTCGATCATGGGCCTGATGATGCTGGCGGCCGCCTGCGGGTCGGAGATAGAGATCGAAGCGAAGGGCCCGCTGGCGCAGGAAGCGCTCGCCGCCCTCTGCGCGCTGGTCGAAGGCGGCTTCGAGGAAATCTAGGCGCCGGGCCTGAGCCTTTCGCCGGCGCGGCGGCGGAACCGGTCGGCGGGTTCCGCCCCGAAGAGCAGTTCCATGATGTGCACCAGCGACATGACCGCCGGCATCCACACCACCCCGCCGCCGGCATCCATGCCGCCGATCAGCCGCTCGCCATAGGTTTCGATCGTCGCTTGCAGCTCCGCGTGCAGGCCGCGCATGCGTTCGCCGAGCGCCAGGTCCTCCGCGAAAGGCAGTATCTCGATGAGGGCGACGGCGCGCCGTTCCGCCCGCAGCACCGCGCCGCTGCGCAGGCGATCGTCGAAGGCCGCCGGAAAGATGGTCCGGCCGGTATCCCAGCCCTTCAGGAACGATCCGCTCACGACCGAAGCGGCGTTCTCCAGGATCACCGCCTCCACCGCCGCCGCCAGCGCCATCCTGACCCGGCCGATGCGTGTGTGCTGCTCCCCGCTCTTCGGCAGGCCGATGGTCGCGCCATAGCCGCGCAGGATGCGCGCCGCGGTGGCAACCGCCGCGATCACCGGCCTTTCGTCCCCCTCCTCCTCCGGCATGGCATGGAGCGGGGCCGCGACCGCTTCGAGCGTCTCCACGACCCTTTCGACCACGCAGTTCAGCTTCCGCGACCAGTTCTCGCCATAGCGGTCCCTGGCATGGAGCAGGCGCACCACCTTCAGGATGTCTTCCGGCTGGCGCAATCGTCCCATCAGCGCATGCAGCAGATCGACCACGGCCTGCGGACCGCCATTGCCGCGCACGCGATCGCAGGCTTCGCGCAACAGCATCGTGTCGGTGCCGGAAAGTTCGGCGATCGGGGCCGGCGGTAGCGCCTGGCGCAGACCATGGATCTCGGGGCCGAGGCGCAGCAGCCGCGCCATCTCGATGAGGTCGGCCGCCGCGGCCGGGGTCCCCATGGCGTCGATATGGGCCGCGGTCGGCTCCGCCGCGTCGGCGATGT
>JALHMN010000121.1 GCA_022844005.1 bacterium | reverse complement strand
AGGACGTCGTCTACATGCTGGACGGTATGGGTATCGAAACCGGAATCGACCTGAAGAAGCTGATCAGCACCGCCTGGTGGATCAGCGATCTCCTGGGGCGCCCTCCGGTCTCCCGCGTCGCCAAGGCGCTCAAGAACAAGATCTGACGGTGCCGTCGGCGGTCGTCGCTTGGTGCATGAGTAGGGGGCGATGACAGCAGTTCCATTGCGCTGGACACCGGCCCAGGTCATCGCGGGTCTTGCCCTCCTGGGCGCCGTGTTTCTCTATTTCTTTCCACCGGACGGACTCGATCCGCGGGCGGCCAAGGCGGCGGCTCTTGCCCTCGCTGCCGTAGGCTTCTGGGCGACAAGTGCGCTGCCCGAACACGTCACCGCCGTCGGCTTCTTCACCATCGCCATGCTGATCGGCGTGGCGCCCGCCACCGTGGTCTTCAGCGGCTTCGAATCCACCGCGCTGTGGCTGGTCTTCGGCGGGCTCTGTGTCGGTGCCGCGATGCGGCACACCGGCCTGGGCGAACGCTTTGCCGGACGGCTGGTTCGCTATTGCGGCACCAGCTACGTCGCCGCCGTGGGCGGCCTCCTCCTGATCAGCGTATTGCTGGGCTTCCTGATGCCGTCTTCTCTCGGGCGGGTGACATTGATGATGCCCATCGCCCTGGCGCTGGCCGAGCGCATCGGCTTTGCGGAGGGCACGAACGGGCGGATCGGCATCGTGCTGGCCGTGAACTTCGGCGTGCATGTGCCCACCTTCACCATCCTGCCGGCGAACATCCCGAACATGGTTCTGGTCGGTGCGACCGAGAAGCTATGGGGCATCACCCCGCTCTATGGTGAGTATCTGCTGCTGCACTTTCCGGTTCTGGGCGCGCTCAAGACGCTGGTGATGTTCGTCCTGATCCTCTGGATGTTCCCGGCCCGGATCGACAAGGCGGTCCGCATGGAGACGCAAGTGAGCGGTCCGATGACCGGCACGCAGCGTCTATTGGCATTGACCCTGGTCGTGGCGCTGGGCTTTTGGGTTACCGACTTCATCCACTTCATTTCGCCGGCCTGGATCAGCCTTGCGGCGGCCTTTCTCTGCCTCATTCCGGCAACACGGCTGCTTCCGGCCGGAGCCTTCAACGGGTTGGGCTTCGGCGGGCTGTTCTTCGTGGCGGGCATTATGGGCCTCGGCGCGGTGGTGGCGGATTCCCACCTCGGCGACATTCTAATCGGTGCGTTGCTCAAGGTCGTGCCGCTCGACCCGGCGCATCCGGCGCTCAACTTCGCTCTGCTCGCCGGTATCGCCACGCTCATCAATCCGCTGACCACCCTGCCGGGCGTGCCGGCGGTATTGACGCCGCTCGCCGGTCAGATGGCGGAGGCGGCCGGCATGCCCATCCGGGCGGTGCTGATGAGCCAGGTTCTCGGTTTCTCGACGATCATCTTTCCCTATGTCTCGGCGCCACTGGTGGTCGGGATGCAGATCGGCGGCGAGCGCCTCGCTCATGCCGCCCGTCTCTGTCTCGTGCTGGCGGCGGTCACCATCCTCGTCCTCTGGCCGCTGGATTTCCTCTGGTGGCGCCTGCTCGGCTGGATCTGATGCCGCTTCATCTCCTCAAGGTCTGCGTCGGCATCGAATCGATAGAACATCTCACAACGGTGCAGAAGGAGCGCCGCGGGCGTCGAAGGGTGAACTACCACTTCACCCGCCAGATGCCGCAGCGGGCTGGCGAGATTGTCGGTTCCGGCTCGCTCTACTGGATCATCAAGGGCTTGGTTCGCGTGCGTCAGCCCATCGTGGCGATCGATTCCGTGGTGCTGGAGGAGGATGGCCGCTATTGCCGCCTGTCGCTCGACCCGCAACTCGTGCCGACCGATCCACAGCCGCGGCGTCCCCACCAGGGCTGGCGCTACCTGTCGCCCGAGGACGCGCCGGCCGATCTCGGCAAGGGACCGGAGCGTAAGGGCGGGGAGAGCATGCCTCCGGAACTCCTGGCCGAACTCCGCTCGCTCGGCCTGCTGTGATTCGGCCTTGGGAGCGCCATAGTTTTCGGCCAGCATTGGCAATGGGCGATTGAGGAGCGCCCACTGCCATGCCTTCGCTACGCTCGGTCATCTTCATCTTGCCGCTCTTTCTCGGGGGATGTCTGCCGGCCTACGAATGGTACCGCCCCGGCGTCGGCCCGCTGGAGGCAAGGGCCGATCTGTCCGAGTGTTCACGAGCGGCTGAGTATGAGAGCTATCGCCCTGCCTTCGTGTACCGCCGAAATCCGAGCCACTATATTGGTCCCAACTGCGGCCACCGTTGCGCGCAGAAGCGTGCCGCCGCGGACGAGGCCCATGACCGCTCCCGGCTCCGGAGCGAGGCGAATTCCCGGGCGAGCCAGTTGACCAGTTTCTGCATGCGCTCGAGAGGATATGGGCTGCGGGAGCTTTCGCCGGGATAGCAACCACGCCTCTACTGGTTCGTGACCCGGTGCCGCCCACGGTCCGGATGTGCGTGCCCCTGTTTCACCACCTCGGATCGATCTGGTGGCGTTCCGCGTGGCGGTCAGTCGTGGAACTCGGCGATCACGACATGGTTCTCCGTCGCCGGCCAGGTCAGCACCGTCAGACGCTCGTTGTTGAACACCGCGCGCATCGATCGTATCGGCCCGGTTTCCACCCGCAGGGTACCTGCCGCGGCATTCGGTACGCCGGATGGGATGCCGGGGGGGACCTTGCCGTCGAGGGCAAAGGTATCCCGACCATGCCCGAAATAGCCGCGCGGCCGGCTGATCGACACCACGCTGCCGGCACCCTTGTCGGCCTCCGCAAGGCGTCCGGGCCGCAGGTGAACGATCGCGGATGAACGCGGGAAGGGTGACCGGTAGATATGGGTGACCGGCTGACCCGGCATCGCAAGAACGAACTCGTAATAGGCATTTGGCGACGCCCTGAATGGACCCCAAAGGCCGTCGGCCCCCGTGACCTTGCGATGCACCGCCGTAGCGGTCCTTTCGCCGGTGACCGGGGAAACACGGAACACTTCGACCTGCGCGCCCGCGACCGGCAGATTGGTCGCCACGCCGTCCGCCATGCCCCCTACCATGCCGTTCAGAACGGGTTGCTTTTCCGGACGAACTTCGAGCGTGCGTGGCTCGCGCCCGGTGAGGAACTTGTACATCTCCGCGAAGGCACGGGGATGGAAGGCCACCTCGCGATGATCGAGGCCCGGCAGCACCACGTTCTTCGCGCCTTTCAGAGCCGGGCCCTCCGCGGTGACGTTGGTGGCGACGTTGGGCATTCCCAGATAGCGCCCGTCTGGTGAGGCGAACTTGTCCTGGGAGTCGCTCCGCAGCGTGAGATAGCGGACTCCTTTGACAACTTCGTCGGGGATGGCGTTGAGAGCCTTCAGGAAGGACGAACTGCCGTTGAACTCGCTCCCCACCAGCATCGTGTCCGAGGCGACCACCCCGTGATTGGGGACGCCGGCCAGGATGGCATGGCTGACCTTGGACGCGCCTCCGCCGTTTTGCAGGTAGTTGCGGATGCTGAGCCCGCCGCGGGAGGATCCGACCAGGATCACCTTCGAGGTCTTGGTTTCGGCGAGAATCGCTTCGACACGGGTTTTGAGCGCTGTCATCTGCTCTGCGCTGGAGGAGCGATTGGGCTGGGGCTTGGCATCGTCGTTGCGCGCATTGGGGTAGGGAAAGTCGATGGTGTGGAGCCGCCGGGGATTCCAGCCGTTGCTTTCGAAGCGCCACAGCGTGGTGGTCCAGAGCGCGGCGTAGTCGCCGTTCCCGTGAACGAACAGGATCGGGGCTTGTTGGGCGGCGGCTCCCGTGCCGCCCAAAAACAAGGCAAATATCGCAAAAACTATGTGCCGGATTTTCGTCACTTGGCACCTTGGGATTGCACCGAACATGGATATCATAGCGCACGCTATTTCGCTTTCCCGCTGGATCGCAGTAACCTTCCGGCAGCAAATGACGTCTAATTGAAGTACTGGCCGGATCAGGAAGGCGCCAAGCCACTTGGCGCGTTCAGGGCTGGTTGATAGCGTGGCTGGCGATTGTGAGTCAGTTGCGGTCGGCGCGGGGGGCGGCGACCGAACACGGACACCCTGGTCCGTGCGCGGCAACGATCAGACCTCCTGTCGACGGAAGAGCGTACCCGTCTTCATCTTCCTCGAGGAGGCAATACCATGAAGCTGCAAGGTAAGACTGCATTCATCACCGGGTCGACCAGCGGGATCGGTCTCGGCATCGCTACGGCATTGGCCAAGGAAGGTTGTGCCGTCGCGCTCAACGCCCGCAAATCGACCAACGAGACCACGGAACTCGCCGCGAAGCTGGCGAAGGAAACCGGCGTCAAGGTCATCTACGTCCCGGCCGATATGAGCCTGCCGGCGGAGATTCATGCCGCCGTGCACGAATGCGAGAAGCAGCTCGGCAAGGTCGACATCATCGTCAACAACGCCGGCATCCAGCACGTCGAGCCGATCCACACCTTCCCGAACGAGATGTGGGACATGGTCATCGCGACCAATCTCAACTCCGCCTTCCACACCACCAAGGCCGCGCTTCCGGGGATGAAGGAGCGCAAATGGGGGCGGATCATCAACATCGCCTCCGCCCACGGCCTCGTCGCCTCGCCCTTCAAGTCGGCCTATGTCGCCGCCAAGCACGGCATGGTCGGCCTGACCAAGTGCACCGCGCTCGAAGTCGCCGAGGAAGGCATCACCTGTAACGCGATCTGCCCCGGCTATGTGTGGACTCCGCTGGTCGAGAAGCAGATCCCCGACCAGATGAAGGCGCACAACATGTCCAAGGAGGACGTGATCAAGAAGGTGATGCTGTACAACCAGCCCACCAAGAAGTTCGCCACCACTGAGGAAATGGGCGGCCTCGCCGTGTTCCTGTCGAGCGATCTGGCGGCCTCGATCACCGGCACCGCGATCCCCGTAGACGGCGGCTGGGTGGCCCACTGAGGCCTGCCCGTCGAACGACAAGTCGTCAATAGTCGACACCCGGAAAGGGGCGAAACATGGCGCGTAAAGCAACAGCGAAGCCGGCGGGATCCGCCGGACCTGCTGGAGCAGACGGCAAGAAGAAGATCAATATCGCCCTGCAGGGCGGAGGCTCCCATGGAGCCTTCGCCTGGGGGGTGCTGGATCGGCTGCTCGAGGACGACAGGGTCGAGATCGAAGGAATCGTCGGCACTTCCGCCGGCGCGATGAACGCTTCGGTCTGTGCCTACGGGCTCTCCGTAGGGGGCAATGCCGGGGCGAGGGAGGCGCTCGGGACCTTCTGGCGGCGCATCTCCGACGCCGCGAAGACCGGCATCCTGCAGCCCTCGATCTGGGACAAGATTCTCCGTCCTGGCAGCTTGGACATGTCTCCGGGTTTCATCTTCTCGGACGCGATCTCGCGGATCTTCTCGCCATACCAGCTCAATCCGTCGAACTTCAATCCGCTGAAGGACGTGCTGTCGGCGACGGTCGATTTCGAGGCGATCCACAAGTCGGGCAGGGTCAAGCTCTTCATCTGCGCCTCGAACGTGATGACGGGACGCATCCGCGTCTTCAATCACACCGATGTCAGCGTCGACGCGGTGCTGGCTTCGGCTTGCCTGCCTTTCCTGTTCCAGGCGGTCGAGATCGACGGACAATTCTTCTGGGATGGCGGTTATATGGGAAACCCGCCCCTCTACCCGTTGATCTACAACTGCGACAGCCGCGACGTTCTGATCGTTCAATTGAATCCGATCCGTATTCCCGAACTGCCGAAGACCGCGCAGGCGATTCTCGACCGGGTCAATACGCTCTCGTTCAATTCCAGCCTCATGCGCGAAATGCGCGCCATCAACTTCGTCACCAAGCTGATCGACAACGGCTTCGATGACGGTGGCCGCCTGAAGCGCATGCTCTTGCACACCATAGATGCCGAGGACGTGCTGTCGCGTCTCGGCGTCTCTTCCAAGCTCAATGCCGACTGGGACTTCCTCACCACGCTGCACAAGCTCGGCCGCGAGCGCGCCGAGGCCTTCCTCGTGCAGCACTTCGACAAGGTGGGTGTCGAGTCGTCCACCAACATGGAAGAGAAGTTCCTCTGATCGTTTGCTGCGCCAACCCAACCTGAAGGGAATGCCATGAACCGCAAAGAAATCCTGGCCCTGCCGTCGATGCCGGCAGCCAGCCCCAGCTATCCGATGGGCCCCTATCGCTTCATCAATCGCGAATACATGATCATCATCTATGAGAGCGACCCGGCGGCGATCCGCGCCGCCGTGCCCGAGCCGCTGGTGCCGGACCCGTCGAACCAGGTGTTCTACGAGTGGATCAAGATGCCGGACTCGTCCGGCTTCGGCGACTACACGGAATCGGGCGTCGTCATTCCCTGCAGCTTCAAGGGCGAGCCCTGCAACTTCGTCTCGCAGATGTACCTGGATTGCGATCCGCCGATCGCCGCCGGCCGCGAGATCTGGGGCTTTCCCAAGAAGTACGCCAACCCGAAGATGGAAGTGGCGCACGACACGCTGACCGGGACGCTCGAATATTCCGGCCAGGTCGTGGCCATGGGCACCATGGCCTACAAGCATGAGAGCCTGGCCCGCGACCCCAAGAAGACGCTGGCCTCCATGCACAAGACCCAGATCAACCTGAAGATCATCCCGGATGTCGACGGCAAGCCGGCGATCGCCCAGCTCGTTTCCTATGCGCTGACCGAGGTGACGGTGAAGGGGTCCTGGGTCGGGCCTGCCCGCCTGCACCTGATCCCGCATGTCAATGCGCCGGTGGCCGATCTGCCGGTCAGGAAGATCGTCGGCGGCCGGCATTTCGTCGCCGATCTCACCCTGCCTTTCGGCAAGGTCGTGCACGACTACCTGAAAGAGAAATAACCCCGGGATCCGGGCGGGGCGGGTAACCGCTCCGCCCGGACGACTTCTGGCAATGGTCCTGCCGCGCGCGCCCGCCGCCGTCGTCTTCGACATGGACGGCCTGATATTCGACTCCGAGGTGCTGTACCGCGACGCGATCGTGGCCGCCGCGGCCGCCGGTGGATACGAGTTGTCACCGGCGCTCTATCTCGGAACCATCGGCCTCACCGGCCCTTCGACGCGGGACCACCTGGCGGCTCACTTCGGTGCTGCTTTCGATTTCGATGCGCTCTGGGCCGACGCGTCCAGGCGCTTTCACCTGCTGGCGGATGCGCAATTGTGCCTGAAGGCCGGCGTCACGGAACTGCTCGACGTCCTGGATGCCGCTGCGCTGCCGCGGGCCATCGCGACCTCTTCGCGCCGGGCCAGCGCCGATCATCATCTTGCGCGGCACGGCCTGGCCAGCCGTTTTCCGGTCATCGTCGCCCAGGGTGACTATGCCCGTGGAAAGCCCGCTCCTGACCCCTATCTGACTGCGGCGGCCCGGCTCGGGATCGCGCCGGAGGCCTGCCTCGCCCTCGAGGATTCCCACAATGGAGTGCGCGCCGCCGCCGCCGCCGGGATGATGACGATCATGGTGCCCGACCTACTCGGCGCCACGGAGGAGATGCGCGGGCTTTGCATCCGCATCGCCCGGGATCTGCACGAAGTTCGTGAACTGATCACGCCGCCCGCCGGCGCCGGCGGGTCGCAGCTTCCGATTGCATAGCCGTCCCCCCGCCCGTCCGACGCTTCCCGTGCGGGGTCGGTTTTGTGGTATGGCAGTGTCGTTGCGAGCAACTCGGTAAAGTAATGCCGCCTGACGCATTGGAAGTGCTTCTGCGTGAATTCGTGGCCGTCATCCGGGCCCTGGCCGATGACCGCGTCGATCTGCTCGTTCCCGGCCTCGGGCGCGGCGATGTTTTCGGTGAACTGGCTGCGGCCCTGGAGGCCTTGCGGCACAATGCGGAGAGGCATCAGCAGGCCGAGGCACGCCTGAAGGAGGCGACCGCCCGGCTGCGGACCATCCTGGAAACCGACCCCGATGCCATCATCGTCATCGACGAGCGTGGCATGATCGAATCCTTCAGCCCGGCCGCCGAGCGGCAATTCGGCTATCTGGAGGCCGAGGTCATGGGCCGGAACATCAATATGATGATGCCCTCGCCCTACCGCGAGAATCACGACCGTTACCTCGAGCGCTACCGCGCCACCGGCGAGCGCCGGATCATCGGCATTGGCCGGGTCGTCGTGGGCCAGCGCAAGGACGGCAGCACCTTCCCGATGGAACTCTCGGTCGGCGAGGTGACCGCCGGCCCGCGCCGGCTGTTCACGGGTTTCGTCCGCGACCTGACCGAACGCCAGCAGAGCGAACGGCGTCTGCACGAGATGCAGCAGGAACTGCTCCATGTCTCGCGGCTGTCGACCATGGGGCAGATGGCTTCCACCCTGGCGCATGAATTGAACCAGCCGCTCGCCGCGGTGACCAACTACGTCAACGCCAGCCGCCACCTGCTCGAGGCGGGCCGGCCCGAGGATCGTCCGAAGATCGCCCAGCACATGCTGAAGGCGACCGAGCAGATCGATCGCGCCGGGCAGATCATCCGCCGCCTGCGCGGCTTCATCGCCGGCGGTGATGCGCAGCGCAAGCCCGAGGATCTGAACCAGACCGTGGAGGAGGCGAGCGCCCTGGCCCTGATCGGCGCCAAGCAGCGCCAGGTGAAGTTCGGCCTCGACCTGGCCTCGGACCTTCCCTCGGTTCTGATCGACCGGGTGCAGATCCAGCAGGTGGTGCTCAATCTCGTCCGCAACGCGATCGAGGCGATGGACGCGGTGCCGCAGCGCGAACTGTTGGTCAGCACCGCGGCCGCGGACCCCGGCTTCGCCAGTGTCAGCGTGCGCGACAGCGGGCCGGGCCTGTCCCAGTCCGTACGAGAGAAGCTGTTCCAGCCCTTCATCACGACGAAGGTGAGCGGCATGGGGCTCGGCCTGTCGATCTGCCGGTCGATCGTCGACGCGCATGGCGGTACGCTTGAGTTGTTGGACGACGCGGGCACGGGGGCGGAGTTCCGTTTCACCGTTCCGCTGGCGGGAGAGGACGGCGAGGACAATGGCTGACGCGGTCGTCTATGTGGTCGACGACGACGATGCCGTGCGGGATTCGTTGCAGGCGCTGCTGGAATCGAACGGCTTTCATGTCGAATCCTTCGAATCCGCCGCGGCCCTTCTTTCGGTGGCGGGGTTCGACCCGGTCGGCTGCATCGTCAGCGACATCCGCATGCCCGGCATGGACGGCCTGCAGCTTCAGCAGGAGCTCAAGACAAGGGGCGAAGCGCTGCCGCTCCTCTTCATCACCGGGCACGCGGACGTGCCGGTCGCGGTCACCGCGATGAAGGCGGGCGCGGTCGACTTCATCGAGAAGCCTTTCGAGGAGGCCACGCTGATCGGCGCCGTCGACCGTGCCATCCGGTTGAGCCGCGAAGTGCGGCACCGCGATTCCGAGGCGGCCGAACACCGCCGCCGCATCGCCGAACTGACCGCCCGCGAGCACGAAGTGCTGGTCTGCCTGGCCCAGGGCAAGCAGAACAAGGTGATCGGTCTCGAACTGGGAATCAGTCCCCGCACGGTCGAGATCCACCGCGCGCGCGTGTTCGAAAAGATGGGCGCACGCAGCGTGTCGGACCTCGTGCGCGCGGCCCTGGCGGTCGGCCTGGTATAGCCTCCCCTAAGGGGTCTTACGGATTTACGCCGGGCTCCGTTTCCCGCTACAGCCATCCGCAGGGGCATTCTGCCCCCTGGCCGGACGGCGGATTTCTTGAAAGCAAGCATCCACATCGTGGACGACGACGAGGCGGTGCGCGATTCCTTGCAGATTCTGCTGGAGGCGCACGGCTACGGCGTGCGTGGATATGCGGGCGGCGCCGATTTCCTGGCCGCCTTCCAGCCCGGTCTGCGGTGCTGCCTCGTCCTCGACATCAACATGCCGGGAATGAGCGGGATCGAGATCCTGCGGGCCGTGCGCCAGCGCTGGCCCGGCCTGCCCGTGGTCATGATCACGGGGCGGGCCGAGAACCTGTCCGAGGCGGAAGCGATCGAGCGCGGCGCCCACGCCGTGCTGGAGAAACCCTTCCGCGACATAGTCCTGGTGGGCGCCATCGAGGATGCCCTGCGCGCCGGCGGCGGCTGACCGCCCGCTCGCCGGGAGCCTCTACGGGCCACTACCTATACGTACAGTCCCGAATATTTCGCCCCGCGGCGCGTTGCTACACCTCTCCCCGTCAACGTGGTTGAGGAGATGGGCAATGTCGGCGCTGCACCACACAGGATACGAACCGGTCAGGATCATTCCGATGGCGCTCCGCGCTGCCGTGCCGGCCGCGGCCCCTGCGCTTTCGGCAGAGGCCGGGCTGGGCCGCGTCGCCACCACCATCCGTGCCGCGAAGCATGACGCGATCTGCCATGACGGCGACGAGGCCGACGCCTATTTCCGGGTCGAGACGGGCTGCCTGCGGGTGTCGAAGACGCTGTCGGACGGGCGGCGGCATGTGGTCGACTTCCTGTTCGCCGGCAGCTTCTTCGGCCTGACCCAGGCCGAGGCCTACGACTGCACCGTCGAGGCGCTCACCGATACGGTGCTGACGCGTTATCCCCGCCGGCAGTTGGAGGCGATTGCCGAGCGCGACCCCGCCACCTGCAACATGCTGCGCCGGGCGGTGAATGCGGCACTTTCCGCCGCCCAGGTCCGCAGCATGCTGCTCGCCCGCCTGTCGGCGGAGGAACGTCTGGCCGCCTTCCTGCTCGACCTCGCCGGCCGCACGGGCGCCACCCGGCGCCTGCCGCTGCCGATGACCCGCGTCGATATCGGCGACTATCTCGGCCTCACCATCGAGACCGTCAGCCGCACCTTCACCAAGTTCCGCACCCGCGGCTGGATCCACCTCGGCGCCTCGCAGGACGTGACGCTGGTCGCCCTCGATCGGCTCGGCGAGCTCTCGGAAGGCGGCGTCCTGCAGGCGGCCTGAACGCCGGCCCTTTTCGGGCTATGCTGCCGGAAAAGGGAGGGCGGCGGATGAACAGGGTCCTGTTCCGCGACGTTTCCATCATCGACGGCGCCGGCCGGCCGGCTTTCCCGGGCGAGGTGCTGGTCGAAGGCAACCGCATCGCGGCCATCGCCCCGCGCGGCACCGCCCTCGCCGCCGGCGAGGCCGAGATCGTCGAGGGGCGGGGCGCTACGCTGATGCCGGGGCTCTGCGAGCCGCACGCGCATCCGAGCTTCGTCAATACCGAGACGATGGAGGCCTTGGGCGCCATCCCGCCGGAGGAGCACACGCTCCTCACCGCGAAATTCGCGCTCCAGCTCCTCGATGCCGGCTTCACCTCGATCCACAGCGCCGCCTCGGCCAAGCCTCGGCTCGATCTTGTCGTCAGGAACGCGATCAATGCGGGCGATCTGCCCGGTCCGCGCATGCTGGCCGCTTCGCCCGAGATGACCGTCACCGGCGGCCTCGGCGACGTGCGCCTGCATCACCTGCACCGCGACACCTTCGGCTATGTCTGCGACGGCGAGGAGGAATTCCGCCGGGCCGCGCGCCTCTTCGTGCGCGAAGGCGTCGATACGTTGAAGATCAACCCCTCGGGCGACGAGGGCGTCGCCTCCGCCCGCGCCTGGCAGACGGTGATGACCGATGCCGAGGTCGCCGCCGTCTGCGCGGTGGCGAGAACCCGCGAGAAGCGCGTCGCCGCCCATGCGCGCTCGGCCGAGGCGGTGAAGATGAGCCTGCGCCACGGCGTCGAGATCGTCTATCACGCCACCCTCGCCGACGAGGAGGCGCTCGACATGCTGGAGGCGGCGAAGGACCGCGTCTTCGTCTGTCCCACCCTCGGCATCACCTGGGCGGCCCTGAACCTGCCGCGTCCGGGCCGCGGGCCGATGCCGGCCGGCACCCGGGCCACCCTCGAGCGCGAGCTGGAACAGGGCGCCGCCAACATGCGCTCGCTCCTGAAGCGGGGCGTGCGCGTCATGCCGGGCGGCGACTACGGTTTCGCCTTCAACCCCATCCCGGAGAATGCCCGCGACCTGCAGCATTTCGTCGAGCTGCTGGGCATGACCCCGCTGCAGGCGATCGCCAGCGCCACCAAATGGGGCGGGGAGATCATGCAGCGCCCGGGCGAGCTCGGCCTGGTCCGCGAGGGCTGGCTCGCCGATCTGCTCCTGGTGGACGGCGATCCCGTAACCGATATCCGCATCCTGCGCGATCGCGCCCGCCTGCGCGCCATCATGAAGGACGGCCGTTTCCACAAGCGGCCTCCCAGTCCGGGCATCGGTCCGGCTTGACCCGGCGGGCAACCTCACCCAATTCTGCCCTCTCGATATCTGCAGTGGAGGACCCGGCGATGACGGTGGCGGCCGAGAAGACCTATCCGGTGGGCAGGACCGATGCCGAATGGCGCCGGCGCCTCACGCCCGAGCAGTACTACATCATGCGCGAGCACGGGACCGAACGGCCGGGGAGCTGCGCGCTCCTCTATGAAAAGCGCGCCGGCCGCTTCACCTGCGCCGGTTGCGACCGGCCGCTGTTCGATTCGAAGCTGAAGTTCGAGAGCGGCACCGGCTGGCCCAGTTTCAACGACCCCGTCCCGGGTTCGGTGGAAACCACCACCGACCGCAGCCACGGCATGGTCCGCATCGAAGTGCATTGCGCCGGCTGCGGCAGCCATCTCGGCCATGTCTTCGAGGACGGCCCGCCGCCGACGCACCTGCGCTATTGCATCAACGGCGTGGCGATGAACTTCACGCCGGACTGACCCGGCCATCCGACGCCTTGGCGGGCGGGGCGAGGAGGGGGGACCATGAAACCAAGCGACGACAGGCGCGATCGGGCCGTCGGCAGCCTGCTCGGCCTCGCCATCGGCGATGCGCTGGGGACGACGCTCGAATTCGCCTGGCGCGATGCCCAGCCGCCCCTCACCGGCATCGTCGGCGGCGGCCCGTTCCGGCTGCAGGCCGGCGAATGGACCGACGACACCAGCATGGCGCTCTGCTTGGCCGAGAGCCTGCTGGCCGATCCCGGCCTCGACGAGGCCGACCTCATGCGCCGCTTCCTGCGCTGGTGGAAGGAAGGCCACAACAGCGTCACCGGCACCTGCTTCGACATCGGCAACACCACCAGCGAGGCGCTGCACCGCTTCCGCACCCGCGGCAATCCCCGGGCCGGCAGCACCGATCCGGAAAGCGCCGGCAACGGCTCCCTCATGCGCCTGTCCCCGGCCGTCATCCGTCATCACCGCGATCCGCAGACCGCCATCGATATCGCCCGGCGGCAGAGCATCACCACCCATGCGGCGGCCGAGGCGGTGGATGCCTGCGCCTGCTATGCCGCCCTTCTCCTGGATGCGATCGACGGCCGGGGCAGGGAGGCCGTCCTCGCCCCCC
>JALHMN010000120.1 GCA_022844005.1 bacterium | reverse complement strand
AGTCGCGGGGAGTGGGTTCAGCGTAGCCCATGAGGAACACCGTGATGCCGCTGACTTCCTACCGCGGATCTGGTAAAGCGCGTTGGATCGCAGCGACTGCCGCGCGACCTTCCGACAGAGTGACGTCGATTAATGCCTGTAGATGATCAGTCGTGGCGCTGTGGGATCCGACGTACCCGGACCGCACAAGATCCACGAACGTTTCCCCTCGCAGGTAGTGCCCCTTCAACTCGCTGTAGGCTATACGCAAGCCGCCGCGCGGGCCGTCGAGCCGACCTTCTGCTAGCATTTGCTTGAGGTGCCCAAGACTCAGGAGAATGCCCGCGCCGCCCGTCTCCCCGTACCGTCGCACAAGCTTGAAGAAAAAGGGGCTCGGGGTCATTCGATACGAATCTGGTTCGCCGAGGGTCTTATCAAATCGCGCCATGCGCGCCATTTCATCTCGGAATTGTTTGTCTACAGGAACAACCCATTCTTGCTCGTCTTTCTCCCTGAATATTCCCAAGCCGGTCTCCACGTCTCGAACCGAGCGTTCCAGTGGCTCCATCATCTTGTACTGTACCATGACGATCGAGCGACGCGTCTCGTTGAGGTAAATTAGGTCCACGCCGAATAGCTGTTCGAGCGGTTGCTTGTTGGCGGTAAAGACCTGGAGCTCCTCGCGACCTTGAGTGAAGACAGCGCGGCCGGTCACATCACTCGAATCCAATGTCCAATCGGGGATCCAACGAGCGTCGTGCTCGATCACCACATCTTCCTGCAGCCGCGCCCCAGCCAGCGCAGTCACCCGCTCGCCGATCGCGAGTGAGCTAGCCGCGGCGTTTGGAGCTCCAAACGCTTTCAGGGCGAGGACGAGTGCATCCTCCTGCAAGGCAATCGCATTGCGATAGCGCGTCGGCCGACGGACGAGGCCGAGCAGACGACGGAAAGCGGTGAGGTTGTCTGGCTCGGCTGCCAATCGCTCCAAGAGCCACTCGGCGAGTTTCGGCGACACTTCCTCAAACTCCAGGCCTGACGCAAGCAGACGGTCGGCGCTGCTCCGGAGCCGTGTAGGGATCGCGTCCCCAATGAGGTGGCTGAGATCCTGCGGCACGACCGATTGAATGTGGTCGAACGCGACCCGCGAGTCCCTCGTGGCAACGGCTTGGATCGACCGGACCCAACCAAGCTTCATATGCGGCGCGGCATGTGCCTCCGGAGCATCGCCAAAGATATCGTCATCCGGGATAGGCCCCCCGCTGATGACCATCAGCACCGACGCCCGCGTCTTCCCAGCGCGCGCGACCCGATGAGGAAATACTGAGGTGAAACGATGCCCTAGCGCTCGTGTCTCCTGAAGCTCAAGCCAGTCTCCGACGCTAAGTCGAAGAATGGAGAGGCCGCGCTGCTTTAGAGAGTCTATGTTGAGCATGATCAGCCGCCCGGCCTGGGAGGGATGTCATCATAACCGAATGGGCATGCCGCAAGAATCCGCGTCGCCTCGTAGGGCTGACCCCGCCCATCCACACGGCCGCTCTCCGAGACCAGGTGGAGGTTTTTTCGCGCGCGCGAGCAGACGACGTAAAGCAGGCGCTTGGCGGCTTCCAGTTGGTTGTCATCGGCAAAATGCGGCACCATACCTTCAAGAAGAGCGTATGCGATTACGGAGTCGTATTCGGCGCCCTTCACGCCGTGAATGGTCGAGACCGTAATACCGCTGCGCGTTGCGAAGACCTTCCGGAAGGTTGTGATTTCGGCGAACGCGACGCCGCCCTCCCGGACCAGCCGATCGATCCTCGTCGCCGAGCTTTCGAAGAAGGCGACGTAGTGTTCGACCAGCGTCGGCACGGCGCGGAAGTCGATCTTGAGTTGTGCGAACAGGAGATCGAAGATCTCCCGCAAATAGGGGAGCCCGTCATTTTGCTCGCTGTGGATCGAGTTGCATTCTCGAAGGAGCGATTTTCGGGAAAGTTGGGCGGTATCGACGCCCGCCTGATCGAGAGCGGCGAGTACCTCGCCAGCCCAACGTAGCCGCCGAACATAAAGCTGAGGGCTCGGTTCCGTCAGCACGATCCGAGTGAGCTTGTACCAAAAATTTTCGATGTCTCGCGCGAACGGCGCGATCCCTGGGCCGTCAAAGCTGTACTCAGGAAGAGCGGCGACTAGCCGCCGCGTCATGCTGGCAAGATGAATCCACCAGGGGGCAACGACACACACCTCGTGCGGCTTGATCCCAATGGTTTCAATGTTGAACCGGATCAGTCGGACCAGTTCCGCCTCAAGCTGGGCGTTCGACGTGAGGCGGTCGAAGGAAACAAGGCTGATGTAGTCCTTATCGCGGCCTTCCGCGATGATCGGGGCGGGGTGAACGTTGTAGTTGACGAAGTAATCCACGATACGCTGCGAGGATCGGTAGTTCATCACCAACCCCTTTTCGGTCAGCTCCAATCCGCAAAGGTCGGCGAAATCCGTGCGCGAAATGGCGTAGCCGCCGAGCGACCCATAGATTGCCTGGTTGGGGTCGCCGACGAGGAAAGTCTTGGCGCGGCCTCCGGCGCTCTTCAGGATCGCGCCCAAGATAGCGTACTGGATTTCCTTGGTGTCCTGAAACTCGTCGACCAGCACAAAGGCGAAGAGCGACCCGAGGAGTGTCTTGATCGACGGAACCATCGAGATGAGGTCGTGAGCGTAGTAGAGGATAAGCTCGAAATCGATCTGGCGGTTTGCTCGCAAATGCGCCCAGTATTTTTCTAGGAGTCCGCTGATCGCCGCGTGGCGCCGACGATCGGTTGCTTCAAGCCGCAGGCCCTCGGAAGTGAAATAATAGTTGCATTCGAAGGGCCGTAGTCTTTCCGGTGTCCCTTTGCAGAGCTCCGTGAACATCTGCTCGGTGTCGTGGCTGTCGATCACTCGAAAACCATGCTTTAGGTCTGGGTGATAGAGCGCGTAAGGTCGAAGAATCCATTCCAGGCAAAAGGCGTGGATGGTCCCAATCCAAAGCTGGGAAGTGTCAACGCCCAGTCGCTCTATGCGCTCATGAATCTCGTCGGCGGCGCGATTGGTATAGGTGATGGCGACCACCCAAGCCTTGGCAGTGGTCAGTTTCGACAATTCCAACGCGATTTTATAGGTCAGCGCGCGGGTCTTACCGCTCCCTGGGCAGGCGACCAGGAACACGCTGCCGGGTTCCGTGATCGCGGCGACCTGCTCGGGGTTCAAGTCGTCCTTCGGCCAGACGAACATGGCTACACGTGCGCCAGAATTGCATTGATCTGGTCGGCCGGAAAGGAGGCAAGCATTGCGTCTCTGATTCCGGCGCGATCGACTTGACCGGCACGAAACGCCTGAATCTGGCCTTGCATCTCCGCGATGTCATCTGCGTCGTAAAGTTCGGTTTTCCGGATGTGGCCCAGGCGATAATCCAGCATGTTAGCGAGGATGGCCGTGCTCACTGGCCGGTGCGCCGTGAATATCGCTCCGGCGAGGTAGTCAGGGATATGGGTGTCGGGGTCGATTAGCTTGGCGACCTGGATAGCGAACCACCCCTTGCCAGCGCTGGACGCCATGGTCAAAGCGCGTGTCCCGAACCGCTCAACATCGTTGGATTCCAGCTCCTCCTTCGCTAGCGCGATCGTCGCGACGTCGGTATAGATCTCGCCCAACACGCCGACGACCTTGGAAGCGTTGCCGGCCGCGACGAAGTCGACCTCGAACGTATGCGGGGCGAAATGGACCGACATCCAGGGATTGTCGTTTGCGAATTCCTGCAGATCGGCTTGCCGGCGAAGACCGGCAGCGCGCGCGCCACGTGCCTTCTCCTTCGCTTTGGAGATAGCCGGCGTGTCGAGCGGATCGGGCACGGCATCAAAAAACGTTGCGTCCAAATCAGTGACGATTGCGCACCGCTTACGGATCCGGGAATCGTGGAATAGCACGGCGACATTCTTAAAGCCGGTGCTTCGAATATTGATCAGGCTGATGCCAAGCTCATCGAGACTGACACCTAAGACCTGCTTGACCAAAACGGGAACCAGGATCTCCTCAGCGTCACCCTCGACAAGCACGACGCTTTTGGCGAAGAGGAGATTGCTTCGGACAGCGTCCAGATAACGCTGGATCGAGCGCACTTGCCCTGCTTGCAGTCCCGTCGCGGGCTGGAAGACCTCGCAAGCTCCTCCCACGCGACCTAGAATGTTGACGTTCTCGACGTTGCTGACCTCGGAGATGTGGGTGGAATGCGTCGAGTAGATTACCTGTGTTTCCGGAAAATTCAGCCGATCGAAGAGCGTCTTCTGGATATGGGTGTGGATGTGAGCCTCGGGCTCCTCGATCAGCAGAAAGTTTGCGAAGGCGTGCTTGGCAGTCTGATATTTGAACTCCAGTAGTTTCAGCGTCAGGTAGATCAGATTTGCGCCGCCCAGGCTGAGTTCGTGGATGGCGCCTTCGTAGCCGTCATCAGATTCACCAACGAACAGTCGCAGGGACTGAAAGAGCCGATCGGCGTCCTCGGGCAGCGCTGAGCGGATCGAGAGCGTCGATGGGGAGTAGGTTTCTCCTGCGGCATCGGTGATTGTTTCGCGGATGTCGCTGCGAATGCTCTCGACCTCTGGAAGGTCGATGATCGAGGTGTTGAGGTTCTGAACAAGCGCGGTGATCGGCGCCATCGCCTCTGCCGAGATCTCCCCACTTTTACCACGCAGCAGCGTCAGGAGGGGATTGGTCCTGTTGTTCTGGAAGTCTGAGACGACGTCCCGCAGCGCCTGGACAAAGGTGAAAGAAACCTCCTTGGTGATCGACATGATCCCGGGGATGCGGCCTCCGATTTCCGGAGGTTCAAGCTCGTCGGGAAACCGCACCTCTGCAAAGTTGCCGACCAAGGCTTCATATACTGCCGGGTTAGTGAAGTCCGCTGTGCTCTTGCCTGTGAACACGGTCTCGTAGTCGTCGAGCGTGATCGCATGGAGGATTTCAGCTAGACCGTTCTGGTCACCTTCCTGGAGTTCGCCGAGCTTGGCGCGGACCGAGGCCTTAGGTCGGAAGATCAGGTTATAGGTGGCAGTGCCAATTGCACCCCCCTCAATGTTGCCAACGCCGTGAAGGAAAAGCGACTGGATCGCCTCGTCCTGCGAGACGTTCTGGAACTCCAGACTGATGATGATCCAGTGGCCACGCCATGAGCCGAGCGCACGGTGAAAATCGGTTTCGTCCAGCCGGTATGCCATCCGCAGAAGATTATCGTCGAGCAGCAAACGCATCGCGCGGAAAAGGTTGGTCTTCCCGGATCCATTCTCCCCGATGATCGTATTGATGCCGCGGTTGAACTGGATGTCGGCCCGCGAAAAGTTGCGGTAGTTGACTATCTGGACTTTTGAAATGTGCATGTTGTCCCGCCCCCCGCGGTCGCCTGCGGCGTCTAGTCGCGCCTGTCAGTAAATCGGTTATAGGCCGTTAGCCGGTGGACGCGGAGATCAACCTCTCGCTGGTAAACTTCCGACTTGAGGAAGGTCAGTTCGGGTTCGAGCTTGTCGTCTTCAAGCTCAACGTACCAGGCTCGCGGGCTAGACGTCCCATCGGCATTCCAGCGATAGCCGCGCGCCTTCAGCACTTCCTTCATATTGAACGGTGAGTTCTCGGCCCATACTCGCCAACTTGCACGACGAGCGCGTTCGAGTAGTTGGGCCATAGCCGGAGCACCGGAACTCGGTAATGGAGCGGCGAGGAGTTCGATCGCCGCCATGCAATCGTTCGTTGCGCGATGGCGGTCGTAAAAGAACCCCGCTGCCCCAGCGAGGTAGGCTAGCTTTGTTCCTTCATAGCCCTCAGCCGCCCAATCAATCTGGGTCATCGAGCAGGCCCAGGGCAACGCTAAGAAAGCGTCGCTAAGCTTCTCTAGAAAGCGGCGGTCAAACCCAGCATTGTGCGCCACGACCAGGGCAGAGTTTGTTGCAAAAGCGGCGACCTCGGCGGGATCGATCGATTTACCCACCAGCATTTCATTGGTGATCCCGGTAAGGGCCGTGATCTCCGCTGGGACTGGGATGGCAGGCTCTCGAAAACCGTGGAAGGGCGATTGGATCTCGAAGATCCGCCCGTCGAGCCCATAGGTGAACGGCACCATCGCAAGTTCGATGATCTCGTCGCGCGCGGCATCAAGGCCGGTTGTTTCGACGTCGACAAATAAACCTCTTCGGGTCGGTGACTCATCGGGCGGGAGAATCGTTTCTCGTGGCCTTAGCTTTCGCAGAACCTTGTATTCCCCACTCGCCTCAAGGGCGAGCGCCATCGCGTGGAGTTCGGCCGGAGTGCGGTTTGGCTGCGAGGCGTCTATCGAGGTCATGACGCACTCGATGTTCGTAAGGGGTTGATGGTTTTGACGTCTTCGAACTCCGTGTCGTTGCTAGTGACAACCACGCAGTCGTTCGCTTCCGCGATCGCAGCGATGATTGTGTGGAGCGCACTTCTGGCTCGGCCGTTTGTCTTCCCGTTCGCCATCAGTCGAGCCCACACAACTCCGGCCCTTTCGTCGAACGGCAAGATGCGACCGGAGAACAGCGCTAGTGGTCCGTCCGGCCCACAGAACCAGGCGTCAAGCTGATCGCGCCGTTTTCCGATCGACGTCTCAAGGACCGCTCTGCGGATTTCACCGACCGTCAGCGAGGTAACGAATAAGTTCTCGTCTTCCTGTTCGCTCATCCAGGCAATCAGAGGCTCCGAGGGGACCCGCTTCGCGATGCTGCTAATGACGTTGGTATCGAGCAAGTAGCGCATCAAATCTGATCGTTACGTCCTTCCTCGCAGGGGCGCGTTAGATCGAGATCCGCGCCCACTAAGGGGGAGCGTCGGAGCGCAGCCAGGATACCGCCCTTCTTGGGGGGCTCACCGGCGATGGTCTGACTGATCATGGCACGGAGGCGCGAGACGCCCGGGCCGTCTTCGGCTAGGCGGCGCGCCAATGACCGGATGAGATCACGGTCCACCTCGCGACCAAGCACTTCGAACCGTGCCAGACCACGCTCGCTAAGACGAGATCGATAGTTTTGGATTGCGCGCTTTTGTGAAGTGCCCACCAGATGCTCCAGCTTATTTCCAGTAATATAGCCAGAAAGCGCCTTTCCATCAAGATTTTCGTCTGTGCGCTAAGCCAGTGCCCCGCTGGTCTCTTTTCCGCGACCGATCGGCCGGTTCGTCATGGGTGGCGGTCGACGAAAACGATTGTTCGGTTTCTGCCCGGTGATCGAGTCGTCACTTACTGGTCTTTAAATTCTCAATGCAGGTTTCACTGCGGTGGCCGTATGGCGAATGTCGACAAATCGCTCTCTATATCCGGGGAGACAGGTGCAATCGCGCGAACGCTCCATTCCTATAAGCTCGATAACGCCATCCCCGCTTTCCGATGGGATTCGCATACGACCGTCGCGAAGCGCGAGATACAGTGCTTCGACGGCAGCCTCATCGCCAAGAATGGCGATGACCGCCGGATGACGGAAAAGGTCTAACGACCAGCCCGGAGTTCGCGCTTGCATGAGGGCGCTGGCGCGGCTTCGCCCCCTCCGTTCATCGATAACCGGCAGAAGCTGTCTGGCCGCAGCGATGGCGATGGTCGCAGCTTCGCCGTCATCAAGGGAGGGCGAGGCAGTCGTAAGGTCGCCAAAAATTTCGTACTCCGCGTCGGTCATAGTGGCGAGCGTCACAATTCCGTCTGTCATGAGGCCATGCAGAAAGTGGTGCTCGCCGTTCCGTCGGCTCGTCTCGTGCTCCAACTCCCCAGCCACGATCTCCGGAACGACCACATCGTTGGGGATGGCCGTGAGGATGCGCTCGCCATATTTGCAAGCATGGAGGTTGATCAGAACGCTCGTGTCGAGAATCAGCGGATCCACGATATCAATCAGGGAGCTTGAGCAACTCATCCGTGTCTCTTTCCTCAAGCTCGATCTGGTCGATAACACCGCGAAGTTCCACTCGCCGCACCTTCAGCAGCTCGGCCAGTTGTCCTTCCGACATGAGCTCGCGCTTCCAGGCGGCATGCGCCATTAGGCTCAGGCGGTGGGAAATGGGTCGGTCCGCGTCGCTCTTCGCCGAATCGCGGCGATCCGCCATCTCGCCGAGGACCTCTCGGACATGGTCATCGGTGATGCCGCCGTTGTTTTCGAACCATGCCCAGGTGCCCTTCTTGGCCAGGCCCAATTCCTCAAGCCGCAGCCCGCACGCTTGGCGCGAGATATTGTATTGCTGGGCGAGGAGAATGATCAGGCGCCTAGTCGTTTTTCCGGTGATCTCCTTCAGTTGGCGGAAGCTTTCTGAGAAGCTCTCGGCCGGCGTCAGGAATGCACGGCCGAAGGCGTTGGCGTAGCGTTCGTCGCGTGAGAGGAACTTCTCATCGTCTTCGAGCACTTCAGGGGTCTGGCGGGTGCCATAGAAGTGGCCGATCTCATGCGCCGCGGACTGCATACGCCGCGGCAATGGATGGTTGGCATTGAGAAGAATGCAGGCGCCGACGTTTTCATCGTAGGTGAAGAGGCCCGCGACCTTTGAACTGGAGGAAAGACGACGCTGATACAATCGGATGCCAAGACCCAATTCGATGACCGAGAAGATGTCGGCAATCGGTCCCGGGCCGAGGCCCAGCCAGTCGCGCAATTCCTTGGCATGCTTTTCGGCGAGAGCCACAACATCGCCTTCGTTGATGCCGCGCTCCGGAGGGTAATTTCGTCGCCTCTGGATGCCGAGAATATTCTCCATTTCAACGTCCGCTTTGATCAGGTCGTTGAATAGCTGAACGGCTTCTGTGGTGTGTGCGTCCTCGGCCTCCCTCAACTTGCGGAACCGGGGCATCAAGTCGGTATGCACTGCCTCGCGGCGGAGAAGGGCATTGACCGATACGCCGTAGTGGCGGGCGAGCATCTGGATTTCCTGGATACGCACACGGCGCACGCCCTTCTCGATAGATACAAGGGTGGGGCGGGACATGCCGATGACCTGGGCGGCGTCATCCTGGCGGATGTCTGCGTTCTCCCGTGCTATCCGCAGGCGGCGTCCTATTTCCTGTGCGCTCAGCTCATTCAGATCGGCCAAAGCGCCCTCCATCCATCCAGCTCCTCAAAAAGCTTTGATCTCCTTGCGCGGACAGAAATGCCCGCCATTCCCCAGCATGCGTTACCAACATCGTCCTCAGTTTTTTCAGCGTTTTGTCGTAGCTTTCGTCTATCGCGGCCGAGATTTGCGAGGCGTGAACGCGAAGGGCGTCGTCCGGCAGGCCGGCCATATCCGCAAGGTGCTGCAGGTGGCGCGCACCGACGCTTCCATACTCGACCATGATGTCCCGATCAGCCTTTTGGGATATGACCGACAAAGCATTGGACGCGTCAGAAGCGGCAAGGTTGGACACGACATACGTGCCAGACGCTTCGTTGACGCCAGCGGCATGCAGACTGAGGCGTCTCAGTAAGCAGGCAGCGCACAGGCCACACTGCTTCCTGCCGCCTACATTGACGACCCGGCGCGTTTGCCAGCAAGAATGGGTACTCGTCAGATGCTGTTCGGACTTTCCGACCATGCTCAAAAACGCGCGCAACGTCTGGCCTTTCGTCGACCACAGGCGGGGCTGCTCAAACCGGACCCGGTAGCCCAGCACTGCCTTGATGAACCGCTCCATTTTCCGGAAGAACGTCGGATGGTTGCGATAGTCGGCGTAGATGTTGTGCAGCGGAAGCAGAACCGGCCCGAGTGCGCCCTGGCCGCTCTCCGGAACAATGATACGCGTCACACCTGAAAGCTGCGCGGCAATCCCCGTCACCGCCGCAAACTGAAATCCCCGCGAGCGGAAGCTACTCTCGTTGCCGCGATACCCCTTCACTTTGAACGGGATCTGCGTGAAATAGCTATCTCCATTTTTCCGGCGCTGGCGATTGCCGGCGACCCGGATACACAGTGCCTCAGCCTCGTTCCCGCTCAGAGCCGAGACGGCACGCGAATCCAAGCCATCGCTGTAAGCGACGGCGAAGGTCTTGGCCTTGCCGAAGTCCAACGGCATCTGCCGCGAGCCGATCGGCGAAAGGTTCTTTGCCTGAACAAAGGTCAATTGCCACGCGTCGCCGGTCAGGTGGTTCAAGACATTGTGCAGGGCCTTCAGAACGTCCGGCTTCTGCCAAGTCTTAAGGTCAATAACTGGGACCGCCACATCCAAGGTGCGGCGCCATCCCAAGGGGCGCTTCCAACGCCGGTCAGCGAACTCGATGGCGGCGCAGAGAACGAGCATGTCATAGTGCAGCGCCTCGAATCCCTTTACGTCGAAGGTATCTAGGACCGCCGCATTAAAGTGAATGTGACGGCCGATCTCCGCGATCACAGCGTCCTTTGGGAGCATGCGACCCGGATGCTGTCCCTTCTCGATAACGAAAAGGCATTTAACCTGCGTTGGTGACATTTTCGGATCGACGCTCACTATTCTGGTCCCGCATCTACGCCGGATTTCTTCTGAACTGCCTGACGGAAAGCGCGCTTGTTGCCAGTTGCTAAGGCGCCGCTGAGTTCACTGGACTTGATCGCAGCGAACGTCTCGCGGTTCCGCTCGATTCCCTTCCGGTAATCTTCTCGACTCATGTCGCCGAGCTCGCGGGCACGGATGCATTCTTCGTCGAGCCGATTCTTGGTGGTGCCGATCCACTCTTTTGCCGTGTTTTCGAGCGCCTGACTGAGGGCCGTGTCGGGAGATATTTGATCGCGGAGGTTGGCTATCAAATGCCGTTGTAAGGCGTCCGCCAAAGGCGACGGCGCATGATTCTCGAAAATCGTTTCGACCGTCGTGACAGGGTCCAGGTCCATTTGGGCACGCTCGGCGTGGGTTTTGAGTTCATCGAAAAGAGGACTGAATGCCTTCATGTCCACGTCACCAATCATGCTGTGGCACGCATGCATCGTGCGCTCTTCCGAGCTCGCGGCATCGCTGACCAGTTCCTGGCCGTAGCGCTTCCAGCGGCCGGGCAATTCCGCATTTCTGAACGGTCCGTCAGTCATGATCGCCTCCCATGTCGGAAAAATAAGCATCATGTCTGACAAAGTCAATATATCTATATAAATTTCTGACATAGCTTGATCGTGAGCGCCAATTCTGACGCCGTTTTTTATATCTGCCCCCTTGAACAATTCAGTAATTGGTCATATATGACATTATAATTGTTATTAATCGTCGTATCTGGATGATTGTGATGGGTTCGCCGAAATCGAAGTCCGCCCTCGAAAGGCTTGGTCACGACGTTCGCGGCGCGCGCCTGCGGCGCGGCATCGCCGTGGCCGATCTGGCGGTGCGTGCGGGCACGTCGCCGAGCACCGTCACGCGCCTTGAGAAGGGTGACCCCGGCGTCGCCATCGGCACGTTGGCCGATGTCCTGGTCGTCCTGGGCCTTGTCGAAAGGCTCGCCGACCTGATTGATATCCGCAAGGACGATCTGGGCCTGGCGCTGGCCGCCGAACAACTGCCACGTCGCGGGAGGTCGTTCGCGACCACGCTACGCAGGCAGAAGGCCAGGGAAGAGTCTCTGCAGGATGGAGCGGATGTCGTCGATCCGGACGGCGCGGCCTTCTGATGCCAGACTACACAGCCCATGTCGCTCTCGGCGAGAGCCTGACGCCGGTCGGCCAATTGCGCTTCACGCAGGCCGGGCCGCGGCAGTTCTCGACCTTCTCCTATGATCCTGCCTGGATCGAGAATCCTCGCGCCTTTGCCGTACAGCCGACCTTGCCATTTGAAGGCGGACCTTTTCACATGTCCGGCCAGCTCGGAAACATGCGTGACGCACTGGCGGGTGTCTTCGCCGACGCCGCGCCGGATAGCTGGGGCCGCAGGCTTCTCGAACGCGCCTATGGCAACGGTCTTTCCGAATTCGAATATCTGACCCTGTCCGATGATACCTGTCGGCAGGGCGCGCTGCGATTTCTCGATGATGCCGGAAAGATCATCCGGGGTGCAGCGGCCGACGCCGTGCCGCGTTTGGTCGATCTGCAGGCGATCACCGCCATCGCCCGGGCCTATGAGCAGGGCAGGGAGATTTCCGCCGAGGAGATGCAGGCGCTCGCTGGCGCGGGCGGTTCCGGCGGCGCGCGTCCCAAGGCCAATGTCCGGGACGGCGAGACGCTCTGGCTTGCCAAGTTCACCTCGGTCCACGACCAGCAGCCGATTGAGCGCGTTGAGGTCGCGACCCTTCGCCTGGCCCGTGCCTGCGGCATCCACACGCCGGAGGCCAGGCTGGAGTTGACCGACACGCCGTTTCCGGTGGCGCTGATCAAGCGCTTCGATCGGCGCGGAACAGCGCGCATTCCCTATATCTCGGCTCGTACAGCTCTGGAAAAGACAGGAGCCGAGCTCGGTTCCTATACGGAGATCGTCGACTTCATGCGGGCAAACGCCGCCGATCCGCAGGCCGATTTTCGCGAGCTCTTCCTGCGTCTGATCTTCACGATCCTCGTGTCGAACAAGGATGACCATCTGAAGAACCACGGCTTCCTCTATGTGGGGTCGGGCCGCTGGCGACTTTCTCCGGTATTCGATGTGAACCCTGCGCCGGATCGCAATCCGCATCTTGAAACGGCGATCCTTGAGGGGGGCGCGCATGATCGGTCCATCCGTCTGGCCCTCGAAGCGTGCGAGTTCTTCGAGATCGCCGAAGCAGATGCTCGCCGAATAATCCGCGAGACGGCCCTGCGCATTTCCGACGGATGGCGTGAGGTGCTTCGACAGGTGGGCGTCTCGGGTACTCTCGCGCGCGAATATGAAGCCGCCTTCGTCAATGAGCAGACCGACCTCGCTCTTTCCGTCTAAATGTCAGATATGAACGATATATCATATTAATAAATCATATATGGCATATTACGCTGTGCGATCGAAGAGAATGATTTGGGCTCGGAAGCTATTTATTTGGATCGATAGGTGTTTCACAATTCCCCCCGAGGAAGCGGTGATGTCACAAGCCGCACCTGTAGCGCGGTCGGGAATATGCTTTGAGTGGTTCTGATTATCGCGCATCTCACGCGCGATGATTCCCCCAATTGGCCTGATCTTTCTCAACCAGCAACGCTGCTGCTGGAGGCCAGCCAGGATGGTTCGCGTCGGGCCGCTCGCCCGCGATCTGATGGCATCCGCCCGCGATGCGTGATATGGATTGAATGACGGTACTTTTTGACGAGAGCCGAGTAGGCCACTGGGCGCCGCGAAGTGAAAAACCGTCCGGCTGGTCCCGATAGTTGACGAAACCTCATAAATATTTTTTCGGCGATTTTCCCTTTAAAATCAACAGCGTAACTTTTTGACGGCCTCAGTGTCGGAATTTTCTCGCTAGCATAAGAAATTTGCCAGCAATTTCAATTGCTTATATGATGTTCAGACAATCGAGTGGGAGTGACGCCCCGTGGGCGTCATCCCGAGCCGAGCACCGACCTCACCCTGAGCGACCGTCGTGTTGGTCAAGCGTTTGCCCATGGTTTTCTGTCCCTGAGGATGGCGTTGAGGATGGTCACGAGCTTGCGCATGCAAGCGACG
>JALHMN010000119.1 GCA_022844005.1 bacterium | reverse complement strand
TTTCCGATGATGGCGACACATCGAACCCCGGCCGATGGCGAGGCGCTGGGCCCGGCGATCCGCATCCTGGTGAAACGGGTGATGGCCGACCCGGCGCTCAGTGCCTCCTCCCGCACGGTGATGACCTGGCTGCTGCTGGAAGGGCGGGAGGAAGCGCCTTCGGCTTCCGACATGGGCCATCTGGTCGGCCTCACCGAACGCAGCGTGCGGCGCGCCTATGCCGAGTTGAAGGAAACCGGCTGGCTCGACCCGGGACGCGGCTGGTCCGAGGCCCCCCGCGCCGACACCCCGGAACGCCAGGCGGTGCTGGAGGGCGGGCGGACAGAATTGTCCGCCGAGAATGATCTCCCCTCCTTCCGCGAGCACATCCGCATGCTGGAAGTGATCCGCGACCGGGCGCTGGCCAAGGGCCGGGAGACCACCGCCCTCTCGGCCGAAGACAAGACCGGCAAAGCCATGGGCTACAACCGCCCCCGCGGATCGAGAGCGGACAAAAATGTCCGCGCCAACGCGAACCCTCCCTCGGCGACAGCCGGGGGAGGGCAGGGTGGGGGCGGTGACGACGTTGCGCGCGAGAAAATTACGTCACCACCCCCACCCCGGCCCTCCCCCACGCCGCTGTCGCAGCGCGAGGGAGGGAGAGGCTGGCCAAACTCGGCACAAACAGGCCCCGAACCGGCCGCTGCGGGCAGCGCGCGGGACCAAACTGGCTCGAATTGGCTCGAATTGGCAGGGTTAGGCTCGGCCCGAAATCAGGCCTATCCGGAAAAGCTCATCCCGATCAGCGACTTGCTGGAAAAGCCGATCTTCCCGGCCGAAAAATCCTGGCTCGCCGGCCGGGACGACACGTCCCAGCGCCCCTTCTGGCTGAACGGCGTCTCCGCCGCCGCGCTGGCAAGCGGACAAATTTGTCCGCCCGCGCGCCGCGCCGATAAAACCGCGCTGAATATCCCGATGGGCCTCCCTATACTCCCGGCCCTTCCCGGACCAGAGGCGATGTGACGTGAGCAAGAGCGAAGTGAAGAAGGTGGTGCTGGCCTATTCCGGCGGGCTCGACACCTCGGTGATCCTGAAATGGCTGCAGACGACCTATGGCTGCGAGGTGGTGACCTTCACCGCCGACCTCGGCCAGGGCGAGGAGTTGGAGCCGGCGCGCAGGAAGGCCGAAATGGCCGGCGTGAAGGAGATTTTCATCGAGGACCTGCGCGAGGAATTCGTCCGCGACTTCGTCTTCCCGATGTTCCGCGCCAACGCGCTGTACGAGGGTGTGTACCTCCTCGGCACCTCGATCGCCCGGCCGCTGATCGCGAAGCGGCAGATCGAGATCGCGCGGAAGGTCGGCGCCGACGCGGTGTCGCACGGCGCCACCGGCAAGGGCAACGACCAGGTCCGTTTCGAGCTCAGCTACTACGCCCTCGAACCCGGCATCCGGGTGATCGCGCCCTGGCGCGAATGGGACCTGACGTCCCGCACCCGGCTGATCGATTTCGCCGAGAAGCACCAGATCCCGATCGCCAAGGACAAGCGCGGCGAGGCGCCGTTCTCGGTCGACGCCAATCTTTTGCATATCTCCGCCGAAGGTAAGGTGCTGGAGGACCCCTGGGAGGAACCCGGCGAATACGTCTATTCGCGCTCGGTTTCTCCCGAGGCCGCGCCCGACAAGGCCGAGACGATCGAGATCGAATTCAAGGGGGGCGATCCGGTCGCGGTGAACGGCGACAAGCTCACCCCGGCGCAGCTCCTCACGCGCCTGAACGAACTCGGCGGCAAGCACGGCATCGGCCGGCTCGACCTGGTCGAGAACCGCTTCGTCGGCATGAAGAGCCGCGGCGTCTACGAGACCCCCGGCGGCACCATCATGCACATCGCCCATCGCGGCATGGAGAGCCTGACGCTCGACCGGGGTGCGGCGCACCTGAAGGACGAGCTGATGCCGCGCTATGCGGAGCTCATCTACAACGGCTTCTGGTTCTCGCCCGAGCGCGAGATGCTGCAGGCCTTGATCGACAAGAGCCAGGAGCATGTCGAGGGCACCGTGCGGCTGAAGCTCTACAAGGGCACCGCCCGCGTCGTCGGCCGCAAGTCGCCGAAGTCGCTCTACTCGATGGCGCATGTCACCTTCGAGGAGGATTCGGTCTACGACCAGCATGATGCCGAGGGCTTCATCAAGCTGAACGCGCTGCGGCTGAAGCTGCTGCGCCGGCAACGACAGGGTTGAGGGTATGAGTGACAGCACGGCGGTCCATCTCGACCGGTTGACCGATCTCCTCGCCCGCGCCCGCAAGGCGGGTGCCGATGCCGCCGATGCCGTGCTGTTCGAGGGCGCGTCGCTGTCGCTCAGTTATCGCATGGGAAAGCCCGAGGATGTCGAGCGTTCGGAGAATCGCGATCTCGGCCTGCGGGTCCTGATCGGCAGGCGGCAGGCTTTCGTCTCCACCTCCGACTTCGCGCCGGCGGCGCTCGACGAGGCGGTCGCCCGCGCCGTCGCCATGGCGAAGGCGACGCCCGAGGACCCTTACTGCGGGATCGCCGATGCGTCGGAGATCGCCACGGCCTGGCCCGACCTCGACCTCCAGGACCCGACCGAGGTGAGCGCCGAAGCGCTCGTGGCCCGCGCGCGGGCGGCGGAGGAGGCGGCGCTCGCGGTCAAGGGCGTCACCAATTCCGAAGGGGCGGGGGCCGACTGGTCCACCGGCATCGTCGCGCTCGCCGCCTCGAACGGCTTCGCCGGCGCCTATGGCGGCTCGCGGCACGGCGTCTCGGCCAGCGTCATCGCCGGCGAGGGCACGCTCATGGAGCGGGACTACGATTACGCCTCGACCCGATTCCTGGCCGATCTCGGCAGCGCCGAGGCGGTCGGGAGGAAGGCGGGCGAGCAGGCGGTGGCCCGGCTCAACCCGCGCAAGATGTCCTCCCGGCAGGTTCCCGTGGTCTATGCGCCCCGCGTCGCGGGCGGCCTGATCGGCTCCCTCCTGGGTGCCATTACCGGGCCGGCGGTGGCGCGCGGGACCTCCTTCCTGAAGGACAAGCTTGGACAGCAGATCTTCGCGCCCGGAATCCGCGTGATCGACGATCCGCTGAAGCCCCGCGGGCTCCGCTCCAAGCCCTTCGACGGCGAGGGGTTGGCGACCCGCCGGACCGTTCTCGTCGAGGATGGTCATCTCACCACCTGGCTGCTCGACGGCGCCTCGGCGCGCCAGCTCGGCCTGAAGTCGACCGGTCATGCCTCGCGCGGCACCGGCGGGCCGCCGTCGCCCAGTTCCACCAATGTCTATCTCGCGGCGGGCAGCCTCTCGCCCGAGGAGCTGATCGCCGACATCAAGGACGGCTTCTACATCACCGAGCTGATCGGCATGGGGGTGAACGGCGTCACCGGCGATTACAGCCGCGGCGCGGCCGGCTTCTGGATCGAGAACGGGAAGATCACCTTTCCGGTCTCCGAGCTGACGGTGGCGAGCAACCTGAAGGACATGTACCGCTCGCTCACCCCGGGGAGCGACCTCACGTTCAAGTACGGAACCGATGCGCCGACCATCCGCGTCGAAGGGATGATGGTCGCCGGCTCGTGAGCATTGCAACGGATCTCGCCGCCGACCATGCGCTCCTGATCGACGCCGTCGAGGAGGCCGGCGCGCTGGCGCGCCGCTTCTTCGATACCGGCTTCAAGTCCTGGGAGAAGTACCCGGACGATCCGGTGAGCGAGGCGGATATAGCGGTCGACAAGCTGCTCCGCGAACGTCTGCTCGCGGCGCGGCCGGACTATGGCTGGCGGTCGGAGGAATCGACGGCCCGCAAAGGCAGCGGCGCCCGGACCTGGGTGCTCGATCCCATCGACGGCACCCGGGCTTTCGTCGCGAAGAAGCCGGAATTCGCCGTCTCGCTGGCGCTGATGGAAGGCGGCCTGCCGGTGGCCGGCGCTGTCTTCAATCCGGCGACCGACGAGTTGTTCGAGGCAATTCGGGGCGGCGGTGCACGGCGCAACGGCCAGGTGATGCGCGCCAGCACCCGGACCGACCTGTCGGGGGCGCGGCTGCTCGCCAGCCAGCGGACCTTCGAGCGCAACCGCTGGATCGAGCGGACGCCGGGCGCCTCCTTCCACTACATGAACTCGATCGCCTATCGCATGGCCCGCGTCGCCGCCGGCGATTTCGAGGCGGCGATCTCCATGACCGAGAAGAACGACTGGGATGTCGCCGCCGCGCATCTGCTGCTGGAGGAGGCCGGGGCCTGCTGCACGGCGGTGACCGGCGCGGCGCTCGGCTATGCGGAGCCGGCGACGCGGCTGCCTTCGGTTTTGGCTGCCGCGTCCGGTGTGCACGACCTCCTGGTGGGGATGCTGAAGTCCAAGGTCTAGAGGGACTTCACGGCCGCCAGGACTTCGTCGACATGACCGGGGACTTTCACCTTGCGCCAGGCCCGGGCGACCTTGCCGGCGCCGTCGATCAGGAAGGTGGCCCGCTCGATGCCCATGTACTTCCGCCCATACATGCTCTTCTCGACCCAGACGCCGTAGGCTTCCGTCACCTTGCCGTCCTCGTCGGCGCCGAGCGCGATGCCCAGGGAATGCTTGGTCTTGAACTTGTCGTGGCTCTTCACGTCGTCGCGCGAACAGCCGATCACCACGGCGCCCGCCTTCTTGAAATCGGCGGCCCGGGCGGTGAACTCGATCGCCTCCTTGGTGCAGCCCGACGTGTCGTCCTTCGGATAGAAGTAGAGTACGACCGCCTTCCCCTTCAGTTCCTTCAGCGTGACGCTGCCGCCGCCGTCGGTCTGCATGCTGAAATCCGGCGCCTTCTTCCCCGCTTCAATCGACATCCTGATCCCCTTCGGCTTTGCGTGCCGGCGTGACAATAGGTTCGGTTCCGGCGGCTTCAAGGGCGGCGGCGGGCAATGCGATCCGCTTGGCGAAGCGGTCGGCCACCTTGGCCTCCACGGTGGCGAGCCGCTTCGCGAGGCCGGCGAAGCTCGCCGTCCCGCCCACCTTGGCGATGAAGCGCCCGAGGCCGGGCGGGATGCCCTTCGGATCGAACCTGCCGGTGATGCACAGGCGCAGCACGTTCTGGACGGCGCGCAGGAACAAGGTCGCTTCCCTCAGCGCCTTCGCCTCGGCCTTGGGCAGCAGCTTCGCCGCCGCCAGCCGCTCGTAGAGACGCGCCGTATTCCCGTCGACGATCGCCGGATGCGAAGTGGCATGCGCCAGCAGGTGATACTGGGCCAGGAACTCGAGGTCGATCAGGCCGCCGGCGGCGTATTTCACATCCCAGGGATCGGTGGTGCCGTGCTGCTCGGCGATCCGCCTGCGCATGCTGCCGACCTCGACCAGCAGCCGGCCGGAGTCGCGCGGGCGGGTCAGCGTCGCGGCGATCACCCCTTCGACGCGGGTGCGCAGGCCCTCGCTGCCGGCCAGGACTCGCGCCCGGCTCAGCGCCATGTGTTCCCAGGTCCAGGCCTCGTCGCGGTGGTAGCGCTCGAAGGGCTCGAGACGCACGGCGATCGGCCCCTTGTTGCCGGAGGGGCGCAACCGCATATCCACCTCGTAGAGCTGCCCCTCGGCGGTTAGCGCGGTGAGCGCGTTGATGTAGCGCTGGGTGAAGCGGCTGAACCACACCGAGGGAGAGAGCGGCTTCGCCCCGTCCGAGGTCTCGGCATCCTCCGCATGGTCGTAGACGATGATGAGATCGAGGTCAGATCCGAAGGTCATCTCCCGCGCGCCGAGCTTGCCGAGGCCGACCACGACGATCTCGCCGCCCGCTACCTGTCCGTGTGTGCGCGCCAGTTCCTGCAGGATCGGCTGGATCAGCGCTTCCAGAACGGCTTCCGCGATATCGGTCAGCGCGAAGCCGACCTGCTCGACATCCAGGTTGTCGCGCAGCATGCGGGCGCCGATCTGGAAACGATGCTCGCGGGCGAAGCGCCGCGCGACGTCGAGCACGTCCTCCATGTCGCGCGCATGTTTCACCTGGTCCTGCATCTCGGCCAGGTAGGCGGCGCGGTCCGGCGGCGGGGCGCGGAACTCCGGGCTGATCAGCGCGTCGAGCAGCGCCGGCGTGCGGCCCAGTACCTCGGCGAGGCGGGGCGCCGTTCCCATGATCAGCGCCAGGAATTCCAGCAGATGCGGGTTCGCATGGATCAGCGACAGGATCTGCACGCCCGCCGGCAGGTTGCCGAGGAAATCGTCGAAGGTGCGGAAGGCGAGATCCGGATGCGCCGTCTGGCTGAGTGCCTTCAACAGCGGCGGGACCAGTTCGGTCATCAGTTCGCGCGCGCGCGCCGCCCGCATCGCCCGCACCCGGCCGTGATGCCAGCCGCGGATGGTGGCGGCGACGCGCGCGGGCTCCTGGAAGCCCATTTCGCGCAGCGTCCTGATCGTCTCCGGATCGTCCTCGGTCCCGGTGAAGACCAGGTTGTGCCCGCGCGCCGCCAGTGTCGGTGCATTCTCGAATAGGGCGCTGTAGTGGGTCTGCACCGTCGCCAGGATCTGCCGAAGGTCGCGCTCGAACTCGGCCACGGAGGCATAGCCCATGAAGACGCCGATCCGGCGGATCCCCTCGGGGTCGCTCGGCATGCGCTGGGTCTGCTCGTCCGCCACCATCTGCAGCCGGTGTTCCAGCGTGCGCAGGAACTCGTAGGCGGCGATCAGCGACTCGGCCGCCACCGGGTCGAGCCGATGGGTGGAAACCAGCGCCCTCAGCGCCCCGCAGGTATCGGAGATGCGCAACCGCCGGTCGCGCCCGCCCGCGATCAGCTGCTGGGTCTGGGCGAAGAACTCGATTTCGCGGATGCCCCCCGCGCCGACCTTGATGTCGTGGCCGGCGACCGTGGCCGACCTGTGGCCCTTCGCCGCGTGGATCTGCCGCTTGATCGAATGGATGTCGGCGATGGCGGCGAAATCGAGGTTCCGCCGCCAGATGAACGGCGCCAGCCGATGCAGGAAGTCGCGCCCGGCCTCGAGGTCGCCCGCGATGGTGCGGGCCTTTATCATCGCGGCGCGTTCCCAGTTCTGGCCCAGGCTCTCGTAGTAGACTTCCGCCGTGGCCATGGTCATGGCGACCGGGGTGGCGCCGGCATCGGGCCGCAGGCGCAGGTCGGTACGGAACACATAGCCGTCGGCGGTGCGTTCCTGCAGTGCTTTCACGATGCCATGGACGACGCGCGAATAGATGTCGCGGGGAAAGCGCTTGCCGGTCGTGCGGATGCTCTGCTCGTCGAAGAAGACGACGAGATCGATGTCGCTGGAGTAGTTGAGTTCGCCCGCACCGAGCTTGCCCATGCCGATGATCGCGAGGCCCGAGCCGCGTTCCGGGTCATCCGGATACGGCAGCTCGATCTCCTCCAGTTCGGCCCGGCGGCGCAGGTGGAAGGCGGTGGCCGTTCGCACCGCGCGCTCCGCGAACTCGGTCAGCGCCCGCGTCACCTGGAAAAGCGTCCAGACCCCGCCGATGTCGCAGATCGCTGTCAGAAGTGCGACTCGGCGCCGCGCGACTCGCAGCCGCGCCATCATCTCTTCCTCGGTTTCATCGGCCGGCGACGGCCCCGCGTCATGCACGAGCCTCCCGAAGGTCTCGCCCGGGGGACTGTCCAGCGTCGCCAGGAAGAAGCGCCGCTCTTTCAGCACGCAATCGGCCAGGAACGGGCTGTTTCCGAACAGCGCGTTCAGCAGGGCTTTACCCCGGCTGTCGGCGAGCAGAAGGCCGAGCGGTCCCGCCAGCCCGGCCTCGGCCGGATCATCGATCGCGACCAGGTCCTGGCGGTAGCGAGCGGCGCTCGTGGAATCGGCGGCTTGCGGAAGTCGGCTCAGCCGTTCAAGAAGTGTGGATCCGGTCATTCTTCGTTGGTGCGGTTTTCGGCAGAGTGCGGGGCGGGCATCTGCCGCGTCAAGGACGACACCGGGGCGCGTAGTCTATAATTGGGGTCCATATGGGCTCGATCCGCCTGCTGGGTGCATTCGTTACCGGCCTGACCATCGTGCTTTTGGCGCTTGCCCTTCGCATCGCCAGCGGCCCGATTGCGCTCGGCCCCGTGGCGCCCCTGATCGAGGAATTCATCGCCGACCTCGACGGCGAAATCGCGCTCGAGCTCGAGGATGCCTCCATCGCCTGGGACCGTTCCGACCGGACCGTGCTGCTTCAACTGAAGGCGGTCACGGTGACTGGACAGGACGGCCGGCGCCTCGCTTCCGTGCCGCAGGCCGCGCTCGGCTTCGACATGCTGTCGCTCCTGCGCGGGCAGGCGCGTCCGACCCGGGTCGACGTGCAGGGTCTGACGCTGCGTCTGGTGCGCGACCAGAACGGATTGGGATTCGGTCTGGAGGAGAGCGGGGGGCCGGACCTGCAGCCGTCCCCGGTTCCCGGCCTGATCGAAACCGTCTTCACCGACGATCCGGACGGCCCCTTCGCGAAACTGCGCGAAGTCCGCTTCCGCGGCGCGGCACTCGTTCTCGACGATCGCGTCCTGAAGCGCAGCTTCTCGGCGCCTGTGGTCGAAATCGCCGTGCGTCGCGAGGCGGGCGGCATCCGCGCGGTTCTGGATGGCGAGCTGAGCGCCGGCGAAGCCGCGCTCGGCCTCGGCCTCAATCTCAAGATCGATACCCGGACGGGCACGGCCGACGTGGCCGCTCTGATCGACCGGCTCGAACCCGCGCACCTCGGTCTCTTCCTGCCGGAGACCGCGGCGGACCTCGCGGGCGTCAGGGTCCCCATGCGGCTGCGGTTGAGCAGCCGGGCCGATCTGAAGCGACTGCTGGCTCCCATCGCCTTCAGCATTGAATCGGATGGCGGGGAGATCCGGCTGCCAGCACTCGGCAGCGATGTCATCCTGCCGTCCCGCATCCTGGCCGATGGCGAGGTCGCTCAGGATTTCGGACGGATCCAGCTGCGTGCGGCCGAGGTGGCCATCGACGACCTGACCCTGCGCCTCGGCGGCGAGGTGACCTTCGAACCCGCCGGCGCCGGAATCGATCTTGTTCTGAACATCGAAACACTTTCGGTTGCCGCCCTGAAGCGCAACTGGCCGAAGGCAGTCGGCACCGATGCGCGGGAATGGGTCGTTGAGAACATTCTGGCCGGGCAGATCCACGATGTCCGCGCCCGCATCCGCGCCGATGCCGCCCAACTCGCCGGAACGGCGCCGATGCCGGCCGATGCGGTTGCCATGGAATGGCGGGTCGAGGGCGGCGAGGTGCTCTATTTCAAGCCCCTTCCGACGGTTACCAACGTCTCTGCGCGGGCGCGCATGAGCGCTCAAAAGCTCGACGTCACGGTAAGCAGCGGGCGGGTCGGCGAACTGATCGTGCGGGACTCCGCGGTTCAGATCACCGGCTTGCACCAGAAGGACCAGTTCGCCGACGTCAAGGCGACGGTCGTCGGGGCCGTCCCACTCGTTCTCGCCATTCTCGATCGAGAACCCCTCGGTTTCATCCGCCGATTCAATCTCGATCCGGCGGCCTCCGCCGGCACGTCGTCGACGGTGGCCAGGTTCAAGTTTCCCCTGGCGAAGAACCTTTCCATCGAACAGCTGGACGTTGCCGCCAATTCGGACATCGCGGGCTTCTCCTATCCGAAGGTCTACGACCGCTTCGCGGTGAGCGAAGGGCGGCTCGCGCTCAAGGTCGACCGCAAGCACCTTTCCGCCCGGGGCGACGTCGCCCTGAACGGCGTTCCCGCCCAGCTCATCTGGATCGAGAATTTCGAAGGGGGGGCCTTCGCCAGCCGTTATGATTTGACGGCCGTCGTCGACGACGCGGGACGCCGCGCACTCGGTTTCGATACCGCGCCGGCGCTGGAAGGAACGATCGGCGCCGATGTCGCCATCCAGGTCTCCCGCGGTGGCGGAGCGCAACTGGATGGCGCCTTCGATCTGACCGACAGTCTTCTGACCATCGATCCGATCGGCTGGAGCAAGCCGCGCGGAGAAAAGGGCTCGGCGCGGGTTTCGGTCGACTTTCCGCCCGGCGTCCAGGCGCGAATCCTGAGTGCCCAGCTGTCCGCCGGCGATCTCACCGCGCGGGGAACAGGGCAATTCGGCCCGGGTGAGACCAAACATTTCGAGATCCAGGAGCTGAAGCAGGGCCGCAACGACCTGGGCGCGGTCATCGACATTGCCGCCGACGGTGCGACGACGGTTCGCGCCAAGGGCCGTGGCTTCGATCTACGTCCGACCATCAAGGCGCTGGACAAGCCGTCTCAACCGGCGGTGCCCGCGGCCCAGCCGGAGCCGCCACTGGCGGTGAACTTCGAACTGGAACGTGTTCGCCTTCTCGACGATGTCGCCCTCGTCGATGTGAAGGGCGGATTGCGTCAGCGCGATGGGCGCACGACCGAACTGCGCGCGACAGGCGCGCTGGATGACGGCGCGGTGATAGAGCTCGACCTGAGGCCGGAGGGGGCGGGACGCAAGCTTCAGCTGCGTTCTGCCAATGCCGGGGCGGTGATCCGTGCATTCGGGATCACGGGCGATGTCGTGGGCGGAACGCTCGCCATAGATGGGCAGATCGCCGACAATATCGCGGGCGCACCGACGAAGGGCACAATCAGGATCGAGGCCTTCAAGCTGCTCGACGCGCCGGTGCTTGCCCGGATCATATCGGTGGCGGCTCTCAGCGGTATCGGCGATCTCCTGGGCGGCGAAGGCGTGAGCTTTACCGAGGCCAAGATACCCTTCGTCATGACCGGCCCGATGCTTCGGATCGAGGGGGCGCGGGCCCATGGCCCGGCCATGGGGCTGAGCGCCGAGGGCACAATCAATCGCGCCGACGAAACGCTTGCGGTAACCGGGACGCTTGTGCCGGCCTATGCGATCAATTCGGTGCTGGGAAACATTCCGATCCTCGGACAGCTGCTAGTCAGCCGGAAAGGCGAGGGAATCTTCGGGATCACCTACAAGATGTCGGGACCTTTCGCGGACCCCAGCATCGTGGTGAATCCGCTCTCTGCGCTGACGCCGGGCTTTCTTCGCCGCATATTCGAGTTCGGCGAAAGCGCGCCGACCCCGCCAGCGCAGCCGGAGGAGAAGAGATAGTTCAGCCGGCGGCCCGGCGTCGTTCCGCCGATTGCCCGCGCCGCCACTGGTCGAACACATCGATCTGGACCGGCGGGCTGATGTAGTAACCCTGAGCCGTGGCACAGCCCAGCTCGGTCAGGGCCTGCATGGTTCTCTGGTCCTCGACGCCCTCGGCCACGACCGCGAAGCCGAGAGCGCGGCCCAGGTCGACGATCGAATGCACGATCGCGCGATCACGGGGGCTGTTCAGCATGGTAGCGATCAGGGAACGATCGATCTTGATTTCGTCGATCGGCAGGGTTCGCAGATAGCCGATCGAACTGTAGCCGGCGCCGAAATCGTCGATGGAGATCGATGCGCCCAGATCCCTCACTGCGGTCAGCACCGCTCGGGCACGATCGATGTCGCGGATAAGGACGGATTCGGTGACCTCGAAACTCAGGGCGCCGGGGGGGGCGGCCTCCTCGCGCAGGGTCTCCTCGATGCAGGCAACGATGCGCCAGCTTCTGAGCGACGCGGCCGAGAGGTTCACTGAGATCGGAATGAAACAGCCTTGCGCTGCCAGCGCTGCCCGATCACGCAATGCCCGTCGCATCGCCCAGCGCGTCAGCGCTTCTATCGAGCCGTTGCGCTCGGCAATCGGGATGAAGATGTCGGGCGACAAACGCCCGCGGGTGGGGTGCTGCCAGCGGATCAGTGCCTCGGCGCCGCACAGGCTTCCCGAGGCGAGGTCGATCTTCGGCTGGTAGTACAGCAGATATTCATCGCGATCGGCGGCCAGATGCAGGTCGGTCGATAGGGCATGCAACGTGGCGGGGTCGCCCTGGGTCGTTCCGGCGAAACTGGCGATCGAGGTCGGATTGGCCTTGGCCGACTCGGTCGCTGTATCGGCCGCGACAAGCAGTTCGTCGACACTGCTCCCATGGTCCGGCGCCGCGGTCACGCCGATCACCACATTCAGGCGGAAGGTCTCTCCGCTGACATTGACCGGCTCGGCGAAGAGATCGAGCAGCTTGCGAGCCACTGCCTTGGCGGCATCGAGGCTCGTCCTCTGGGTAAGGACGATGGCGAACCGGTCTCCACCCAGATGCCCGATCAGATCGGCGGCGCGGATGTTGGCGCGCAATCGCTGGCCGACCGCCCGGATCACCGTATCCGCGATACGATGCCCGAAAAGGCGATTGATTCCGCGGAAATCCTGGATGTCGAGGCAGAGATAGGCAAGCGCATGACGCTTGGTCCTGCCCCGCGCCAGCAGGGTCTCCATGGCGGCGACCAGTCGCTCTCGCGGCAGCACGTCGAGATTTCCAGTCGTCGGCCCGGCCGTGGCCGGTTGGCTATCGACGATACGATGGCGCGCCGCCAGCATGTCGAGTGCCAGCTGTTCCTCGAGCCGCGTTCCACCCGCAAGGTAGGTCCGGGCGCCGATTTCGCTCAACTTGCGGGCCTCGGCATAGCTTTGCCGCTCGGCCAGAAAATAGAGCGGCGTTGCGCGGTCCGGGCTCCCGATCTTGCCGAGCAGGGTCAGTAGCCTGCCATCCGCAAGCCCGGCATCCAGAAGGGCGGCGTCGAACCGGCGTTCCTGAACAGCCGCGCCTGCCGCGCGCGCGTCGATGCAGTGGACCACCTGCACCTGGTAGCCCTCGGCCTCTAGAAGGATCGATAGCCGGGCAAGCCGATGCAACGGCTGCTCCCCAGCCACGAGAAGGCGGAAGACGGGCAGCGACGCTGCGGGGGCGGGAGAGGAATGATGAGCAATCACAACGCGCGAAGTGTGCAGGCGCTAGGCTAACGCGAGGTGAAGATGAATGGTTAAGGAATACGATCCGAAAGGTTTTCAGTAAGTTCGCTTCAATTTGAGAAAGTCGTAGCGGCTGACCGATTGCACCTCGACGTCCTTGAGGTCATTGCTTCGGACGATCTTGAGGTTGATCCGCACACCAGCATCGCCGAGCGCCCACATGCTGCGGTATAGTTGGGCGGCGCTTCCAATCTTCTTCTCCTGCACCCCGACGATGATGTCGCCGGGAAGCAAGCCGGCCTTTTCAGCCGGGCCTCCCTTGGTCAGGCGCGTCAGCATGGGATGCCCGCTGGTGTCGCCGCTGACCGTTATGCCGATCCAGGGGCGGTCAGGGTTGGCTGAACGCCCATCGATCAGAAGGTCTGAGAGGATCGGCTTCAGCAGATCGATAGGCACGAACATGTTGCCGGGAACGCCGCGGCCATCGCCCGCGCTATCGCCTATGAAGAGGGAGCCGACCCCGATCAGGTTTCCGGCGTGATCCACCAGGGCCGTCCCGCCCCAGTTGGGGTGCGGCGGCGACGTGTAGAGCGCCTGGTCGAGCAGATACTCCCAATAGCCCGCGAATTCGCGTTTCGACACCAGCAGTGCCGCCACCGCATCGCCTGGTCCGGCATGTCCCACCGCGAGTACCTTGTCGCCGATCTTGGCGGAACTGGAACTGCCGAGCGGGATGGGCTTGATATCGAGCGGCGCGAGCGCGCGCACGAGGCCGAAGCCGCTGTCGTAGTCGTAGGCGACGACGTCCGCCGGGATTCGCCGTCCATCCCGCCTGTGGAGGGTGACCGCCTGCGCCTCGACGATCAGATAGCCGATCGTCAAGACCAGGCCGCCACCGTCGATCACGATCGCATTGCCTTCGCGCTGGGTGCCCAGCGTCCGGGCGCTCGCGGAATCGCCCGGTACCTCGGCCTCCAGCCGCAGCACGGCGCCGAGGGCAACGTCCAAGGAGCCTTGGTGCGTCTGTGCGCCCCCCGGGACCGGCAGGCAAGCCAGGAGCAGTGCAAAAGCCCTTCGGAGCATCCGAACACCCTTCGGCCGACCTTCGGTATCAATTACATTAGGCTTCGAAGGGCCGGGCGTCATCGTCGGCATCGAAGAATTGAAGTCGAGAGGGGAGACAGTGCGTGCCCGCAATGACGATTGCCGAGTTGGAGG
>JALHMN010000118.1 GCA_022844005.1 bacterium | reverse complement strand
GCCCGATGCGGCCTTCGCGCCCCTCGGTCGCATGGCCGACGGACATGGCGCTCTCTGCCTGGAAGTAGAGTTCGCGCAACAATTGGCCCTTCCAGCCGTTCCATACGCCCGGACCGACGGCGCGGATGTCGGCGACGGTCAGGATCAGCAGCAGCTTGAGGCGTTCCGGGCTTTGCACATGGGCAATGAAATCGGCCACGGTCTTGGGGTCGGAAATGTCGCGCTTGAAGGCCGTCGCGCTCATCGCGAGGTGCCAGCGGACCAGCCAGGCGACAGTCTCGGTTTCCTGCGCCGTCAAACCCACGCGCGGGCAGAGCTTAAGGGCCACGTCCTGGCCGAGCACGGAATGGTCGCCGCCACGGCCTTTGGCGATGTCATGCAGCAGCACCGCCATGTAGAGCACGCGGCGGGAATGGATCTGATGGATGACTTTGTGAGACAGGGGGTGTTCGTCCGCGAGCTTCCCTTTTTCGATCTGCGACAGCAGCCCGATGGCGCGGATGGTATGCTCGTCGGTCGTGTAGACGTGGTACATGTCGTGCTGCATCTGCGCTACGACGCGGCCGAAATCCGGTACGAAGCGTCCAAAGACGCCGGCCTCGTTCAGACGGCGCAATGTCGTCTCCGGATCGATCTCGGAGGTGAGCATCTCCAGGAACAGCCGGTTGGCCTCGGGCTCGGCGCGCAGCTTGGCGTTCACCAGCCGCAGGTTCTGCTGGATCAGGCGAAGGGCGTTCGGATGGATGTCGAGTTCGCGCTTCTGGGCGACATGGAACAGCCGCAACATCTCGATGGGCTTTTCGGCGAAGACCTTCTCGTTCGCGACATCCAGCCGGTTGCCGTCGAAGGCGAAGCCGTCGATCTCGCGTTTGCGCAGTCCGAAGCGGCCGAGGCCGAACCGCGGCTTGCGCTTGGCACGCTGCTCCAGCGCGGCACAGAAGATGCGGGTCAGATCGCCCACGTCCTTCGCAACCAGGAAATAGTGCTTCATGAAGCGCTCGACGCCGCGGGTGCCCGCATGGTCGGTGTAGCGCATGCGCTTGGCCAATTCCCGCTGCACGTCGAAGGTGAGGCGCTCCTCCGGACGGCCGGTGACATAGTGCAGATGGCAGCGCACGGCCCAGAGGAAGGCGAGCGCCGCCTGGAAGCGGCGGTTCTCCTCGATGGTGAACACCCCCTCGCTGACGAGTTCGGCAACCGAATTGGTCTGATAGAGGTACTTGGCGATCCAGAACAGCGTGTGCAGATCTCGCAGGCCGCCCTTGCCGTCCTTTATGTTCGGTTCGACGACATAGCGGGAATCGCCCATCCGCTGGTGCCGCTGGTCGCGTTCACTGAGCTTGGCCTCGATGTAGTCGGGACCCGTATTGCCTGCGATCTCCTTCAGGAAGCGCAGCCGCAAGGTATGGGCCAGTGCCTCGTCCCCCCAGACCAGCCGCGATTCCAGAAGGGCGGTCCGGATGGTCAGATCCTGCTTCGCCAGACGGATGCAGTCGTCGAGGGAGCGGGTCGCATGGCCGACCTTCAGCCCCATGTCCCACAGGAGGTAGAGCATGAACTCCACCACCTGTTCGCCCCAGGGTGGCTGCTTGTAGGGAAACAGGAAGAGCAGATCGACATCGGATTGCGGGGCGAGTTCGCCGCGGCCGTAGCCGCCGACCGCGACGATTGCGAGCCGCTCGCCCGAGGTGCGGCTTGCCAGGCGGAAGACGCGGTCGGTCGCCAGATCGTGGATCACCTTGATCAGCTGGTCGATCAGGAAACAGTATTCGCGGGCGCAGACGAGGCCTGCGTCGTTGGAGCGGGCGGCTTCAAATCGCACCTGAATTTCAGCCCGGCCCTTCGCCAGCGCTTCCTTCATGTGGACGAGCGCCTGGGACCGGAAGGCCGGCTGATCGGGTCTGACTTCTTCCGCCAAGCGGTTGAGAGCGGCGGTAAGCTCCCGCCGCCGCACGATCTCGCGCGGGTTACGAATTTCCTGCATCGGGTGGATGGCCATTGGCCGGTTGCCGTTTCATGACAATGGTAGGTCGGGCACAGCCTACAGTCCAATCTTCGCGGCGAGATAAATGCGGCTGGCGGATTCTGCTGATTCTTCTGGCCTTTCTGCCGGTTGCCTGTACGGCCGCCGGGGATGGCCCGGGATCCCGCCCTCGCGACCTGTCGGCCAGCGCCTTCTTTCCCGAATCCGAGGACACGATCGAGGTGCGCGGCTTCGGCCGCTGGCCGCTGGAACAGGCGGAACTTCTCATGCCGGACGGCGGTGTCGTAGCTGCGCTCGACATCATCAATGAAGCGACCGCCGGAACCTCGGGGCCACGCCCCTCGGTCGGGGTCGGAGCTTCCGGCGGCTCGCGCAGCCGAACCGATGTCGGCGTCGGGATCAGCTTTCCCATCCTGGGGGGCGGCGGAACGCCGACATCGATCGCCAGCCGGGCGAGCTTCCCGATTCTCGACATGACCACCTACCGGGCGACCTGGCGTCTATGGCAGGTTCGATTGCGCTTTGCCGGATCCGGCGGTGAATCGATTTACCTCGAGGTGCCGGCACCAGACCCTTCGTCGAGGAGCGAGCGCAGCCGGTAGACCAGTTCCAGTGCTTCCCGTGGCGACAGTTCGTCGGGACGGATGTCCAGCAAGGCCCGCTCGACGCCGCTCTCGCGCCTCTCCGGGGCTGGAGCCGCGGCTTGGAACAGCGGCAGATCGTCGATCAGTCGGGTGACTTTGCCGGCGGCGCGGCCCTGTTCGAGTTGCTTCAGCACCGCTTCCGCCCGCTTCAGCACCCCGGCCGGCAAGCCGGCCAGACGGGCGACCTGGATGCCGTAGGAACGGTCGGCGGCCCCGGGGCCCACTTCGTGCAGGAAGACGACATCACCCTTCCATTCCTTGACCCGCATGGCGTGGTTGGCGAGGCGGGGCAGGCGAGCGGCAAGCGCCGTCAGTTCGTGATAGTGGGTCGCGAACAGCGCCCGGCAGCGGTTCGCCTCGTGCAGGTGCTCTACCGTCGCCCAGGCGATCGACAGGCCGTCGAAAGTGGCGGTGCCGCGACCGATCTCATCCAGGATCACCAGCGTGCGCGGTCCCGCCTGATTCAGGATGGCGGCCGTCTCGATCATTTCGACCATGAAGGTCGATCGGCCGCGGGCGAGGTCGTCGGCGGCGCCGACACGGCTGAACAGCCGGTCGACGATGCCGATGTGCGCATGGCCGGCGGGCACGAAGCTGCCGGCCTGCGCGAGAATGGCTATCAGCGCATTCTGGCGCAGAAAGGTGCTCTTGCCGGCCATGTTGGGCCCGGTCAGAAGCCAGAGTTGCGTCGCTTCACCGAGGTCACAGTCGTTCGGCACGAAGCCGGGCCCACCAGACGCTTCCAGGGCCGCCTCCACCACTGGATGCCGGCCGGCCTGGATATGGAAGGCGGTGGAGGCGTCGACGTGTGGACGGGTCCATCGTCTTTCGATCGCGACCTCGGCCAGGGCAGCGAGAACATCGAGACGGGCCAGTGCGGCCGCGGCCTCGACAATGGCCCGGCGACAGTCCAGCACGGCCGTGACGAGTTCGCTGAATATCTCCAGTTCGAGAGCCAAGGCCCGTTCGCCGGCCTGGACGATCCGCCCTTCCAGATCGGCGAGTTCGGGTGTCGTATACCGGACCGCGCTGGCGATGGTCTGCCGGTGGGTGAAGGTGCTGCCCATCCGATCCGCGTGCCGGGGCGAGACCTCGATGAAGTAGCCAAGCACGTTGTTGTGGCGGACCTTCAGACCGGCGACGCCGCTCTCCTCCGCGTAGCGGGCCTGCAATGCCGCCACAAGACGCCGGCTCTCGTCACGCAGCAGCCGGAGTTGATCCAGATCGGGGTGGAATCCAGCCGCCACGAATCCGCCGTCGCGGGTCAGCATCGGTGGATCGGGGGCGAGGGCACCCTGCAGCTGTTCGACCAGCGGCTCATGACTTCCCAGATCGGAGATCGCCGCGTCGATCAGCGGCGGTCGGCCGAGCGGAAAGCCGTCGAGCAGGCGGCGCTTCATCTGATCGCTGCCGGCAAGTCCGTCGCGTATGGCGGCGAGGTCGCGCGGGCCCCCGCGTCCGACAGTGAGACGAGAGAGAGCCCGCTCCAGATCGGGGATGCCTTCCAGACAGGCGCGCAGATCGCCGCGCGGCGCCGGATTCGAGACCAGGACCTCGACCCCGTCATGGCGGGCGGCGACGGGCGCCGGGTCGGTCAGCGGCACCCCGACCCATTCGCCCAGCAGGCGCGCGCCGGCGCCGGTCACGGTGCGGTCGATCGTGGCTAGGAGACTGCCCCGGCGTTCCCCGCCGAGCGTCATCGACAGTTCCAGGTTGCGCCGGGTCGAGGCATCGATCGCCATGACCGCGTCGCCCTCGATGCGAACCGGTGGCTTCACCAGCGGCAGCTGACCCTTCTGGGTGGCCTCGACATAGCCAATCAGGGCGCCGAGGGCGGCAATCTCGGCTCGTGAAAAAGCGGCAAAGCCATCCAACGTGGCCACGCCGTAAAGCTGCTTCAGCCGGCGATCGCCGCTGGCGCTGTCGAAACGTACCGCGGGGAGGAGGGTTGTCCTGTCGCGCCAGTCGGCCAGCGCGTCGCCGCCCCTGTCCAGCGTATCGGGGAGCAGAAGTTCAGTCGGACCGAGGCGCGCCAGTTCGGCCGGCAGGCCGGCGGCGTCGATCGACCGTGCCGTGAGGTCACCGGTGGAGACGTCGATCCAGGCCAGACCGCCCTGTTCCGCGGTCCGGGCGAATGCGGCCAGATAGTTGTGGCTGCGCGCGTCCAGCAGCGTGTCTTCGGTGATCGTCCCCGGGGTGACCAGACGCACGACCTCGCGCCGGACGACCGCCTTCGAGCCACGCTTCCGCGCCTCTGAAGGGTCCTCCATCTGTTCGCAGATGGCGACCTTGTGACCGGCCCGGATCAGGCGCGACAGATACATCTCGGCGGCATGGACCGGCACGCCGCACATCGGGATATCCGCGCCGGCATGCTTGCCGCGCTTGGTGAGCGCAATGTCGAGTGTACGAGAGGCTTTGACCGCGTCGTCGAAGAACAGCTCGTAAAAGTCGCCCATCCGGTAGAAGAGCAGGGCGTCGGGGTAGTCCACCTTGATGGCGAGGAACTGAGCCATCGACGGTGTCGCGTCGGCGAGGGCGGCTGCGTCGGTGGCGGGGAGCATGACCGCTCCTACCCCGCCACCGAGGCGCGCGCAACGTCAGCCGAGATCGCGGAACTTGCGCTTCAGGTCGTATTCCGGATGGGTGACCTCGGTCTCGAGCGAGGCGAGGCGCTCTTCCAACTCGCGGAAGCGGAATCGCAGCGCCGAAAACGTGTCGGCGGGTTTCACGGCCATGCCTCGCCAGAAGCTTGCATCTTCTCGTGCATCGGGCGGCATTTCCGCCGGCTCCGGCAGGGGTTCCGTCTGCCGAGGCAGGATGAAGGCGAGCGCCAGGTAGACGAGGCCCACGGCCCAGGGAAAGAAGACCATTCCGACGATCGCGGCAGCGCGGACCAAGCCGCGGCGGATGCCGAAATAGTCGGCAATTCCGGCGCAGACGCCGAGGATGCGCCCGCGCCCGACGTTCCGGCGCAGGCGGTGGGGGTTCAGCGACTCGAAGATCGATCCGCCGCTCTCCGACCGGCCTTCCCAGCGCTCTCGATACCGGCGGCGATGCCGTCTGCTCATGGGGTCTCCTTCGGGCGCCCGTCGGCGCCCTCCTGCACGATCTTTTCCAGGTTGACGATGCGGTTTTCCATCCGCTTCGCGCTGGCCCAGAGGTCGGCCAGCATCCGTTCGTCCTCGGCGGTCAACCCGCGCTGCGCCCGCCACCGCGTGAGGTAGTGGAAGACGATCCACAGCGGCATGACGATGGTCAGCGCCAGGATGCCGAGGATAAAGACGAAAGGGCTCATGCCGCGCTACCGCCAGACCGCCCGCCGACCTTGGCCTTCAGCGCGGCGAATTCGGCCTCCACACGGGAATCCGCTTCAAGTGAGGCAAACTCTTCCGCCAGGCTCTTGCCGCGACCGAGCGACAGGGATTCCGCCTTGCCCTCGAGTTCGTCGAGCTGACGTTCCACCTGTTCGAAGCGTGCAAGCGCATCATGGATTCGGTCGTCATGCAGCTTGGTTCGGATACGGATCCGGTTCGATGCCTGCTCGGCACGAACGGCCAGCACCTTCTCGCGCTGCTTGGCCTCGGTCAGCTTGGCCTGCAGCTGAGCGATGTCCTCGGTGGTCTTGCCGACCGCGGCCTCGATGTCGGCGAACTGCTTCTGGTGGTCGGCAATGGCATCGGTGTAGCGGGCCTTTGCCACCAGGGCCGCCTTGGCCAGATCCTCGCGGCCCCGCGCAAGGGCAAGCTCCGCCCGCCTTTCCCACTCGTCGCGCTCCTTCACGGCAGCGCTGATCCGCCGCTCCAGCTCCTTCTTCTCGGCCAGCGTTTTCACGGCGGATGCCCGAACCTCGACCAGGGTGTCTTCCATTTCCTGGATCATCAGACGAATGAGCTTGCGCGGGTCTTCGGCCTTGTCGAGCAGCGCGTTGATGTTGGCATTCACGATGTCGGTTGCGCGGGAGAAGATTCCCATTTGGCACTCCTATTGGCTGGTGCCGTGGCTATCGCAACCTCCGTGCCAGATTTTGAGAGGCCATAACTCATTGAAAATACGCAAAGAAGATTCTCGTCACACAGCCGACTGCGAAAACTGGACCGGAAATTAGGAAAAACTGCTAATCTCTGGCTGAAATGACCAATCTAGATCCTCAAATAGACCTTCCGCCGCTCATCGGGGCCGATGCCTCGTTTGCGGCGGCGTTGTCCGACGTGTCCCGCCTGGCCGCCCTGGCACGGCCCGCATTGGTTATCGGCGAGCGGGGAACCGGCAAGGAACTCGTTGCCGCCCGTCTGCACTATCTGTCACGCCGGTGGGACCGGCCGCTGGTGAAGCTGAACTGTGCTGCCTTGCCCGACACCCTGTTGGAAGCCGAGTTGTTCGGTCACGAGGCCGGGGCGTTCACCGGCGCCTTGCGACGGCGAATCGGCCGGTTCGAACAGGCCGATGGGGGAACGCTGTTCCTCGACGAAATCGCGTCGGCCGGCCTTCCTGTGCAGGAAAAACTGTTGCGCGCGATCGAGTACGGCGAATTCGAGCGCCTCGGATCTGGCGAGACCCGTCGTGTCGATGTGCGTGTGGTCGCCGCCGCCAACGTCGATCTTCCGACCATGGCGGCGGCAGGGCGGTTCAGGGCCGACCTTTTGGATCGGCTTGCCTTCGACGTGGTCACCCTTCCGCCGCTGCGGGAACGTCCCGAGGACATCCCGGTCCTCGCCGAGCACTTCGGTCGCGCCATGGCACATGAACTCGGTCGCGGCTATCCCGGGTTTTCGGCTTCGGCGCTCGCCATCCTCTCCGCGCACGACTGGCCGGGCAATGTGCGCGAACTGAAGAACGTCGTCGAGCGCGCGGTCTATCGGGCAGAGGAGGGTGCCAGGCGGCAGATCAGCAGTATCGTGCTCGATCCCTTCGCCTCACCCTTCAGGCCCCGCTCCGCCATTCAACCCGACCGGCCGAGCGCATCCCCACCGACGCCGCGGCCGGCCCTCGGCGGCTATGTCGAGCAGGTGGCGGCGTTCGAGCGCGGCCTCCTCGTCGATGCCCTGGAGCAGCACCGCCACAACCAGCGCCTCGCCGCCGTGGCGCTCGGTCTCAGCTATGATCGGTTCCGCCATCAGCTGCGGCGGCATGGGCTGATCGGGCGATCACGGCAGACCGTTGTTTGACCCAGGAGTTTCCCGGCCTTACGGTCGATTCCAACGGGAGGATCAACCCAATATCATGAGCGACGATCGATTTCGTAGCCTCTACGACGAGGCGATGCAGTTCCATTCACGCGGCCGGCCCGGCAAGCTCGAGATCAAGCCGACCAAGCCGATGGCCACGCAACACGACCTTTCTCTGGCTTATTCTCCCGGAGTGGCGGCACCTTGCCTAGCGATCCAGAAGGATCCGGCTGCGGCCTACGACCTCACCACCCGCGGCAATCTGGTCGCCGTCATCTCGAATGGCACCGCCGTGCTCGGACTCGGCAATCTGGGTGCGCTCGCCGGCAAGCCGGTGATGGAGGGGAAGGCGGTCCTCTTCAAGCGCTTCGCCGATGTGGATTCGATCGATCTCGAAGTGTCGACCGAAGACGTCGATGAGTTCGTCAATTGTGTCCGCTTCCTCGGTCCGTCGTTCGGCGGCATCAATCTCGAAGACATCAAGGCGCCGGAATGCTTCGTGATCGAGCAGCGCCTGCGCGAGTTGATGGATATCCCGATATTCCACGACGACCAGCACGGCACGGCGATCATCGCCGTCGCCGGCCTGATCAATGCCCTCGATCTGACCGGGCGTTCGATCAAGGACATCAGGCTGGTGGTGAACGGCGCCGGCGCGGCCGGCATTGCCTGCGTCGAACTGGTCAAGGCCATGGGAATGCCCCATGACAACGCGATCCTCTGCGACACCAAAGGGGTCGTCTACCAGGGCCGTACCGACGGCATGAATCAGTGGAAGTCGGCGCACGCCGCGCGCACCAAGGCGCGCACGCTGGCCGAGGCGATGGAAGGATCGGACGTCTTCTTCGGCTTGTCGGCAAAGGGAGCCGTGACGGTCGACATGGTCCGGTCGATGAGCAAGAAGCCGATCATCTTCGCCATGGCCAATCCCGATCCGGAGATCACGCCCGAGGAAGTGGCGGCGATCAGACCCGATGCCATCATGGCGACCGGCCGGTCGGACTATGCCAACCAGGTCAACAATGTCCTGGGATTCCCCTACATTTTCCGCGGTGCGCTCGATGTGCGGGCGCGCACCATCAACGACGCGATGAAGATCGCGGCGGCCGAGGCGATCGCGCGCCTGGCCCGCCAGGACGTGCCGGACGAGGTGGCGGCCGCCTATCGCGGCTCGCGCCCGCAATACGGTCCGGACTACATCATTCCGGCCCCCTTCGATCCGCGGCTTATCGAGGAAGTGCCGATGGCGGTCGCGAAGGCCGCCATGGAATCCGGGGTGGCCGGCCGTCCGATCATCGACATGGGCGCCTACCGGCTGGAGCTGCGTTCGCGCCTCAACCCGATGGCGGGCGCCCTCAATCTGGTCAGTGTCTTCGTCGAGGAGAACCCCAAGCGGATCGTCTTCGCCGAAGGCGAGGAGGAGACGGTCATCCGGGCCGCCGTGCAGTTCCGCAATGAAGGCTACGGAACGCCCATCCTGATCGCGCGTGAAGGAATGGTGGCTGCCTGCATGAAGCGGCTCGCGCTCGGTTCGCTCGACGGGATCGAGATGGTGGATTTCGAGAAGAACCCGCATGAGAAGGCCGATACCGACTTTCTCTATGCCCGCCTGCAGCGGCGCGGTGCGCTCTATCGCGATTGCACCCGCCATATTCGCCGGAACCGGAACGTGCTGGCCGCGAGCCTGGTGGCGCAGGGGCGCGCCGACGGGATGGTCACGGGCGTGACCCGGAACTACTTCACCGCGCTGGAGGACGTGCGGATGGTGATCGATCCGAAGCCCGACGAGAAGGTCTTCGGTGTCACGATGATGGTGGCCAAGGGGCGAACCGTTTTCATGGCCGATACCACCGTGCATGAACTGCCCTCCCCGGAAGAACTGGCGGCAATCGCTGTGCAGACGGCTCATGTCGCCCGGGGCCTCGGCCATGAACCGCGCGTCGCGCTGCTTTCCTTCTCCAACTTCGGAAACCCGATGCGCGAACGCGCATCTCATGTCCGCGAGGCGGTTGGCATCCTGCACGGCATGGACCTCGACTTCGAATGCGATGGCGAGATGTCGGCCGATGTGGCGCTGAACGAGGAGTTGCTCAAGGTCTATCCCTTCTGCCGCTTGTCCGGCCCGGCCAATGTTCTGATCATGCCGGCACTGCATGCCGCGAATATCGGTTCCGGCATGTTGCAGTCGCTCGGCGAGGGCGAGGTCATCGGTCCGCTGTTGATGGGGATGTCGAAATCGGTTCAGATTGCTCCGATGGGAACGACGGTACGCGGACTGGTCAATTATGCCCTGGTGGCCGCGCGCCAGGCGTCGATGTAGTCGATCGGGAGGGTGGGGATGACGCTCGCGGCGGTCGGTGCTTATCTGTCCTATGTCGCGGGGGGACTGGCGCTTCTCATCGCCGCCCTCGCCATCTATTCGGCGATTACGCCCTACCACGAGGTCCGCTTGATCCGGGCTGGAAACGAGGCGGCCGCCTGCTGCTTCGGCGGTACTGCGATCGGCCTCGCGATCGTCGTCTATACTGTAGCCGCCAACAGCGTGAGCTGGATCGACATGGTTGTCTGGAGCGCCCTCGCGCTGGTGTTCCAGCTGCTGGCCTTCCTTCTCGTATCCATGGTCCTGCCGGGCTTCCGGCATGGGATCGAGGCCGGCCGGACGTCATACGGCATCGCGCTCGGCGCCTTTTCGATCGCGGTCGGCCTGCTCAATGCCGGATCGCTGACCACGTAAGGAGGGAGGACGTTCCATGCGCCGTTCCCGTCGCGTCGGTACGCTGCTCGCAGGTACAGCCTCGCTGTTGATCCTGAGTGCCTGTGACGAGGAGCCGGTTCAGGATCCGCTGTATTCCGACATCGAAGCCTGCGCCGCCGAGAACCCGCGCAACGAATGCAACGACGCATTCGCCTCGGCCAAGCAGTGGCACGAGGAACGCACCGACCGCTTCTCCAAGAAGGAGGAATGCGAGGCCCAGTTCGGCCCCGGCAACTGCGAGACAGTCGCGCGCGCCAACGCCGACGGTTCCAGCACCAGCTTCTTCATGCCGGCCCTGATGGGCTTCATGCTGGCCAAGAGCATGCAGGGTATCGGCGGATATCCCTCGGGCTACCCGCTCTATTTCGATCGCCAGGGCTATGCCTATGCCGGGGGGACACAGGTCGGCACCTGCAATCCGCCCGGAAGTTGCCAACCAGCGGCGACGGGCTCGAGCAGTTCGACGACGCGCTCGACGACCGGCAGCGGCTTCTCGTCGACCAGCAGCCGGCGGTATTCGGTGACGCCCACCACCGGCGGGTCCACGAGCATCTCGTCCACCTCCGCCCGTGGCGGCTTCGGGGCGACGGCGAGCCGGATGTCCAGCGGCTCCAGCAGTTAGGACATCCATCTTGGAACGCGTCGCCATTGCGGCTCGCCCGGACTGGCGCGAGAAGGTCGAGGCGATCGGCTTCGATTTCCACACGATCGACGCCGCCCCCTACTGGGACGAGAACGCCTACTACCGGTTCACGGCGGCCGAGATAGACGCCATCGACGATGCCGCGGTGGAACTCCATCGGTTGTGCCTCGAGGCCCTGGACTATGCGATCAAGGGCGGCTTCCTCGATCGCTTCGGTCTGCCGCCAGGCGCGATTCCTCTCGTCGAAGCCAGCTGGAAGCGCCGCGACCCGGATCTCTACGGCCGCTTCGACCTCGCCTGGAACGGCCAAGGGCCGCCGAAGCTCCTGGAATACAACGCGGATACGCCGACGGCCCTCTTCGAGGCGGCGGTGGTGCAATGGCACTGGCTGCAGGATCTGCACCCGGGCGCCGACCAGTTCAATTCCCTGCACGAAGCGCTGGTCGAGCGTTGGACGGCGTTGAGATCGCAGTTCCCCGGCTTCGAGAACCTTCACCTCGCCTGTGTGATGCCGCATGCCGAGGACGAGGGGACGATCCGCTACATCCAGGCGACCGCACTCGAGGCGAATCTCGCCACCAAGGTGCTCGGCATGCACGAGATCGGCTGGAACGGCCAGGATCTCACCGACCTCGAGGAGCAGCCGATCCGCTTTCTATTCAAGCTCTATCCCTGGGATTGGCTGCTTTCCGAGCCCTTCGGATCGCATGTCGGCCCTTCCGGCGTGGGGATGATCGAGCCCGCCTGGAAGCTGCCCCTGTCCAGCAAGGCGATCCTGTCGCTGCTCTGGCACCTGTTTCCCGAATGTCCCTACCTCCTGCCGGCCAGTCTCGAGGCGGGGGACATTCCCCAGGGCGTGCGGGCAGTGAGAAAGCCGCTCCTCGGGCGCGAGGGCGCCAATATCCAGGTGGTTCAGGACGGCAAGGTCGTGATCGAGTCGGCCGGCCCCTATGGCAGCGAAGGGCATGTCTTTCAGGCCTGGACGGAGTTGCCGAGCTATCAGGGCAACTATCCGGTCCTGGGGGCCTGGATGGTGGACGGAAAATGCCGCGGGATGGGGATCCGCGAGGACAACAGCCCGATCACGCACAATTCCAGCCGCTTCGTACCGCACCTGTTCCGTTGAGGGGCCTTCAGGACATTCGCCGGATCAGATCGGTGTTGTAGTCACGCGCCATGCCCGGAATGAGAAACAGGTCGATCAGTGCCCACAGGCCGGGCAGAATCATCACAAAGGACAGTATACCGAAAGAAATGAAGGAGATCGCCAGCGACGATACGCCCAGCAACAACATCACGATCGCCGACATCGTCTTTCCCAGATAGAAGCGATGCGCGCCGATGATTGCGAAGAAAAACCACAGGATATAGGCGACGACGGCCGAGCGCTTGTTGGCCTCGAAACGCATCATTGCCGCCGCGTCCCGGCTGACACCGCCTTGCGTTGACATTCGATCCGACATGAGCTGCCCACCTCGAAGACGGAGCGAGCCTAGCAGGGCCTTCCGCCCGGGTCAGCCGCCGGTATCGATCGACATGAGGTCGATGTCGTCGCGGTCGAACCAGCCGAGGGCGCGCCAGAAGGCGGCGCCGCGCTCGTTGCCCTTGACCACGAACAGATGGGCACGCGGAATTCCCTGTTCGGCCAAGGCCTTGACGCAGGCTTCGACCATCCGCCGGCCGAGCCCGGAGCGCCGGGCGGCGGGCGCCACGGCGACGTGGTTGATATAGCCGCGGCGGCCGTCATGGCCGCAGAGAACCACGCCGAGCAGCCGCCCGCCTTCTTCGGCGACCAGGCTAAGTCCCGGATTTCGCTCGAGGAATCGCGTCACCCCGGCGGGCGTGTCGCCGAGGCTGGGGCGAACCCCGTCGGCCGCCTCCCACAAGGCCATCACGGCATCGTAGTCGCTTGGAATCATTGGACGAATCAAGGCCGCAGGCTCTCGCGGAGCGATGCCTCGGTCAGGATCTGGTCCAGCACCACCGGGCCGCCCTGGGGCGGGTAGTAGACGTAGAGCGGCACGCCGTTGCGGCCATGCGCGGAGAGGAAGCGGGTGATCTGCGGATCGCGGTTGGTCCAATCCCCCTTCAGATAGACTATCCCCTTGTCCCGAAAGAGTTTTCTGCCGCCTTCGCTGCTCAAGGCCACGCGCTCGTTGACGAGGCAGGTGATGCACCAGGCGGCGGTCATGTTGACGAAGACGGGCTTGCCCGCGGCCCGGGCGGCATCGAGGCGGGCGGGGGAAAAGGCCTCGAATTCGGCGCTGGTGGCGGCCGTGGCGGGGGCCGGGAGCGTGGGTTCCCGCAAGGCCAGGACCAGGGCGGCAGCCAGCGCTAACCCAGCACTCACCTTGACCACGATGCCGCCGCGGCCCCAGGCCCAGGCGGCGAAACCGAGCAGTACCATACCGGCCAGTATGGCGGCGAGGCCGTCGGGCCCGGTCTGCTGGGACAGCACCCAGACGAGCCAGGCGGCGGCCCCGAACATCGGGAAGGCGAGGGCCTGGCGGAAGGTCTCCATCCAGGCGCCGGGACGGGGCAAGAGGCGGGCGAGGCCGGGCAGGAAGGTGAGCGCCAGATAGGGGAGGGCGAGGCCGAGGCCGAGCGCCTGGAACACCAGGACGGCCACCGGCCAGGGCGCGGCGAGGGCGAAGCCCATCGCCGTCACCATGAAGGGGGCGGTGCAGGGGGTGGCGACGACGGTGGCGAGCGCGCCGGTGAAGAAGGAGCCCATGTGCCCGCCGCGCGCGGCGAGGCCCTGGCCGAGGCCGATCGCGGGGCCGAAGGAGAACAGCCCGGCGAGGTTGAGGCCGACGGCGAACATCACATAGGCGAGCACGGCGACGAAGGCGGGATGCTGCAGCTGGAAGCCCCAGCCGAGATCGGTTCCGCCGGCGCGGAAGCCGAGGAGCAGGCCGGCGACGATCGCGAAGGCGGCGAGGACGCCCGCGGTATAGGCGAGGCCGCTCAGGCGGAGCGTCCGCCGGTCGCCCCGCGCATGCTCGACGAGGCCGATCGCCTTGATCGACAGCACCGGGAAGACGCAGGGCATCAGGTTCAGCACCATGCCGCCCAGGAGCGCGAGACCGATCGCGA
>JALHMN010000117.1 GCA_022844005.1 bacterium | reverse complement strand
CCTTCTTGAAGGCGTCGCCGGTGTGGAACCAGCCGTTCCGCCAGGCCTTCACCGTGGCTTCCGGGTTGCCGTAATAGCCGTGGTTCATGCCCCAGGGCATGTCGGTGCGCAGGATGAGCTCGCCGATGGTGCCGTCCGGCACCTCGCAGTCGTTCTCGTCCACCAGCCGGCAGTCGACGCCGGGCCGCGGCTTGCCACAGGTGCCGGGCGTGGTCGGGTTCTTCTCGGTCCTGAGCGGGCCGGAGACTTCCGTCATGTTGAAGAGCGTGTACCAGTCGACGCCGAAGCGCTTGCCGAATTCCACCACCTCCTCGGTGAAGGGGACGGCGGAGACGTGGCGGAGCGGGTGGTCCTTGTCGTCGGCCCGGGGCGGCTGGCGCAGCAGGAAGCCGGTCATCACGCCCAGGAGGCAGAGCGTGGTGGTGCCGCTTTCCCGCACCTGGCGCCAGAAGCTGTTGGTGTCGAAACTGTCGACCATGGCGATCGAGCCGCCGGGGATCAGTGTGCTGGACAGCACGGCGGTGCCGCCGACATGGAACATCGGCAGGTTCACCATCGCCCGGTCGTTCTCGTCGGCGAAATAGAAGCTGCCCCGGCACATGGCGTGGATCTGGGCGTAGGAGGAGAGCACCGCCTTCGACGGGCCGGTGGTGCCGGAGGTGAAGATGATCGACTGCGTGTCCCAGGGCGCGATCGGGCGCTCCAGGGTGGGGAGGGCCTCGTTCCCGGGGTCGAGCGCCTCGGGGCCGAGGAAGCGGATGCCTGGGATGCTGGGCGCCGGCCCGCCGATGACGATGGCGGTGTCGATCTTGCCGCGGTCGATCTCGGCCAGGCGGGGGGCGAGATCGGCGTGGACGACGATCAGGCGGGCGTCCGAGATCCTGATCGTGTGTTCGAGGAGCTTGCCGCGATAGGCGGTGTTGAGGGGCACGTAGACGGCGCCGAGATAGTTGAGGCCGAACCAGACGCGGACGGCGTCGGGGCCGTTCGGCAGCCAGGACAGCACATGCTCGCCCTGTTTGACACCCTGTGCGGCGAAGCCGTTGCCGGCGCGGCGGCAGATCTTCGCCGTCTCGGCATAGGTCCATTCGCGGCCGGGGCCGAACCAGGCGAAGACCTTGCGCGGCCGGTCGGCGGCCCAGCGCTCGACCACCTCGCGGGTGACGCAGTCCTCCACGGCCGGCAGGCGCGGATCGAGATGAAGGCCCGGCATGCTGTTTTCCTCCCTACTTCCTCCGATCTTGACCGGGCGGGGAGGCGGGCTCAAGAGGGATGTGGCGTCGGGGGTGGTGCGGCGGCTACCTCGTCCTTCGAGACGACCGCTACGCGGTCCCTCAGGATGAGGTATCCGACTGAAATGAAGTAATCCTCATCCTGAGGAGGTCGCGTAAGCGACCGTCTCGAAGGACGAGGATGGGCCTGCGGTGGTCGACGTCAGCGCGACAGCGCGCCGAGCAGCTTCACGATCACGTCCGAGGTGGCGGCGTTGGTCACCTGGGCGATGGCGTCGTTCTGCGACACCTGGGTGGAGAACTGCTGCTGGGCCTCGGCGCTTTCGGTCACCACCTTGCCGGAGCGGTAGTCGGTGGCGGTCATGGTGACGCGCGTCTGATAGACGCGGTTCTGCACCACGGGGCGCTGTTGCTGCTGCTGGGGGATGGCGACCCGCCCGCCCATCATGCCGCTCAGGAGGCCGCCCATGACGGCGCCGGCGGCGGCGGCGTTCTGGTCGCCCGCCGGCGGCGCCACGTCCTGGATATTGACGAAATCGACCGTGCCGACGACATCGACGGCGGGCTGCTGGCGGGGGCTGGCGTCGCGCGTCACCTGGGTGTTCGGCAGGCTCGCCAGCGAACGGACGGTCATCTCCTGCAGCGCGGGGTAGTTGCGGTTCTGGTAGTAGACGCCGCGCACATTGACCATGCGCCCGGCCGGTTGCGCAGGCGCCACGGCGCGCGCGGCCGGCTGTTGGGGCGGGGGCGTCACCGCGGCGACCTGGGGTTTGGCGGCCTGGGCCTTCTTCTGCTGCTCGGCATGGGCGAGGGCATCCATGAAGAGCGGCGCCGGCGCATAGCCGAGGCGCTTGTTGCCCTGTTCGACCAGCAGCCATTCCTGGCCGCGCACCTTGCCCACCACCATCACCTTGGCGCCGGGGCTGAGGTTGGAGACGGCCTGGGAATCGAGCGAGGGTTCCTTGCGGATGCGGGCCTGGCGCACGACGACGTATTCGGCATCGATCGGGTCGAGGGCGATGGTCGGGGCCGTGGCCTGCGGCGGGGGGGTGACCGCGGCGGTCTTCTGCGGGGCCGGGGCGGACCTCGAGTTCTCGAGCGCCTTGATGCGCATCTGGGCGAGGCCGGCGAATTCGCCGCTCGGGTATTTCTGGGTGTAGCTGCGGATCTCGTCGGGATCCCGCGAATCCTTGACCGAGTTCCAGTAGGCGAGTTCCACCTCCTTGCCGCCGCCTACGGCGGGTGACGCCACCGGGGCCGAGGCCGGGGCAACGCCCGGCGCGCCGGCGCCGGAGAAGTAGAAATCGCCGGTGAGGGAGGAGGATTCCCAGGGCGTCTGGCGCTGCTGGGTATTGGCGGAGACGTCGATGCGCACCCGCTTGAAGGCTTCCTCGGCGGTCAGGCCCGGCACCTTCATCGCGCGCACCAGGGCGGTGGTATAGGGACTGTTCTCGCCCTTGCCGTCCTCGGCCACCTGGCCCGGGGCGGTGGCATAGGCGATCAGCGTTCCCGAGGGCGCCTGAATCTGGGCGAGGCCGCCCGATCCGGCGGAGCGGAAGCTGCGGGCGAAGGGATTGTTGCGGCAGGCGTCCAGCACCACGAGGTTCAGGCGGTTGCGCGCCACGTCCATGGTACGCAGCACCGAATTCACGTCGACGGCTTCGGCCTCGACATGCTCCTCGCGCTTGATGTCGGCATCGACGGGAATGAGGAAATTGGCGCCGCCCACCTGCACGCCGTGGCCGGCATAGAAGAACAGGCCGACGCCCCCTTCCTCCAGCTTGTCGCCGAATTCGACGATGGCGCGCAGCATCTCGCGGCGGCCGAGGTCGGTCTTCTCGATCACATCGAAACCCACCTCGCGCAGCGACTGGGCCATCAGCCTGGCGTCGGCCGGGGGATTGGGCAGGGGGGAGGTCGCGGTGTAATTGCCGTTGCCGATCACCAGCGCCACCTTGCGGTTGGACGGGGCGGCGAGCGAGGCGGCGCTCCACAACAGGAGCAGCGCGCAGATCAGGGCACGGCGCATCGGGAATCCCCCAAATCAGGACTGCGGCGGATCATATTCCAGCGAGCCCGGAAAAGGGAGCGATAAGCGTCACGCCCGTGCCTTCCAGCCCCCCATGGCGCAGAGCTTCTTCCAGGCGGCCGGGTCGACGGGCATGACCGAAAGCCGCGACTGGCGGATCAGCGCCAGGTCCTGGAGGGAGGGCTCGGCCCTGATTTCGGCGAGCGTCACCGGCTTCGGCATGGGCCCGACGGTCTTCAGGTCGACCTGCACGAAACGCCCGGCGGGGTCCTTGGGGTCTGGATAGGCCTCCTTCGCCACCTCGACCACGCCCACGATCCGCTTCTCGTCGACCGAATGGTAGAAGAAGACGCGGTCACCCTTCTTCATGGCCTTGAGGTTCAGCGCCGCCTGGTGGTTGCGCACGCCGTCCCAGTTCACCGTGCCCCGCTCCACCTGCTGGTCCCAGGAAAAGGACGCGGCTTCGGTCTTCACCAGCCAGAAGGCCATGCTCTCGGGTCTCCGTTCAGGGTTCGCCCTCGTCGCGGAAGGGCCGCGCGAGGAGGGATTGGATGGTGGCGTCGATCGCCGCGCCGCCGTGCAGGATGGCATCGACCGCCATGGCGATCGGCAGCTCGATGCCGAGGCGGCCGGCGAGCGCCGCCACCGCGCGGGCGGTGGGCACGCCTTCCGCCACCGAGCGCCGCTCGGCCTCGATCGAAGCGAGCGTGCGCCCCTCGCCCAGGGCCTTGCCGAGGGAGTAGTTGCGCGAGGAGACCGAGGAGCAGGTCAGCACCAGGTCGCCGAGGCCGGCGAGGCCCATGGCCGTTTCCGCCCTTCCACCCTTGGCCCGGCCCAGGCGCACGATCTCGGCCAGGCCCCGGGTGATCAGCGCGGCGCGGGCGTTCTGCCCGAGGCCGCGCCCGTCGGTGATGCCGCAGGCGATGGCCAGCACGTTCTTGAGCGCGCCGCCGATCTCGACCCCGATCACGTCGTCGCTGGCATAGGGCCGGAAGGTCGGCCGGCCGATGATCGCCGCGATGTGACGGGCGAGGCCGGCATCATGGGCGGCGAGCGTAATGGCGGTGGGCAGTCCCCGCGCCACCTCGGCGGCGAAGGTCGGGCCCGAGAGCACGGCGACCGGGCGGCCGGGCAGCGCTTCCGACAGGATCTCGCTCGGCAGGAGGCCGGTCGCGATCTCGATTCCCTTGGCGCAGTCGACCACCGGCACGCCGGGGGCGAGGAGCGGGTGCAGCCCGGCGGCCACGGCGCGCATGAACTGGGTGGGGACGACCAGCAGGACCAACTCGCAGCCGGCCAATGCCGCGAGTTCGGTACCGGCGCTGATACCGGCCGGCAGCGGGATGCCCGGCAGGAAGAGGGGGTTCTCGCCCCGCTCGACGATGGCCGTGGCGACCTCGGCCTCGCGGGCGCCGAGAAGCACCTCGTGCCCGGCGGCGCGGCAGAGGGCGGCCAGCGCCGTGCCCCAGGCGCCGGCGCCGACGACGCCGATCCGCGCGCTCATCGCGGGCGCCTCGGCGTGGCCTGTGGCTGAGGTGTCCTCATGCCTGTCGGATAGCGCCCGCGGGACGCCGCGTCTACCGGTTTGCCGCCCGCGGGGCCGCGCACTACCATCCCGGCATGCGTAATCGCCTTCTTCTTCTCGGCCTGGCGCTCGGTCTCGGCGCCTGTGCCGGGCCGTCCGGCTGGGTCAGGCCCGGCTCCCAGCCCGAACAGGTCCGCGCCGATCAGCGCGAATGCCGCGCCCTGGCGCGCGATATCGCCAGGCGAGACCTGTGGTGGCGCGAGCAGGCCTTCGAGGACCGTCGCGATACAGGCAACCAGGAACGCTTTTCGCCGGTGCTGCAGCGGCAGATGTTCGAGGCCGACTATCGCGATCGCGAAGGCGAATACCTGGTCGATTGCATGCAGGCCAAGGGATATACGCGGGAGATGGTCCGGCGCGGTCCCTGACCGGGAGGGAGACGCATGAGCGACGTATTTCCCTCCGCCGCCTCGGCCGAGGCGGACTGGGCGCTGGCCGTCGAGGCCTGCATCGAGCATCTCGGCCGGCCGGAGGGCAATCTCGGTTTCCTCTACCTCACCGACCATCACGCCCGGCACGCGGCGGCGATCAGAGACCGGCTGGCTGCCGCGACCGGGGTCGACCAGTGGGTCGGCACCACCTCGCCCGGCATCGCCGCGGGCCATGTGGAACTGTTCGGCCGGCCCGGCATCGCCACCATGGTGGCGAAGGTGCCGGAGGGGAGCTTTCAGGTCTTCGACGGCAAGTCCGGGCCGGGGGCCGACTGGCTGGGCGTGGTGCATGCCGATCCGAGTGATCCGGCGCTCGTCGACGGCCTGACCGCGCTCGAAGACGAGACCGGCGCCTTCCTGATCGGCGGCCTGACCGCCTCGGCCGAGAGGGGGATGCGGTTCGCGGGCGGCGTGGCCCGCGCGGCGCTGTCGGGCGTGCTGTTCGACGAGCGGGTCCCGGTCGTCACCGGCCTGACCCAGGGCTGCAACATCTTCGGCCCCGTTCACATGGTCACGGATTTCGAGCGCAACGTCGCCCTCACCCTCGACGGTCGCCCGGCGCTGGCGGTGCTGGAAGACGACCTGCGGACCGCGCACCGGTCGGACCCCAAGATCATCGAGCGCCCGCTGGCCGCCGCCCTGCCGCTGACCGATACCGACCGGGCCGACTATCTGGTCCGGGATTTCACCGGCATCGACAGGAAGCGCGGTGTGATCGGGCTGAGCGTCATGCTGCACCAGGGCATGCGCCTGCAGTTCTGCGCGCGCGACGCCCATTCGGCGCTGATCGACCTGGAGCGCATGCTGGGCGACGTGAAACGCCGGCTGGAAGGCCGCAAGCCCAAGGGCGCCCTCTATGTGAGCTGCGTCGCCCGCGGCCCCAACCTGTTCGGGCCGGATTCGAAGGAACTGGGCCTGGTACAGAAGGCGCTGGGCGAGGCGCCGGTCGTCGGCTTCTTCGCCGGCGGCGAGATCTCGGCCGCCCGGCTCTACACCTATACGGGGGTGCTGGCGGTCTTCTGCTGAAGCCGTCTAGCAAGCCCCTCGAGGCGTGCTTATGCTCCGCCCTCCGCGGCGGGGGTCGAGCCCGCGTTTGGGAGGAAAAAGGGTTATGGACGCCAAGACCTGGGACAAGTCGAAACTGCCGAGCCGACACGTGTCGGTGGGCGCGGATCGCGCACCGGCGCGCGCCTTCTACTATGCGATGGAGAAGACCAAGGCGGAGATCGCCCAGCCCTTCGTCGGCGTGGTCTCGACCTGGAACGAAGCCGCTCCCTGCAACATCTCGCTGTCGCGCCAGGCGCAGGCGGCGAAGAAGGGCGTCACCGCCGCCGGCGGCACGCCGTTCGAATTCACCACCATCACCGTCACCGATGGCATCGCCATGGGCCACCAGGCGATGAAGTCCTCGCTGGCCAGCCGCGAGGCGATCGCCGATTCGATCGAACTCTGCGTCCGTGGCCATTGCTATGACGCCGTCGTCGGCATCGCCGGCTGCGACAAGTCGCTGCCCGGCGTGATGATGGGCATGGTGCGCCTCAACGTGCCGTCCGTCTTCATCTATGGCGGCTCCATCCTGCCCGGCAAGTTCCACGGCCGCGACGTCACCATCGTCGACGTGTTCGAGGGTGTGGGCCAGCATGCCGTCGGCAAGATGTCGGACGAGGAGCTTGAGCTGCTGGAATGCTCGGCCTGTCCTTCGGCCGGGTCCTGCGGGGGGCAATTCACGGCCAACACCATGGCCTGCGTGTCGGAATGCATCGGCCTGGCGCTGCCGGGTTCGGCCGGCGCGCCGGCGCCCTACGAAAGCCGCGACAGCTTCGCCTTCCAGTCGGGCGAAGCGGTGCTGGAATGCCTGCGTCGCGGCATCCGCCCGCGCGACATCGTGACCAAGGAATCGCTCCGCAACGCCGCGGTGATCGTCGCCGCCTCCGGCGGGTCGACCAATGCCGGCCTGCACCTGCCCGCCATCGCGCATGAAGCCGGCATCAAGTTCGACCTGCACGACGTCTGCAAGATCTTCCGCGAGACGCCCTACATCGCCGACCTGAAGCCGGGCGGCAACTACGTGATGAAGGATCTCTACGACATCGGCGGCGTGCCGGTGCTGATGAAGGCTCTGCTCGACGGCGGCCTGCTCAACGGAGACTGCATCACCGTCACCGGCAAGACCCTGAAGCAGAACCTGAAGGACGTGAAGATCCCGAAGGGCCAAAAAGTGATTTATCCGGTGAAGAGCCCGCTGTCGCCGACCGGCGGTGTGGTCGGCCTGAAGGGCAACCTCGCCCCCGAGGGCGCCATCGTGAAGGTCGCCGGCATGGAGACGCTGAAGTTCAGCGGCCCGGCCCGGGTGTTCGACAGCGAGGAAGCCTGCTTCGCCGCCGTCCAGGGACGGAAGTACAAGCAGGGCGACGTGCTGGTCATCCGCTACGAAGGCCCCAAGGGCGGCCCCGGCATGCGCGAGATGTTGGCCACCACGGCGGCGCTCTACGGACAGGGTTCCGGTGAATCGGTGGCGCTGATCACCGACGGCCGTTTCTCGGGCGGTACCCGCGGCTTCTGCATCGGCCATATCGGGCCGGAAGCGGCGGTGGGCGGGCCGATCGCGCTCATCAAGAACGGCGACATCATCGAGATCGACGCCACCAAGGGCACGCTCAACGTCAAGCTCAGCAAGACCGAGCTGGCCGAGCGGAAGAAGAAGTGGAAGCCGCGCAAGACCAACTACAATTCGGGCGCATTGTGGAAGTACGCCCAGCTGGTCGGCACGGCCGAGAAGGGCGCGGTGACGCATCCGGGTGGCGCGGCCGAGACCCACGTCTACGCCGATCTCTGATGAGGAAACGGAGAGGGCGGCCCGTGGCCCGCCCTCTCCGGCCCGCTCGGCGCGGCAGCCGTCACAGGTCCGGTGTTTTCCTCTTTTTCGAGCGTCTGTTCGGTCTATCTGATCGTACTGTCGACGAACTTCAGGGAATCGCACGGATGGATCGGCGGCTTTTCACACTGTCTCTCGGCGGGCTGGGCCTCGCCGCCTGTTCGCCCATCTCGGTTCTGAATGCCGTCGCGCCCTCCGGCGGCTATCGCGAGACCAGGGGCATCGCCTATGGCGAAGGCCCGCGACGGGCGCTGGACGTCTATGTGCCGGCGGAGGGGCAGGGGCCCTTCCCGGTGGTCGTCTTCCTCTATGGCGGGTCGTGGATGTCGGGGAACCGCGCCGACTACCAATTCGTCGGCGAATCACTCACCAGGCTCGGCTATATCGCGATCCTGCCGGACTATCGCGTGCATCCGGAGGGACGCTTCCCCGGCTTCGTCGAGGACACCGCCGCCGCCACCGCCTGGGCGGTGCGGAACGCAGGCGGCATCGGCGGCGATCCGCGCCGCCTGTTCCTGATGGGTCATTCCGCCGGCGCCTACAACGTCATGATGGTGGCCGGTTCGCCCCGGTTCCTCGCCGCCCGAGGGGTGGATCGCCGCTCGATCGCCGGTGTCGCCTGCCTTGCCGGCCCCTTCGATTTCCTCCCCCTCGATTCCCGCGTCACCCGAGAGGTCTTCGGGAGCGTCGCGCCGCCGGAAAGCACCCAGCCGGTGAACATCGCCGATGCCGGCACGCCGCCCGCCTTGCTGCTGCACGGCAGCGCCGACGGCACGGTCTATCCCCGCAACACAACCGCCATGGCGGCGCGGCTGCGCGCGCTCGGCGTGCGGGTGGAGGAGAAACTCTACCCCGGCGTCGGCCATGCCGAGATCGTGGTCGGCATGTCGGCGCTGTCGCGCGACAGCCCGCCGGTGCTGACCGATTTCGACCGCTTCGCCACCGGCGTCGGCAGCAGTGGATAGGCCGCTGGCACCACCGCCGTCCTGGACGGCGGCGGTCGGTGTCACGCTGGCGATGCAGATCGCCACCTCGATCCTGTCGAGCGCCGTGATCGTGAGCGCACCGCTGCTTACCGCCTCGGCCGGCGTCGGCGTGGAGAAGATCGGCTACTTCTCCTCGCTCTCGACCCTCGCCAGCATGCTGTTCCTGATGATCGGCGGGCCGTTCCTGGCCCGTATCGGGCCGCTCCGTCTGCTGCAGTGCGGGTTGCTGCTGACCGGGCTCGCCACCCTCCTGGTGACGACGGCGATCTGGCCGGTGGTGCTGCTGGCGGCACTCCTGTCCGGCATGGGCTACGGCCCGATTCCGCCGGCCACCAGCGACATCCTGGCCCGCCACACCCCGCCCGCGCGCCGAGGCCTCGCCTTCTCGCTGAAGCAGGCGGGCGTCCCGATCGGCCAGGCGATCGGCGCCCTCATCGTGCCGGCAGTGGCGCTCGCCTATGACTGGCGGCTCGGCATCGGCGTGGCGGTGATGATCGCCTTCGCCGCCGTGGTGCTGGTGCAGCCGGCGCGCGAGCGCTTCGACGCCGCCCGCAATCCGCGCCTGAGACTGCCCTGGCGCGGGCTGTTCAGCCTGCACACGCTGCTGCAGCCGCTCAGGGGCGTGCGCCTGGCGCCGGTCCTGCCATGGCTCTCGCTCGCCGGCTTCTTCTTCGCCATGGCGCAGTCGAGCTTCTTTTCCTTCTTCGTGCCCTACCTCACCGCCGGGCTCGGCCTGGAGGTGACAGCCGCCGGCATCGCCTTCGCGGCGCTGCAGGTTTCGGGTGCCGCCGGCCGCATCCTGGCCGGCTGGTGGGCCGACCGGACCTCGGGCGTCGCCACGCTGCTGATCCTGGCGGTGGCCTCGACCGGCGCGCTGGTCGCGATGCCGCTCCTGAGCGGCTCGATGCCCGGATGGGCGATCATCGCGGCGGCGATCTTCGCCGGTTTCGCGGCGGTGAGCTGGAACGGCATCTATCTGGCCGAACTCGCCGCGCGCGTAGCGCGCGAGCAGGTGGGCGAGGCCACCTCGGGCGCCACCTTCTTCAGCTTCATCGGTTATGTGCTGGGACCGACCGGCTTCTCGCTCCTCGTGCAGGCCACGGGAAGCTACAGAATCGCCTTCCTGGTGATGGTGCTGGCGCCGGTGAGCGGCGCCCTCACGCTCCTGAAGGTCCGCCGCGACTATCCGGCCTGATCGTCGATGCCGTGACCGCGTTTCGGCACGAGCACGGTGCGCTCGAAGCTCATGAAGACGCTGCCGTCGGCCTTCTTCCCGGTAGTGCGCACCGTGACCACCCCTTGCGTCGGCCGGCTGGCGGATTCGCGCTTCGCCAGGACTTCCGATTCGGCATAGATCGTATCGCCGTTGAAGACGGGCGCGGTGAGACGGATGTCGTTCCAGCCGAGGTTGCCGATCGCCCTGTAGGATATGTCCGACACGCTCATGCCGACGACGATGGAAAGCGTCAGGCAGCTGTTCACCACCGGCCTGCCGAATTCCGACTTCGCCGCGTATTCCGCGTCGAAGTGCAGCGGATGCTGGTTCATGGTGAGAAGGGTGAACCAGGTGTTGTCGGCCTCGCTGATGGTGCGGCCCGGGCGGTGCTCGTAGATGTCGCCGACGCTGAAGTCTTCGTAAGCGCGGCCGTGGGTGGCGCGGGTCCGCATGCTCAAGCCCCTTTCAGCAGTTCGGCGTTGTGCTCGCCGAGTTTCGGCGCCTTCAGGTTCGGGCGCGCCGGCTCGTGGCGGAAGCGCACGGCGGGGCCGATGTGCCTGCGGCCCAGATCGTCGGTCAGGATCATGCCGCGGGCCCTGGCGTTCTCGTCCTCCAGGGCCTCCGGCATCGTCTTCACCGGGGCGTAGCAGAGGTCCATGGTGGAGAGCCAAGCGATGGCCTCGCCTTGCGTCTTCTCCGCGAAGACGCCGGCGAGGAAGGCCCGCACCGGTTCCTGATGCGCGCCGGGTCCCCGCAGCGACAAGGCGATCAGGTCCGGCCGGCCGAGAGCGTTCAGCAGCGTCTCGATGAACTTGTCCTCCTGTCCGGCCAGCACGATGTGGCGGCCGTCCGACGTCGCATAGACCTGATAGAAGGCCGAACCGCCCATGCTGCGCTCGTGCAGCGGGATGGATTGCCGTCCCTCCGCCATCGCCGGACCCAGGATGTTGGAACAGGCGGCCAGCGTCGCGTCGTGCATGGCGATGTCGAGATAGTCGCCGCGCCCGGTGCGCTCGCGCGCGAGAAGCGCCATCAGGATGCCCGACAGCGACTGTAGCGCGGCGAGGTTGTCGGCGGCGGCGATGGCGGGGATGACCGGATCGCCGTCGCGCCCGACAGTGAGCGAGAGCGCGCCGCTCACCGCCTCGATGGCGAGGTCGTGCGCGGGGCGGTCGCGATTGGGGCCCTCCTGGCCGAAGGCGCTGATCGAGCAGTAGACGATGCGCGGGTTGCGGGCGGATATCGTCTCGTAGTCGACGCCGAGGCGCTTCGCGACGCCGGGGCGCGAGGTCTCGACGAAGACATCCGCCGTGTCGCAGAGGCCGAGCAGCGCCTCCTTGCCGGCCGCGGTCTTCAGGTCGATCACGACCGATTTCTTGCCCCGGTTCAGGTTGCGGAAGAACACCGTCTGCGGGCCGTCCGACAGGCCCACATGCCGCCCGGGATCGCCCTGCGGCGGTTCCACCTTTATCACCTCCGCCCCGTGATCGGCCATACACATGGTGAGATAGGGGCCGGGCAGGAAGGCGGAGAGGTCGACGACGCGGATACCGGCGAGCTTCATGAGACGGGGTTCCGCTTGATCCATTGCCGCGCGATGACGATGCGCTGCATCTCGTTGGTGCCCTCGCCGATGCAGGTGAGGGGCGCGTCGCGATAGAAGCGCTCGATGTCGTATTCCTTGGAATAGCCATAGGCGCCGTGGATGCGCATGGCCTCGGTGCTGTTCTCGAGCGCTGCCTCGGAGGAGAAGTACTTCGCCATGCCGGCCTCGAGGTCGCAGCGCTCGCCGCGGTCGAAGGTGGCTGCGGCGTCGAGCGTGAGGAGGCGGGCGGCCCGCGCCCGGGTCGCCATTTCGCCCAACTTGAGCTGGATCGCCTGATGCTCGCAGATCGGCTTGCCGAAGGTTTTCCGGATCTGCGCGTATTCGGTGGCGAGCCTGAGCGCGCCTTCGGCCAATCCCACGCCGCGGGCGGCGACGTTGATGCGCCCCAGTTCGAGGCCGCCGGTCGCCTGCAGGAAGCCCTTGCCTTCCACCTCGCCGATCAGGTGGTCGGCGGGGATGCGATAGTCTTCGAAGATCAGTTCGGCCGAATCGATCGACTTGTAGCCGAGCTTCTCGAGCTTCCTGCCGACCGTGAAGCCGGGTCCCCGCGGGGCGATGAAGAGGCTCATGCCGGTATGCCGGGGCTGCGCATCCGGATTGGTCTTCACCAGCAGCGCGAAACAGGAGCCTTCACGCCCGTTGGAGATCCAGGTCTTGGTGCCGTTGATGACGTAATGATCGCCGTCGCGCCTTGCCACCATGCGGATGCCCTGCAGGTCAGTGCCGGCATCGGGCTCGGTCAGCGCCAGGCCGCCGCGCACTTCTCCTGTCGCAAGCTTGGGCAGCCAGCGGCGCTTCTGGTTTTCGGTGCCGAACTTCTCGATGGCCAGCGCCAGCATCAGGTGCGAGTTGAAGATGCCGGTGATCGCCATCCAGACGCTGGAGATATGCATCACCGCCTTGGCATAGGTGGCGGCGGGCAGGCCGAGGCCGCCGTATTCGGGCGATATGGTGGCGCCGAACAGGCCCATGGCCTTCATCTGCTCGACGATCTCGGTCGGGTAGAGATCGGCGTGGTCATGGGCCTTGACGACGGGTTTCACCTCGCGCTCGACCCAGCGTTCGATGCTGCGGAGCAGCTGGTCCTCGTCCTCGGGATCGATTCGGCGTAGCCGGGCGCCCGCGTCCATCTTCACTTCCTCCCGGCCGCAACCAAACCCGCGCGGCCCAAGTTTCTTTGTCCGGCAGGCTAGGTGCGCGGCAAATCGCGTGTCAACGCAAAGGGATGACCGAGTTAGGCTGAGGGTTGCGGTCGCGGCGCGAAAGGCTAGCCTCGCGGGCGTGTCGAGGCGCCCGTCCGGCGCCGGCTGTCCAAGGGGAGTTTTCGGTGTCGCGCATTCTGATTGCCGGGTTCCAGCACGAGACCAACACCTTCTCACCGGTGAAGGCGATCTACGAATATTTCGAGCGGGCCGAGGGCTGGCCCGGCCTCACCCGCGGCGCCGACATGTTCGAGGTGCTGCCGCCGATGAACATCTCGTCGGGTGGCTTCATCAAGGAAGCGCAGCGCCTCGGCCATACCCTGATGCCGGTGCTGTGGTGCGCGGCGGTGCCTTCCGCCCATGTGACCGAGGACGCCTACGAGCGGATCGCGAACGAGATCGTGGCCGGGATCGAGGCGGCGGCGGGCCAGTACGACGCCATCTATCTCGACCTGCATGGCGCCATGGTGGCCGAGCATCACGAGGACGGGGAGGGCGAGCTGTTGCGGCGCATCCGCGCGGCGGTGGGGCCGGACGTGGTCATCGCCGTCAGCCTCGACCTGCATGCGAACGTCACCGAGGGCATGATCGAGCACGCCACCTTCCTCTGCGCCTATCGCACCTATCCGCATGTCGACATGGCGGCCACCGGCGCCCGCACCGCCCGACGGCTGGACGCGATCCTGTCCGGCAAGCGCCCCGTCCCGGCCAAGGCCTTCCGCCGGGTGCCGTTCCTTTTGCCGCTCACCTTCCAATGCACCATGGCCGAACCTTCCAAGGGCATCTATGACGGCTTCGCCGCGCTGGAGCAGGGGCCGGTCTCGGTGGTGAACTACACCCCGGGCTTTCCGCCCGCCGATATCCGCGAATGCGGCCCCACCGTCTTCTGCTATGCCGATACGCAAGAAGCGGCCGATGCCGCGGCCGACACGCTGCTCGCCACCATCGTCGAGAAGGAGGCGGAGTTCGCCGTCGGCATGCTGGACCCCGGCGCGGCGGTGGCGAAGGCCATGCGCATGTCGAACCAGGCGCGGAAGCCGATCGTGCTGGCCGACGTGCAGGACAATCCCGGCGCCGGCGGCACCGCCGACACCACCGGCCTGATCCGGGCCCTGGTGGAAGCGGACGCGCGCGGC
>JALHMN010000116.1 GCA_022844005.1 bacterium | reverse complement strand
CCACGGTGAAGGAGAAGGCGATGCCGCCGCCCTGGCGCATCACGGCCCGGCGCCGCGCCAGATCGAGGGCGGGATAGCGGGCGATCGGCTTGCCGTCCAGTTCGGCCGCGCCGTCGAGCGGCGGATGGTCGCCGGCCAGGAGCGCCAGAGCCGTGGACTTGCCGGCCCCGTTCGGCCCGATCAGCGCGGTCAGGCGGCCCGGCGTCACGGCGATGTCGACCCCATGCAGGATCGTCTGCCCGCCGGCGCGAAAGCCGGCGCCCCGCAGCGCCAGCATCAGCCGATCTCCCGGCGGCGGCGGACCAGCAGCCAGAGGAAGAAGGGCGCCCCGAGCGCGCTGGTGACGAGGCCGATGGGAAGTTCGGCCGGCGCCACCGCGATGCGGGCGAGCACATCGGCGAGAAGGACCAGCCCGGCGCCCAGCAGCGCCGAACCGGGCGCCACCCAGCGATGGCCGGGCCCGGTGAGCAGGCGCACCAGATGCGGAACCACCAGGCCGACGAAGCCGACGATCCCGGCCGAGGCGACCGCGATCCCGGCCAGGAGCGCCACCGCGATCACCGCCCGGCGCTTCAGCCGCTCGACATCGACGCCGAGGTGGCGCGCCTCCGCCTCGCCCAGCTGCAGCAGGTCCAGCGCCGGGGCGAAGCGCAGCGAGGCAAGGAGAATCAGCAGGGAAGCCGGCAGGGCGACCGACAGCATCGGCCAGGAGGCGGAACCGAGCGCGCCCATTGTCCAGAAGGTGAGCGTGCGCAGCTGCTGATCGTCGCTGACATAGGTGAGGAAGCCGATGCCGGTCATCGCCAGCGCGTTCACCGCCACGCCGATCAGGAGAAGCGTCGCCACCGCCACCCGGCCGGCGTCGCTGGCCAGCCGGAAGATGACGGTGGTGGCGGCCAAGGCGCCGAGGAAAGCCGCGATCGGCAGGAAATAGGGGCCGGCCAGGCGCGCGAGCGGCCCGCCCATGACGGCGGTCCCCAGCACGATGGTGGCGACGGCGGCGAGCGCCGCCCCGCCCGCCACGCCGATCAACCCGGGATCGGCGAGGGGGTTGCGAAATAGCGCCTGAGTCAGGAGGCCCGCCATGCCGAGGGAGGCGCCCACCACCAGACCCAGCAGCACGCGCGGAAGGCGGATCAGGGCGACGATGGAGCGCTGCCCGGCATCCACCTCCACGGCCGGATCGGCGAAGGACCAGAGGATCGCCGGAATGCGGCCGGCCGGCACCGGCACCGCCCCGACGGAGATGCCGAGGAGAATGGCGAGACAGAGGACCGCGGCCAGTGCCGCCAGCACCGCGGCCGGCCGCTGGCGGACGACGATCGCGGGAAGCGGCACCGTCCGGTCGGTCATGGTCCTATCGGGCCATGTCCGGGTGCAGCGCGGCGGCCACGGCGCCGGCCGCCTCCGCCACCCGCGGCCCGAAGCCCAGCAGATAGAGCGCATCCATGGCGATCACCCGGCCCTGCCGACCGGCCGGCGTTGCCGCGAAGGCGGGCTGGGCCAGCAACGCCTCCTTGCCGCCGATCAGCGCCAGACCCTGGGTCGTCGTCAGGATGACGTCGGGCGCGGCGGCGATCACGACTTCCTGGGAAAGCGGCTTGTAGCCGGCATAGCCGGTGACCGTATTGCGCCCGCCCGCCAGCACGATCATCGCATCCGCCGCCGTATCGCGCCCGGCCACCATCGGCGCACCCTGGCCGACCGCCAGCAGAAAGAGCACCTTCGGGCGGGCGGCGATCCGCGACAGCCGGCCGGACAATCCGGCGAGGTCGTCCTCGATGCGGCGGGCGAGGCGTTCGGCCTCGCTCTCCAGCCCGAGCGCCAGACCGACGCTGCGCACCCGCGCCGGCACCAGGGCGGCGCCGGCCTGGCTCGAAAGGCGCAAGACCGTGACGCCGGCACCGGCCAGATGCTCCAGCACTGCGGGCGGCCCGGCCTCCTCGCTCGCCAGGATCAGTGTGGGCCGCAGCGAGAGCAGCCCTTCGGCGGAAAGCGCGCGCTGATAGCCCACCTTCGGCAGGTCCCGCACCAAGGCTTCGGGATGCAGGCTGGTGGTATCGACGCCGACCAGCCGGCCGCCGGCGCCCAGGGCATGCACGATCTCGGTCAGGGCACCCGCCACGCTGACGATGCGGCTGGAATCGGCGACCGGCACCTCGCGCCCGGACACGTCACGGACGCGGATATCCGCCGCGGCCGGCGCCGCTAGCAGAAACGACGCGATCAGCGGCAGCCACTTCACACGGCGAGATCCTGGGCGATGCTCTCCGCGATGTCGCGCCAGCCGGCGATCTCCGGCAGGCCCGGCTTGCGGGCACCGAAGAGATAGGCGATGACGCTGCCCTCCGCGTCGAAGAGTTCGACCGAGGTGATGACACCATCGACGGTCGGCTTCCGCACCACCCAGGCCTCGGCGATCGCGGTTTCCTTCAGGTGCAGGTTGAAGCCGGGATCCATGACGTTGAACCAGTCGCCCACCGTCTTCAGGTTCCGGACCGGGCCGGTGTGGATCTGGATGGTCGCCTTGTTGGGCACGAAGACCATGATCGGGAGGTCGCCGGCGGCGGCCCGCTCGAGGCCGCTGCGCAACGCGCCGGCATGCACCGGCTGGGCCAGATCAGGCCCCGCCAGCCGGCAGGCGGCGGTGCGGTCCAGACCCAGCTTGGACAGCATGACGACGAAATCGTGCGTGTCCTTCAGCCCGCTCCAGGCCTCGCGCAGCGCCTCGCGACCACCGGCGGCCGCCTTGCGCTGGGGTGTCGCCGGTCCCCGGCGGAGGACGAGCGAGGCCGGCACGCCGGTCTCGGCAAACCCGTCCACCAGCTTTGCCCAGGCGGCCGGATCGGTCTCGGCGCGGGCGAAGATCTTGTGTACCGCCCGGCCCTGGCCGTCGAAGAACTGGAGGCTGTCGTGTTTTGTCCCGCTCACCGCGAAGGCCGAATGCCAGCGATTCAGGAACAGCCGAAGGTCGATGTCGGGACCGAGCACCAGGCCGCCATGGGCGCGGACCTGCACGTCCTCGTAGCGGCCGACCTTCTCGTGCACCGCATGCGCGTTGCGCGTGAGCGCCATGACCGTGCCGAGCCCCGGCAAAGCCTCGAATATCCCCTTCCAGTCCGGCCGCAGCCGCCGCACCGGCCCGGTACAGCCCGCCGCGACCAGTTCCGCCTCGGCGGCGGCCAGGGCCTCGGCAGCATCGTAGGCACGCATTCCCGGGCGATCCTGCACCAGGGCGGCATGACGGCGACGCAGGTTCACGAGATCGGCGGGTGTGGACACGGGCGCTTACTCCATCGGGCGACAGCGGAAGGGCCCGGCGGCATCATCGGGTGAGGATGAGCTTGCCGCGGCCGGTGATCTGCAAACGGTATTCGGTGCCTTCGTGTTCGATCACGACTAGGCGAGCACCCTGGAAGATGGCGAAGCTGTTGAGCCGCGGCACGGTGGTCAGCCGCCCCTCTTCGGGGGTGGCCTCGGCGAAGCTGGGGAACTTCAGGGATTGGGTCATCGGTCGAAAGGAACTCTGCCCCGGGGGCAAACAACTCCCGCCTTCTACCGTAATTGAGAATTAATTTCAATACATGATCGCAGATCGGCCCGCACCGGCCGGGCTCCCGGCCGGATTCAGCGCAGGGCGAAGCGTTCGATTTCGACGCCGACACTGACGGCTTCGGGGATGGCGGTCAGCTTCTCGATGCGGATGCGCGCCGAGACCACGCGGGCATCCTCGAAACAGGCCTCGGCGATTCGCTCTGCCAGCGTCTCGACCAGTTTCACGTGCTCCGCATCGACGATCTGCTTCACCCGGTCGACCAGATGGGCATAGTTCACCACCGCGTGCAGTTCGTCCTCCGGCGCGGCCGCGCCCTGGGCCACGCCGAGATCGAGATTGATGCGGATCGGCTGGCGGCGGCCATGCTCATGCCGCCAGACCCCGATGGGTGCCTGCAGTTCGAGGTCGCGGACGAAGACGTGGCGGATGCCGCGAATGGCATCGGCGACGCGGCGATCGGAACTCTGGTTGCTCATCGCGCGGCCCTCACTCGGCCTCCGTACTGGGTGTTCCGCTGCTCGAGGCGGGGCGCCAGGGCAGGTGCTGGCCGCCGTCGAGGGCGATCATCTGCCCTGTCATCGACGGCGTCGACAGCAGGAATCGCACGGCCGATGCGATCTCCTCGGGCGGCGCCCCGCGCCGGAGCGGCGTCGCCGCCGCCTGGGCGTCGAACTGTTCCCTGGTCTGGTGGATGCTGGGCAGCGTCGGTCCCGGTCCGATGCCGTTGACGCGGATGCGCGGGGCGAGCGCCATCGCCAGGGTCTGCGTCAAGGTCCACAGGCCGGCCTTGGAAACCGTGTAGGAGGCGAAATATGGCGTCAACCGCCAGACCCGCATGTCGAGCAGGTTGACGATATTGCCCTCGGCGTCCGCCGGCAGCTGGGCGGCGAAGGCCTGGGACAGGAAGAACGGCGCCTTCAGGTTGATGTCGAGGTGGAAGTCCCAGCTCGTCTCGGTCGCCGTCTCGATCCTGTCCATTTCGAAGACCGAGGCATTGTTGACCAGGACCCCGAGCGGACCGAGCGCCGCCGTCGCCGCCGGCACGATTCCCCGCACCGCCGTCATATCGGCGAGGTCGCCGCTCACCACCGCGGCACGGCCGCCGCTCGCGCGGATCTCGGCCGCCACCGCCTCGCCCTCCGCCGTCGAGCGGTTCACATGTACCGCCACCGCAAAGCCGGCGCGGGCGAGATCGAGCGCGATGGCGCGCCCTACCCGCTTGCCGGCGCCGGTGACGAGGGCGGCGCCAGCCGTATCCATCAGGCGCCCTTGAACTTCGCCGCCCGCTTGGCGAGGCGGGCCGCCATACCTTCCTTCACGTCCTCGCTGGCGTTCGCGGCCTGGGCCAGGGCATCGATGTCCTGGTGCTGCAGCAGGTCGACGGTGTCCATCTGGCGGACCAGCGCCGCCTTGATGGAACGCAGCGCGAGGGGCGCATTCGCGGCGAGACGGTCGATTACCGCCTTTGCCGCCGTTTCGAGATCGGCCGGTTCGGCGACGCGGGCGATCAGTCCCATCTCGTGCATGCGCTTCGCCGACAGGGGATCGCCCAGCAGCAGGATCTCGCGCGCGGCGACGGGTCCGGCCGTCTCCTGGATCTTCTTCACCAGGAACCAGGAGAGCGCGATACCGATCTGGGCGATGGACATGCCGAAGCGCGCCGTCGAGGAGGCGACCACCAGGTCGCAATGCAGCGCCAACTGGCAGCCGCCGGCGATGGCATCGCCATGCACGATGGCGACGGCCGGCAGCGGCGAGAGTTCGATCTGTCGCAGCATCTGGCCGATACCGCTCTCCGCCTTGAGGCCGACGGAAAGATCGAGCCCGGCGCAGAAGCCCGGCCCGGCGCCGCGCACGACGATCACGCGTTCCTCGGGCGTCGGGGGTGCCGAGAAGGCGGCATGCAGCCCCTCGACCGTCTCGGCGTCGAGCGCGTTGCGCTTTTCGGGCCGGTTCAGTGTGACGGTACGGACCGGGCCGATGCTTTCGACGATCACTTTCGACATGACGCTTCCTCTCCCCAGAACCAGTTTCCTTCTCCCTGGGGGAGAAGGTTCAAATCCTACCGCGTCGCCATGTAGCGGGCGACCTGCTGGGCGCCGCCGGGCGGCAGGTGCAGGCCGAGCTTGGTACGCCGCCACAGGACGTCCTCCGCCGTCACCGCCCATTCCTCGCGCATCAGCCAGTCGATCTCGCGGGCATAGAGGCCGCCGCCGAAATCCCGCCCGAGATCGGGGGCGCCACGGGCATCGCCCAGCATGGCGGCGGTACGCGTGCCGTGCCGGCGCGCGAAGGCGGCAAGCAGGTTGCGGTCGATATCGGGAAAGGCGGCCACCAGGTCGGTGACCACGCCCTTGAAGGGGCGCCCGCCGAAGTCGCCTCCCGGCAGCACACCGTCATGCGTCCAGGCCGGCTTCATGCCGGGATAGAAGGAGGCGAGTTTCTCCAGCGCGTGCTCGGCCAGCTTGCGGTATGTGGTGAGCTTGCCGCCATAGACCGAGAGCAGCGGCGGGCGGTCACCATCCAGTTCGAGCACATAGTCGCGGGTGACGGCGGAGGGATTGTCGGAACCATCGTCGTAGAGCGGGCGTACGCCGCTGTAGCTCCACACCACGTCGGCCGGAGTCACGGGCTTGGAGAAGTAGCGGCTGACCGCGGTGCAGAGATAGTCGATCTCGGCCTGATCGATGGTCGGTTGCCCGAGATCGCCATCGTAGGGAATGTCGGTGGTGCCGATCAGGGTGAAACGGTCCTGATAGGGGATCGCGAAGATCACCCGGCGGTCGGGATGCTGGAAAATGAAGGCATGCGTGCCCTCGAACAGCCTGGGCACCACGATGTGGCTGCCCTTGATGTGGCGCACCGCGTTGGCGGTGTTGCGGCCGATGGCGCCCGACAACACCTCGCCCACCCAGGGGCCGGCGGCATTGACGAGACCGCGCGCGGCGACGGTGCGGCTTTCCCCGGTCTGTTCGTCGCGGATTTCCGCCTGCCAGATATCGCCCACGCGCCGCGCGGCGGTCAGCGTCGTGCGGGTCAGGACGGTGCCGCCCAGATCGCGCAGCGAAATGGCGTTGAAGACCACGAGGCGGGCGTCGTCGACCCAGCAGTCCGAATAGGCGAAGCCGCGGGCGAAATCGGGTTTCAGCTCACGACCCTCTGGTCCATGCGCCAGATCGACCCCGGATGAACCGGGCAGGGTCGTGCGGCCGCCCAGATGGTCGTAGAGGAAGAGGCCGATCCGGATCATCCAGGCGGGCCGCAGATGCGCATCGTGCGGCATGACGAAGCGCAGCGGCCAGATGATATGTGGCGCCAGATGCAGCAGCACCTCGCGTTCGGCCAGTGCCTCGCGCACCAGGCGGAATTCGTACTGCTCCAGATAGCGCAGGCCGCCATGGATCAGCTTGGTGGCGGCGGAAGAAGTGGCGCGCGCGAGGTCTGCCTTCTCCACCAGCAGGACGGAAAGCCCGCGGCCGGCGGCATCGCGGGCGATGCCGGCGCCGTTGATCCCGCCGCCGATGACGAGCAGGTCGAAAGTCGAGTCCAGGGCGGGGTTCATGGGCCGCGAGGCTTAAAGGGCGCGCCCGCCCGGGTCAACGCGGCAGGAGCGCCGGCGCGCAGGAAGGTGACGGCACCGGCCGAGGTCTGCGTCCACCCGAGAGGACCGAGAAGACGGCATTCGGGCAAGACGGCGCGCTCGGGCGCGGATTTTCAACCCAGATGCTGCTTGGCCAAGGCCTGCCAGGGGCGCTGGCTTTCCCTGTAGTGGCGGGGCGCGCGTTCGATACGCGTGAGGGTCTCGCGCAGAAGCAGGTGCGCCCGGTCGATCTGGCCGAGCCGGATATGCAGCAGCGCGAGCCGGCAGCGCGCCTCCTCGCCGGGATAGTCGGGTAGCAGCGCCTCATAGGCGTCCATCGCCTCGTGCGGACAATCCGCCGCCTCCAACGCCCGGGCATAGAGGAGCCGCCCGTCGGTGGAGAGGAAGCGCGGATGGGCCTGATGCAACTGTTCGAAGCGCTGCACCGCCTCGTCGGGGCGGCCGGCGGCGGCCAGGGCCTCGGCCAAAGCCAATAGGAGGTGCGGGTCGTTCGCATGGATGCCCGCGAGCGCGCCCTCGTAGAGCATGACCGCCTCCTCCGGCCGGTTGCGACGCAGCGCTTCGCGGGCAAGCGCCTGGCGGGTTTCCACCGTATCGGCATCGGCAAAGCGATCGGCCGCGGCGCGATAGTCGCGATCGGGGTCGATCAGATCGGCGACCCTGGCGGCAGCCTGCCGCGAGGCGCGACTGCCCAGGAGATCCGGGACAACCTCGGCGACGAAATAGGCGAGGCAGCCGGCGCCGGGGGCCAAGATGATGACCGTGATCCACCAGCGCGGCCGCCCGGTGCGCGCGGCATGGACGACGAAACCGACCTGGGTCAACAGGACCAGCACGACGATTGCGGGCATTTTTCGGCGATCTTTCGAAATGTCTTTCCCTGATAAATTGTAGACGACGCAGCCGATGTTGCGCAAGTGTTCATGTTGTAATGGGCTGGTTTTCGACCAGGAGGCGGCATGCGCGCGGGCGTCTTGAACGGTTGGCCGCTCCTCGGCCCGCGCTGCCGGGCGACGCACCGCAACCACCGGCAGCTGGTTCCTATGGCTCACCTTCGCCGTCATCTTCGGCCAGGGATTCCTCGCGGACACCGGCTACTGGCCGGCGATGGCGTGCTCGCTCTGGCGCTGGCGGTGCGGCTGTCCGGGCGCCGGCGAGCGACTTGATAAGACTACATTACCGCGGTAATGTAGTCTTATGACCATTGCTCAATCGAAACTTACGGCCCAGGGGCAAATCTCCGTGCCGGCCGAAATCCGGAAGCGGCTCGGCGTCGGCCCAGGCTCGATTCTCGAGTGGAACCAGGAGAACGGCCAGATCGTCGTCCGCCGGGCCGGACAATTCAGTTCCAGCGACATCCATGAGGCGCTATTCCCGCCGGACACCCAGCCCATGCAGCCTGCCGAGGTGAAGGAAGGCATCCGCAAATACATGCGCAAGCGGCATGCGCTCGATTGATACGAACGTCCTGGTCAGGCTCGTCGTGCGCGACGATGCCGGCCAGGTCGCGGCGGCGGAGACGTTCATCGGAAATGGGGCCTGGGTATCCCACCTCGTCCTGGCCGAGACCGTCTGGGTTCTGGATTCGGTCTACGAGAGATCGTCCCGCCAGATCGCTGCGGCAGTCGAGATGCTGCTCAATCATCGCCAGCTCAGCCTGCAGGATGCGGGGGTGGTGACCGCAGCCCTTGGCCGGTTCCGCAGCCGGCCGACCGGCGGCTTCTCGGATTGCCTCATGCTCGAGATTGCGGCGAAGGCGGGCCACCTGCCGCTTGGTACATTCGACAAGGGGCTGGCAAAGCAAGCCGGGACCGAGCGCCTTTAGCAGCCGCCGTTTGCGTTGACTCCCACCCTGCCCCGCCTATCATCCCTTCTCGCGGCCTGAACGGGGCCGCACCGCCTATCGATCGCCGCGGGAGAGACCGTCGGGCCCAGAGAGGGTTCGGCGGCGCCGAAGGAGCAACCGCCCCGGAAACTCTCAGGCACCCCGGACCGCAGGGATCGAGGCACTCTGGAAAGCGGATGGGCAAAGCCATCCCACCGAAGGAGTAAGCAGGCCAACCCCGAATCGGGACGCGGCCGGCGAAATCTCTCAGGTCACCGGACAGAGGGGGCGACCGTTCGCGGAACCCGTGCGGGAGCCCTCGCATGGCGGCCGCGGGAGTCGCGCCGGGGTAGCCCTTTGACCGAATATTCGGGACCACTGTCCCGCACGCCGCTCTACGACCTGCACCGCGAGCTCGGCGCTCGCCTCGTGCCTTTCGCCGGCTATGAGATGCCGGTGCAGTACCCGACCGGCATCATCGCCGAGCACGGCTGGACAAGGGAAAGCGCGGGGCTGTTCGACGTCTCCCACATGGGCCAAGTCACGCTCGCCGGCGAAGGCATCGACGCCGCGCTCGAAAAGCTGGTGCCGGGCGACATCATCGGGCTGGGCTTGAACAAGCTACGCTACACCCAACTCCTGAACGGCGACGGGGGCATCCTCGACGACCTGATGGTGACGCGGCGCGCCGCCGACCTGTTCCTCGTCGTCAATGCCGGCAACAAGGAAGCCGACGTGGCGCTGATGCAGGCGAAGCTGCCGACGGGATCGGTCACCTATCACGGCAGCCGCGCGCTTCTGGCGCTGCAGGGGCCGAAGGCGGCCGCGGTGATGGAACGCCTGGCGCCGGAAGCGGCGGCGCTGTCCTTCATGACCGCGACGGCGGCGAAGATCGGCGGCATCGAGATCTGGGCCAGCCGCTCGGGCTATACGGGCGAGGACGGTTTCGAGATCGCGGTGGCGGGTGCGGATGCCGACAGGCTGGCTCGCCTTCTCCTGTCGCAGCCGGAGGTCAAGCCGATCGGCCTCGGCGCCCGCGATTCGCTGCGCCTGGAAGCGGGTCTTCCGCTGCACGGGCACGACATCGATCCCACCACCTCGCCGATCGAAGCCGTGCTCGGCTTTTCCATCGCCAAGCGGCGCCGCGAGGAAGGCGGCTTCCCCGGCGCGACGCGCATCCAGCGCGAGATCGCGAACGGGCCGTCGCGCAAGCTGGTCGGCCTGAAGCCGGAGGGCCGCGCCCCGGTGCGCGACGGCAGCGCCATCACCGCCGAAGGCCGGGTCATCGGCAAGGTCACCTCCGGCGGCTTCGGGCCGACGGTGGGGGCGCCGGTGGCGCTCGGCTATGTCGAGACCGCCTTCGCGACACCCGGCACCGACGTGCAACTGGAAGTCCGCGGCAAGCCTGTGGCGGCAAGTGTCGCCAAGCTGCCCTTCATCACCAAACGCTACGTCAAGACCTGAGACTCGAGGGGAATCACGATGAGCGAGACCAAGTACACCGAAGACCACGAGTGGATCCGTGTCGAGGGCGATGTCGGTACGGTCGGCATCACCGACTACGCCCAGGGCCAGCTGGGCGACATCGTCTTCGTCGAACTGCCCGACGTAGGCAAAGAACTGGACCAGGGCGACGAGGCCTGCGTGATCGATTCGGTCAAGGCCGCCGCCGAGGTCTATGCGCCGGTGGGCGGCGAGATCGTCGAGACCAACGATTCCGTCACCGACAAGCCCGGCGTGGTCAACGAGGACGCGATGGGCGAAGGCTGGTTCTTCAAGATCAAGATTGCCGACCCGGCCGAACTGGACGACCTGATGGACGAGGAGGCCTACAAGGCCTTCGTCGAGGGCCTTGCCTGATGCGCTATCTGCCGCTGACGCCGGACGACCGCAAGGCGATGCTGGAGAAGATCGGCTCCGCTTCCGTCGACGACCTGTTCCGGGACGTTCCCACCCGCGCCCGCCTCAACCAGCCGATCGACCTGCCGCCCCATCAGGGCGAGCTGGAGGTCGAGCGAGCGCTGGCGGCGCTGGCGGCGAAGAACGTGAGTGCGGGATCGGTGCCCTCCTTCCTGGGAGCGGGGGCCTATCGGCACCATGTACCGGCGAGCGTGGACCACCTGATCCAGCGGTCGGAGTTCCTCACCTCCTACACGCCCTACCAGCCGGAAATCGCGCAAGGCACGCTGCAGTACCTGTTCGAGTTCCAGACGCAGGTGGCGGCTATCACCGGCATGGAAGTGGCGAACGCCTCCATGTACGACGGGGCCACCTCGACCGCCGAGGCCGTGCTGATGGCCTTCCGCGTGACACGGCGCAAGAAGGCGGTGATTTCGGGCGGCCTGCATCCGCATTACCGCGACGTCATCGCCACCACGGGCGAGGCGATGGGCGCCGATCTCGTCATTGCTCCGGTCGACCCGGAAGGCATCGCCGATCTGCTCCAGCAGATCGACGACAAGACCGCCTGCGTCGTGGTGCAGAACCCGTCCGTCTTCGGGCATGTCGCCGACCTCACGCCGCTGGCCACGGCGGTGCACGCCAAGGGCGCGCTTCTGATCGTGGTCGTCACCGAGATCTTTTCCCTCGGTGCGCTGAAGCCGCCGGGGGCGATGGGGGCGGATATCGTCACGGCGGAGGGGCAGTCGGTCGGCGTGCCGCTCAGCTTCGGCGGGCCCTATGTCGGCCTCTTCGCCACGCGCGAGAAGTACATGCGCCAGATGCCGGGCCGGCTCTGCGGGCAGACGGTGGACCAGGACGGGCGGCGCGGCTTCGTGCTCACCATGTCGGCGCGCGAGCAGCATATCCGCCGCGAAAAGGCGACGTCCAACATCTGCACCAATTCCGGCCTCTGCGCGCTGTCCTTCTGCATCCACATGACGCTGATGGGAGAGGCGGGCTTCACCGGCGTGGCGAAGCTGAACCATGCCAAGGCGGTACAGGCGGCGGAGAAGCTGTCGGCGCTGCCCGGCGTGAACCTCCTGAACAAGGCCTTCTTCAACGAGTTCACGCTGGAGCTGCCCAAGCCCGCCGGGCCGATCGTGGACAACCTCGCCGCCAAGGGCGTGCTCGCCGGCGTGCCGGGCAGCCGGCTCTACCCGGGCGAGGCAAGGGCCGCGAACCTGCTGTTGGTCGCCGTCACCGAAACCAATACCGACGCCGATGTGGCGCGCCTCGTGGCGGCGCTGGCGGGAGAGATCTGAGATGCTGAACCGTCAGGGCCGCCCCAGCGCACCGGAGGCCGGCAGCGCTGGCGCCGGCTTCACCACCTGGACAGGCCATCGCGGGCTCGCCCATGAGGAGCCGCTCAGCTTCGAGCAGGGTGCCAAGGGCCGAACCGCCGTCGACCTGCCGGAGATCCCGAAGGTGGCCGACCGTCTCGGTGGTCTCGCCCGGGAAGGCGAGATCGGCTTGCCGGGGCTGTCGGAGCCGCAGGTGGTGCGCCACTTCGTGCGGCTGTCGCGGCAGAACTATGCGATCGACCTCGGCGTCTATCCGCTCGGCTCATGCACGATGAAGCACAATCCGCGGCTCAACGAGAAGCTGGCGCGGCTGCCGGGATTCGCCGACCTGCACCCGATGCAGCCGATGGCGACCATCCAGGGCGCGCTGGAACTGATGGCGCAGCTGGGCGGCTGGCTCTCCAAGCTCACCAATATGCCGGCCATCGCCATGTCGCCGGCCGCTGGCGCGCACGGCGAACTCTGCGGGCTGCTAACCATTCGCGCGGCATTGGAAGCGCGCGGCGACAAGCGGAAGCGCGTGCTGGTGCCGGAATCGGCCCACGGCACCAACCCCGCGACGGCAGCCTTCTGCGGCTACACCGTCGACCCGATCCCGGCCACGGCCGATGGCCGCGTCGACCTGGAAGCCTTCCGGAAGAAGCTCGGCTCCGACGTGGCGGCGGTGATGCTGACCAACCCCAACACCTGCGGGCTGTTCGAGCGCGAGATCATCGAGGTGGCGGATGCCATCCATGCGGCCGGCGGCTTCTTCTACTGCGACGGCGCCAACTTCAACGCCATCGTCGGCCGCGTCCGCCCGGGCGATCTCGGCATCGACGCGATGCACATCAACCTGCACAAGACCTTCTCCACGCCCCATGGTGGCGGCGGACCGGGTTCCGGCCCCGTCGCACTGTCGGCGGCGCTCGCCCCCTATGCCCCCCTCCCCTACGTGGTTCAGGAAGGCGACAAGTTCCGCCTGGTCGAGGAGACGGAGGGCGAGGCGAAGCCCTTCGGCCGGCTGAAGGGCTTCCACGGCCAGATGGGCATGTTCGTCCGGGCGCTGACCTACATGATGAGCCATGGCGGCGACGGGCTGAAACAGGTGGCCGAGGATGCGGTGCTGTCGGCCAATTACATCATGGCGGCCTTGGGCGACGTGATGACGGCGCCCTTCGAGGGCCCCTGCATGCACGAGGCGCTGTTCGACGACCGCTTCCTCAAGGGGACGGGCGTGACGACCCTCGACTTCGCCAAGGCGATGATCGACGAGGGCTATCACCCGATGACCATGTACTTCCCCCTGGTGGTGCATGGCGCGCTCCTGATCGAGCCGACGGAGACGGAATCGAAGGAGGCACTGGACGAGTTCATCGGCGCGCTGCGGCACCTGGCCGAGCGGGCGAAGGCCGGCGATACGGCGCGCTTCACCGGGGCGCCCTATCTGGCGCCGCGCCGGCGCCTCGACGAAACGGCGGCGGCACGGCAGCCGGTCTTAAGGTGGACTCCGGCGCAGTGATATCCCCTCTCCCTTTTTAGGGAGAGGGTGGCGCGAATGCGCCGGGTGAGGGGCACCGCTTCCGGTGAATCACCTTCGAGCGTGCCCCTCATCCGCCCTTCGGGCACCCTCTCCCCCAGGGAGAAGGGAAATTATGCGACGGGAAGCCCCAGTTTGGTCAATTCGCCGGCCAGGTGCGCCGGGCTCTCGAAGCGGATGGCGATGAAGCCTTCCTTCGCCGCCGCTTCGGCGTTCTTCGCGTTGTCGTCGATATAGACGGTGCGTTCGGGCGTGACGCCGGTCTTCGCCACCAGGTGCCGGTAGATCGCCGGGTCGGGCTTCAGCATCTTCACCTCGCCCGAGACCACGATATGGCCGAAATGGCCGAGGAAGGGAAAGAGCGGACGGCCGATCGGCCAGGTCTCCGCCGACCAGTTGGTCAGCGCATGCAACACGACATCCTCGCGCTTCAGCGCCTCGAGGATGGCGACGGTGCCATGGATCGGACCGCCCAGCATCTCGACCCAGCGTTCATGGAAGGCGCGGATCATCGGCACATGGTCGGGCCAGAGCGGCTCCAGCTCGGCGATACCCTCGGCGAAGGTGCGCCCGCCGTCCTGCGCGACGTTCCAGGCGCCGGTACAGACATTGGCCAGGAACCATTCCATCCCCGCCTCGTCACCGGCGAACAGCTTGCGGTAGAGGTGCCGGGGGTCCCAGTCGATCAGCACGCCGCCGA
>JALHMN010000115.1 GCA_022844005.1 bacterium | reverse complement strand
CCGAGGAGCCGCCGCTCGCGCGGACCGACACCGGCGCCCTGGCGCGCTGCCACCGCGTCGCCGAGATCGCCGAGGGCCGGGTCAGCTGGGCGGCGAGCGGCGACGCCGGCCTCAGCGTCGCGGCATCGCAGGCCGGCCCGCTCCTCTCGGTGCGGGGCCTGACCAAGCACTTCCCGGTGCGCAGCCGCTTTGGGCGGTCCGACCGCCTGGTTCGCGCCGTCGAGGATGTCAGCTTCGACATCGGGCCCGGCGAGACGCTCGGGCTGGTCGGGGAATCGGGCTGCGGCAAGACGACGGTCGGGCGGATGATCCTCAGGCTGGAAGAGCCGACCGCCGGTGAGATCACCTTCGCCGAGACGAACATGGTCACCGCTTCGGCGGCAGAACTGACGGCGGTGCGGCGGAAGATCCAGGTGATCTTCCAGGATCCCTATTCCTCGCTCAACCCGCGGATGACGGTCGGCCAGATCGTCGGCGAGCCGCTGCATGTCTACAAGCTCGCCCCCGACGCCAGGGCGGCGGACGCGCGGGTGGCCGAACTGCTCGCCCAGGTCGGCCTGCGGCCGGAGCTCGTCGAACGCTATCCCCACCAGCTGTCGGGCGGCCAGCGCCAGCGCGTCGGCATCGCCCGCGCGCTCGCCCTCGAACCCAGCTTCATCGTCTGCGACGAGGCCGTGTCGGCCCTCGACGTCTCGATCCAGGGCCAGATCATCAACCTGCTGGAGGACCTGCAGCGGCGGCTGGGCCTCGCCTATCTGTTCATCGCCCATGACCTCGCGGTGGTGCGGCACATCTCCATGCGGGTCGTGGTGATGTATTTCGGCCGGGTGATGGAGATTGCCGACCGCGACGCCATCTACGCCGATCCGCTGCATCCCTACACCAGGGTGCTGCTCGACGCGGCGCCGGTGCCCGATCCCAAGGTCGAGAAGGCGCGCGCCCCGCGCCTGATCACCGGCGAATTGCCGAGCCATCTCTCACCGCCGTCGGGCTGCGTGTTCAACACCCGCTGCGCGATGGCGAGCGCGGAATGCCGTGAGAGCGTTCCGCGGCTGGAGGAGAAGCGGCCGGGGCATTTCGCCGCCTGTATCAAGATATGAGGTGAGACCAGCGGCGCTACCCAGACAGAGGAGGAAAACAATGAAAACGACCTTGATGGCACTGGCCCTGCTCGGCGGCGCATTCGCCCTCGGAGCGGGAACCGCGGCGGCGCAGACGCCGAAGAAGGGCGGGATGCTCAACTTCGCGATCAGCGCCGAGACGGCGCATTACGACTGCCATGCGAGCGACACCTACGCGACGCTGCATTTCTCGTCGCCGTTCTATTCGACGCTGCTGCGTTTCAACCTCGCCAAGTTCCCCGACGTGGAAGGAGACCTGGCGAAGTCCTGGACGGTGGCGCCGGACCTCATGAGCTACACCTTCAAGCTGCACGAGGGCGTGAAATTCCATGATGGAGGCACGCTCACCTCGGCCGACGTGAAGGCGACCTACGAGCGGCTGCGCAACCCGCCGAGCGGCGTGGTTTCCACCCGCAAGGCCACCTTCGCCGATATCGGCGAGATCGACACGCCGGACCCGACGACCGTCGTCTTCAAGATGAAGGCGGTGAACGCGGCCATGCTCGAGCACTTCGCCTCGCCCTGGAACTGCATCTATGCGGCGAAGGACCTGGCCGAGAACGCGGCAGCGCCGCGGACCAAGGTCAACGGCACCGGCCCCTTCACCTTCGTCGAGCATGTGAAGGGCAGCCATGTCGCGGGCAAGCGCAACGATGCCTATTTCAAGCCGGGGCTTCCCTATCTCGACGGCTACAAGGGAATCTTCACGCTGCAGGCGGCGGCCATGCTGAACGCGCTGCAGGGCGGGCAGGTGCTGGGCGAGTTCCGCGGCATCTCGCCGGCGGAACGCGACCGGCTGGTCGCCACCATGGGGGACAAGGTCCGGATCGAGGAAGAAAGCTGGACGCTGAACCTGCTGGTCGCCTTCAACACGGAGAAGAAGCCCTTCGACGACGTGCGGGTGCGCAAGGCGCTCCTGATGGCGATCGACCGCTGGGGCGGCAGCCAGGGCCTGTCGAAGATCTCGACGCTGAGGTCGGTCGGCGGCGTGATCCGTCCGGGCTCGCCTTTCGCGACGCCCGAGGCCGAACTCGCAAAGCTGCCCGGCTTCTCCAAGGACATCAAGGCGGCGCGCGAGGAAGCGAAGCGGCTCCTGAAGGAGGCGGGCGTACCCGACCTCAAGTTCACGCTCTGGAACCGCAACCTCGCCATGCCCTACACGCCCGCCGGCGTGTTCCTGATCGACCAGTGGCGGCAGATCGGCGTCACCGTCGAACACAAGCAGTCCGATACCGGCACCTATCTCGCGACGATGAATGCCGGCAATCACGACGTGGCGATCGACTTCTCCAACCTGTTCATGGACGATTCGAGCCTCGGTCTCGCCAAGTACCTCTCGGTCGACCGGGCACCGGAGAACCGCTCGCGCTCGAAGGATGCCGAGCTCGACCGGCTCTATGACGAGCACATGCGCGAGCGCGATCCGGAGAAACGCAAGGGCCTGATCCGCGCCTTCGAGAAGCGTCTGTTCGAGCAGGCCTATCAGCAGCCGCTCCTGTGGTGGCACCGCATCGTGCCGACCCACAAGGTGCTGATGGGCTGGCAGATGTCGCCCAGCCACAACCTCGGCCAGGACCTGGCCGGGGTCTGGCTGAACCAGTAGGGAAGGAAGACGGCCGCCGCCGGGCCAACGCCCGGCGGCGGTTGGGGGATCCTGATGCTCCGCTACACCGTCAACCGCGTTCTGCTGATGATACCGACGCTGCTCGGCGTGGCGGTGCTGATCTTCTTCATGCTGCGGATCGTGCCCGGCGACATCGTCGAGGTGAAGCTTCGCGGCGATGGCGGCTCGGTGTCGCAGGAGACGATCGAGGCCGAACGGCAGCGCCTCGGGCTCGACAAGCCCTGGCACGTGCAGTTCGCCGACTGGATGGTGGGGGTGGTCACTCTCGACCTCGGCAATTCGATGTGGACCGAACGCCCGGTTGTCGAGGAGATGGCACTCAGGCTCGAACTGTCCCTCGAGGTCGCGATCCTCGCCACCATATTCGCGGTGCTGATCGCCGTGCCGCTCGGCACCATAGCGGCGCTCTTCCGGGACACCTGGATCGACTACCTGATGCGCATCATCACCATCGGGGGCATCTCGATCCCGTCCTTCTGGTTCGGCATGCTGATCATGCTGGGCCTGCTGTCCGCCTTCAACTGGCTGCCGCCGATCACCTTCACGCCGATCTACGAGGATCCGGTCGCCAATCTCACGCAGCTGATCTGGCCGGCGCTGTCGGTCGGCTATCGCTACTGCGCGGTGGCGGCGCGGATGATCCGATCCTCGCTCCTCGAGGTGCTGAACGAGGACTATATCCGCACCGCCCGCGCCAAGGGCGTGTTCGAACGGCTGGTGATCTCGCGACATGCGCTGCGCAACGCGCTGCTGCCGGCGATCACCGTCATCGGCCTCGAATTCACCTTCCTGATCGGCGGGCTGGTGGTGACCGAGCAGGTGTTCAACCTGAACGGCATCGGCCAGCTCTTCGTGCAGAGCGTGGCGCGCAACGATTTCACCCTGATCCAGGGCATGGTGATGCTGATCGCCGCCTTCTACGTCTTCGTCAACCTGCTGATCGACCTTCTCTACGCGGTGTTCGATCCGCGCATCCGCTACGGGTGATGCCGTGAGCCTCGCAGCACCGGCATCCTCGACGGAGCCTCGTCCCCCGGGCGCGGTGACGGAATTCGTCCGCCGCCAGCCGCTCGGCGCCGTCAGCTTCCTGATTATCTGCGTGATGATGGCGGCCGGCATCTTCTGCGAATGGGTGGCGCCCTACGACCCGCTGACGATCGACTTCGCCTCGCTGCTGGGTGCGCCCAGCTGGGAGCACTGGTGCGGCACCGACGCCTATGGCCGCGACATCTGCTCGCGGCTGATCTACGGCTCGCGCACCGCCCTCGTCATCGGCTTCACGTCCTCCTTCCTCGGCTCGACTCTCGGCGCCATCCTCGGCATCGCCTCCGCCTATTTCGGAGGACGCATCGACAACTGGATCCAGCGCGTGGTCGACGTGCTGCTGGCCTTCCCGATCATCGTGCTGGCGCTGGTGGTGGTGGCGGCCTTCGGCCGCTTCGCGGTCGGCGGCATCGACATCAACCTCATCCTCGCCATCGCCATTCCGATCGTGCCGCGGGTGGCACGGGTGGTCCGCGCGGCGGCGCTCTCGGTGCGCGTCATGCCCTATGTGGACGCCGCCCGTGCCGCCGGCTACTCGCACAGCCGGATCATCTTCCGGCACATGGCGCCCAATGTCGTGGCGCCCTATCTGATCATGCTCACCGCCTTCATCGCCCAGGCGATCCTGGCGGAGGCGTCGCTGTCCTTCCTGGGGCTCGGGGTGCAGGAGCCGACCGCCGCATGGGGCCTGATGCTGTCGGGCAACGCGGCGGACTTCTACCGCCAGGCGCCGTGGATGATCCTGTTCCCGGGGGTCGCGATCAGCCTCGCCGTCTTCGCCTTCAACCTGTTCGGCGATTCGCTGCGTGACCATCTCGACCCGAAGTTCAAGGTCTGAGCGCCTCCAGCGCCGCGATGCGACCGGGCGGGCGGCGGCCGATATGGGCGTCGAGAAAGCTCTCGATCGTGCGCAGCATGGCGACGCGGTTGCGGAACTTGCGAATGCCGTGACCCTCGTCGGGAAAGACCATCAGGTCGACGGGCTTGTTCAGGGCGCGCAGGGCTTCGGCCATCCGTTCCGACTGCTCGACCCGCACGCGAACGTCGTTCGCCCCGTGGATCAGGAGAAGAGGTGAGGTGACCTGGGCGGCGAAGGTGATCGGCGACTTCTCGATCAGGTTGCGCCGCTGCGCCGGCTTGGCCGGATTGCCCACATAGGTATACCAGCCCTGGATCCCGTTCGCCCAGTAGGGCGGCGTGGTTTCCAGGAAGCGGGCCAGATCGGAGATGCCGACGATGGAGATGCCGGCGGCGAAATTCGCCGGCGTCATCGTCATGCCGACCAGGGTGGCATAGCCGCCGTAGGAGGCTCCCATGATGGCGACGCGAGCAGGGTTCACCGCGCCGGTGGTGATCGCGAAGGTGAGCCCGTCGAGAAGGTCCCAGTGCATGGCGGCGGCGAATTCGCCCATCGCCGCCTGTCGGAAGGCCCGGCCATAGCCCGAGGAGCCGCGGTAGTTTATCCGCAGCACAGCGTAGCCGCGGCTGGCGAGGAACTGGACGAGAAAGTCGTAGCCCCAGTTGTCGCGTGCCCAGGGGCCGCCATGCACCAGCAGGACGGTCGGCAGCGGCGTCGTGGCGGCCTCCGGCGTGGTGAGATAGCCGTGGAGCGTTCGGCCGTCGCGGGTCGGGAAGCTGATCGGCCGGGTATCGGCGAGGCGATCGGCGATCTGGGCGATGCGGCTTTGCGCCAGCCGTTTGCTGGTGCCGCCGGCAAGGTCGACGAAGTGCAGTTCGGCGCCGCGCCGTTCGGTCGCGATGGTGACCAGGAGCCTGGTTCCGTCCTCGGAAATGTCGTTGATGGACAGACGATGCGGCGCCCCGGGGCGGAGCGGCGCCAGGGCGGCAGCCAGGGCCGGGTCGAGCACGACGTCGCGGGGATAGCCCGGCATCGAGGAGGCGAGCAGCGCCCGACTGCCGTCCGGATGCACGACACCGCTCTCCATGTCGGCGATCGGATCATCGACCAGCAGGGTCTCCTCGCCGGTCCTCGGGTCGACGCGCACGAGGGCGCGCCGATCGCGGCCGCGGTCGGAAATGGCGAAAAGCGGCCCGTCCGCGGTGGCGGCGCCGGTCGGGTGGAAGGTCTCTTCACCCTGGGCGCGGAAGGCGGCGTTCCAGCGCCGCTGTTCATCGTCCCAGCGTTCCACCACCAGGCCGCGCGCCCGGTAGAGCGGCTTGCCGCAACGATCGGTGCGCCACCAGGCGATCCGGCTGGAATTGCGCTCGATCATGCGCTCCGCCCCGGTGTCGATGTCGACGGACACGAGGTCGAAGGCGCGGGCATCACGCCGGTTGCTGCGCACGATCACCTTGCGGCGGTCGCAGAGCGAAACCCGCTCCAGCACGAGCCGCACGCCCGGGGCGCCGGCCAGGTCGCGAACCGGCGAGGCCGGATCGGCTATATCGAGCACCCGGAGACGATCGTTCTCGTCGCCCTCCTCGTCATCGCGCAGAAGCAGATGGCGCCCGTCGCCGGCCCAGACGAGCCCCTGTGCGCTCCGCTCGACCGGATGTCGCTGGACGGAATCGTCGGCGAGCGTCCTGACCAGGATCGCCATCCCGTCCCCGTTGGATTCGGCCCAGGCGATCCGCAGGCCGTCCGGCGACATGCGATGGCTGAAGGATTGCCCTCCGGTGTCCAGGAAACGCTCGATCGGGATCGGCGCCTGTAGCTTGTCCGGTTCAGGCGGCGTGGCGCAGGCGCCGAGCGCCGCGAGGGACAGAAAGGCGCCGAGGAGACGAAAGCCGCGCGTCATTGGTCCGGGACAACACCGAGAGTAGATTGCCGACTGTAGGTCCTCGCCCCGCCGCCACCAAGACGACAGTCATCACAGACCCGTGCCCCATGCAGCCCCTTAAGAATCGCCGGATGCCACACATCGACCATCGAGAGAGGCCGGATGCGCCTACGGCCAGCCGCATCCACGGGAAGCGGGCGGAGGCGCCGTGAGACCGAGGGGGACGGCACCCGCCGGCACTGAAGCGAAGCGCACGAAGCCCCGGCTGGACCAGTTGGTGGTGGATCGCGGCCTCGCCGAGAACGGCACCCAGGCACGTGGGCTGATCCTGGCCGGCAAGGTTTTCACCGGCACGAGGCGGATGGATAAGCCCGGCATGCTTGTCGCCGCCGACCTGCCCCTCGAGGTGAAGGGGGAGGTGCACCCCTATGTGTCGCGCGGCGGGCTGAAGCTGGTCCAGGCGCTGGACAGCTTCGGCATCGATCCGGCCGGTCTCGTCTGTCTGGATATCGGGGCGTCCACCGGCGGATTCACCGACGTGCTGCTGCGCCGCGGTGCCACGAAGGTCTATGCGGTCGATGTCGGCCATGGCCAGCTGCACTGGAACCTTCGCAACGATTCGCGCGTGGTCGTGCGCGAACGGCTGAATGCCCGCCGGTTGACCGAGACCGATGTTCCGGAAGCGGTCGACCTGGTGGTCTGCGATGCGAGTTTCATCGGTCTCGAGGTCCTGCTGCCGGCGCCGCTGGCTCGCCTCAAGCCCGGCGGGCGCCTTATCGCGCTGATCAAGCCGCAGTTCGAGGTGGGCCCCGCGCAGGTGGGGAAGGGCGGCGTGGTGCGCGATCCGGCGCTGCACGAGGCGGTATGCGCCCGCATACGCGGCATGATGGAAAGCTGGGGAGGGGAGATTCTGGGTCTGACCGAGAGCCCGATCCTGGGTCCCGAGGGTAACAAGGAGTTCCTGATTGGCGCGCAGTTTCACGCGAGAGGTTGAGATCGATCGGCTTGGCGCGCGGGGCGACGGTGTCGCCCAGACGCCGCAGGGCCCGGTCTTCGTGCCCTATACGGCGCCGGGCGATCGCGTCGGTATCAGGCTCGGCAAGCCGGTGGATCAGGGCTTCGCCGGAGAAATGCTGGAACTGCACACCGCCGGGCCCGATCGCATCGAACCAGCCTGCATGCATTTTCACGACTGCGGCGGCTGTGCGCTGCAGCACCTGACGCCCGCCTTTCAGGCCGCCTGGAAGCAAGGAGTGGTGGAGACGGCACTCGGCCGCCGCGATCTGGATGCCTCCCTGGTGCGACAGATCCGTGCCGTCGCGCCGGGAGACCGGCGCCGGGCCGAATTCGTCGCCCGCAAGGTCGGTGCGGGGATCGTCCTGGGTTTCAATCGCCGGCAGAGCAGCAAGATCGTCGACCTGAAAACCTGCCTCGTGCTGGCGCCGCCGCTGGTGGCGCTGCTGCCGGGATTGCGGAAGCTGCTCGCCGGCCTCATTCAATCCGGCGCGACGGCGGAGGCGCATGCGACCCTGACCGATACGGGCGTCGACGTGTTGCTGTCCGGGATTGCGCCGGATCTGGAAGGGCGCGAAACGCTGGCAAGCTTCGCGGAGGAGGCCGATCTGGCACGCCTGTCGCTGAAGCATGACGGCGGTTCTGAAACGGTGGTTCAACGCCGAGTACCGGTGGTGCATTTCGCCGACATTCCCGTCGTGCTGCCCCAGGGCGCGTTCCTGCAGGCATCGCCCGCCGCCGAGAGCCTGATGCGCGAAGCGGTGCTGGCCGCGGTCGGCGCCGCCGGGCCGGTCGCCGACCTCTTCTGCGGCCTGGGCACCTTCGCGCTGCCGCTCTCCGCCCGCATGCCGGTCTTCGCCGCCGACGGGGAAGCGGCATCCGTGGCGACGCTGCAGCAGGCCGCGGGACGGGCGGGCTTGCCGCTGCGGTCGGAGGTGCGCGACCTGGCGCGGCGTCCCCTGTCGGCGAAGGAACTGGACCGCTTCGCCGCCATCGTCTTCGATCCGCCGCGCGCCGGCGCGCGCGAGCAGGCGATCGAGATCGCGCGAAGCAAGGTGCCGCTGGTGGTGGGCGTGTCCTGCGCGCCGGGCACCTTCGCGCGCGACGCGCGGGTGCTGGCGGACGGCGGCTATCGGCTGGAAAGCGTGCTGCCGGTGGACCAGTTCGTGCACACCCCCCATGTTGAACTCGTGGCAGTATTCCGGCGGTGAGGATGACATGGCGCTGTTCGATCGGCTGACCTATGGCGCCACCCAGGCGGCCCGCATCGGCTGGTATGGCGGGCACTATCTGCTGGCCCGCCGCATCGCGCCGCCCGATCGCGAACGGCGGGCGGGACGGGAAGAGGGGCAGCGCCTGCGCCTGGAAGTGCGAAGGGCGATGCGCGAACTGCTGGCGCGGGAACTCGCGGATATAGAGGCCGGCATCTATCGCGCCCCGGCCCCGGTCGACCTGCCGCCGGCGCGGCTGCTGATGCGTTCTGCCCGCTTCTTCGCCGACATCCGCAATGTCGACACGCGGCGGCGGCAACGCGTCGTGGACGAACCTTTCCGGGCCGGATTGCATCCGGGACTGCCGCGCTACTATCTGCAGAATTTCCACTTCCAGACGGACGGCTGGCTCAGCCCGCAGTCCGCCGAACTCTATGACACTCAGGTGGAGACACTGTTCTCCGGCCTGGCCGACACCATGCGCCGGCGCGCGCTACCCCACCTCGCGAGCGCGTTGCGCGGCCGGATCCGGCACGGGCATGTCCTCGACATCGCCTGCGGCACGGGGCGTTTCCTGGCGGATGTGAAGCGCAACTGGCCCCGGCTGAAGGTGACCGGGCTCGACCTCAGCCCACCCTATCTGGCCGAGGCCCGGCGGACGCTCGACGCATGGCCGCGGGTGGACCTGCTGGAGGCGCAGGCGGAGGCGATGCCGCTGGCGGATGCGTCGGTCGATGCGGCGACGGTGATCTTCCTGTTCCACGAACTGCCGCGAAAGGTGCGTGTACAAGTGCTCTCGGAAATCGCCCGCGTGCTGAAACCGGGAGGGGTTTGCGTCCTGATCGACAGCCTGCAGAAGGGCGATCGGCCGGCGATGGATTCCCTGATCGACGCCTTTCCCCGGCTGTTCCATGAACCTTACTACGCCGACTATGCCGGCGCGGATCTCGAAGCCCTGTTCGGAAGCGCCGGCCTCACGCTTCAGGCGACCGAGCTCGCCTTCATGAGCAAGGTCATGGTGTTTCGCAGGTGATTCTAGGTGCCGCTATTCGCCCTCACGCTGCGCCCTGCCGCAAATCGGTGCCGAGGTCGAAAAGTGCTGGCTTCGGCGACGCTGCTTTAAAGGCTGATCACCATGCAGGTCGTGGTGCCATGGGCAAGGAGATTTCCCGCGGCATCGGTCAGCCGGCCTTCGGCGGTTCCGAGCGTCTTTCCGCCGTGGATGACCTTGCCTTCGGCCCTCACCCTGCCGCTCTTCAACGTGATCGGCCGGATGTAGTTCACCTTCAATTCGACCGTGGTCGCCGCCTGGCCGGCCGGCAGTGAAGCGTGGATGGCGCAGGTCATCACGCTGTCGAGCAGCGTGGCCGCCCAGCCGCCATGGACCGTGCCGATCGGATTGAAGAAGCGCTCGTGTGGCTCGCCATGCATTACGACGCGACCGGTTTCCGCTTCGCTCAGCCAGAAATCCAGCGTCTGGCCGATCGGGGCGCCGGGGCGGCTGCCGTCGATCACGCCGCGAAACAGATCGACGGCGGCGTACTTCAGGGCATCGGCATGTGAAAGCGGCAGGGCAGGGCGCCGGCGCAGATCATCGAGCGAAAGGGGGGCGGCAGACACGATCGGACCTTTTCAATTTAGGTGTATATACACTGATGAAGCGCTCTGGCCATGTCAACGCCGCGTGTTACATTGATGCGTCAGGTTTCCGATCCGCAGAGATGAACAAGATCGCGGCCTTTGCGCCGCCCCCCACCTCAGGCTGCACCTGCTTCCGATTGCGGCGGGCGAGCCGGCGTGTGACCCAGTTCTACGAGCGTCACCTCGAACCGAGCGGGCTCAAGGTCACGCAGTTCGGGCTTCTCTCGGGCATCCGCGCCTGCGGTTCGATCTCGATCACCGAACTCGCCGACGCGATGGGGATGGACCGCACGACGCTGACGCGCAACCTGCGCCCGCTGTTGGACCAGCAGCTTGTCATCGTCAGGGAAGGCGCGGACCGCCGCACGCGGGCGGTGGAATTGACTGTCGAGGGTGAAGACGCCTTCCGGCGTGCCGCGCCCCTGTGGAAGCAGGCCCAGGCTTCGCTCATCACCACGATCGGACCCGAAAGGGTCGTGCACCTGCACCAGTTGCTCGACGAGTCGGTCGACCAGCTCGGTCAAGCCTGACACCGATCCGGGGTGCCGCCGTCCACAGCCGCGGGTTCGCAGCGGATCGTCCTGCTGCTGACCGCGATCTCCTCGATCGGGCAGTACGGGTCAAGCGTCTACCTGCCTTCTTTCCCGGCCATCGCCACCGCGCTCGCGACGGATCTCGCCACCGTCCAGCTGACGCTGACGGTCTTCCTGGGCGTCTTCGCCGCGAGCCAGTTGGTGGTGGGCCCGCTCAGCGACCGCTTCGGCCGCCGCCCGCTGATGGCCTGGGGCTTCCTCTTCTTCATCGCCGGGAGTGTTGCCGCCGCCCTGGCGACGTCGATCGGCCTCGTCTTCGCCGGACGGGTGCTGCAGGCGATCGGTGCCGCGGCGACCACCGTGGCGGCACGGGCGGCCGTCCGCGATGTCTTCTCCGGCACCGAGATGGCGCGCGCGATGGCCCTGATGGCCATGGTTTTCGGCCTGGTGCCGGCCGCGGCCCCCCTGATCGGCGGGGTGCTGCAGGATGCCTTCGGTTGGACGGCGCCGATCTGGTCGGCGGCATTCCTGGCCGTGGTCATCGGTATCCTCGGCCTGCGCACCTTCGCCGAAACCAACCTGACGCCTCTCCGCGCGCTCAACCTCGCCGGCGCGCTCGCCGCCTATCGGCCGGTGATCGCCTCTCGCGCCTTCATGGCCTATGCGCTGGTTTCTGCCTTCGGCCTCGCCGCGTTGTTCAGCTTCCTGGCGGGATCACCGGGCGTCTACATCGAGCATATGGGCGTATCGGCGACCGGCTATGGCTTCTATCCCCCCTTCGGGGTCGCGGCCTTCGTCGTGGGGGCCGGCTTCGCCCGCCGGCTCGCCGGCCGGATGGCGCCGCAGACGGTGATCCGCCGCGCCATCCTGATCCAGATGGCCGGAGCCTTCGGCATGGCGGCGCTGCCGGCGGCCGGGCTCTATCAGCCGGTGCCGGTGATCCTCGCCATGGTCGTCTTCAGCCTCGGCTTCGGGGCGATCATGCCGACCTCGCTCGCCGCCGCGGTCGTCCGCTTCCCAGATCGGGCCGGCACCGCCTCGGCCCTGATCGGGGCGGTGCAGATCCTGGGGTCGGCTTTCGGTACGCTGGTGACCAGCCTCCTGACCCCGGCGCTGCAGCACATGGCCTTCCCGGTGACCATGGCGGGAATGGTGACGGCCGGCGCCGTCACCTTCCTCGTCATGATGCGCTCAGAGCGCGGGTGAGCGGCCGCCGTCGACGTTGATCGCCGTGCCGGTGACATAGGAGCCGGCGTCCGAGCAGAGGAAGCAGGCGATGTTGGCGAATTCCTCCGCCTCGCCGTAGCGGCCAAGGGGGATGCCGGCGGCTTTTCCGGCCTCTTCCAGCCATTCGCGATAGGACTTGTTCACGCCCGACTTCGCATGCCGGCGGACATGCTGGTCGCTCTCGATCAGGCCGACCAGAAGGCAGTTGACCAGCACGTTGTGCGGCCCGCCCTCATGCGACAGCACCTTGGTCATGGCCATGCCGGCGGCGCGGCTGACGCTGGTGGGGGCGGTGCCGCCTCCCGGCGTCTTGGCAAGCGTCGCCAGCACGTTGACGATGCGGCCCCATTTCCGGCTCTTCATGCCGGGAAAGGCGAGGCGGGTGAAGCGGATGGCGCCGAACAGCTTCAGCTCGAGATCGGCCTGCCAGGCATCGTCGGTGATCGTTTCGAAAGGCAGCGCGGCGCTCTGCCCGGCGTTGTTCACCAGGATATCGACCTTGCCGAAATCGGCCTCGATCGCGGCGAAGGTGGCGGCGATCTGCTCGGGTTTCGTCACGTCGCAGGAATAGCCCTTGGCCCTGGCCCCGCCGGCGGTGATGGCCTTGACCGCCTCGTCCAGCATATCGGGCCGGCGCGCCACCAGCGCCACGCTCGCGCCCGACTTTCCGAAACTCACGCCCATCGCCCGGCCGAGACCGGTCGATCCGCCGGTGATCAGTGCCACGCGTCCGTCCATGCGGCAATCCATGGTCGTCTACTCCCTAGGTTGGTTCGTCTTGAAGCGGGTCGAGCTTATGGCGTTCCAGCACGGCGACGAAGAAGCCGCCGGTGCCGTGGCGCGCCGGGGTGAGTGTCAACATGGGGCCGTCGGCCGGACAAGGCGTGCCGATGGCGGTGGCCCAGATATCCGAGACGGGCAACAGGGTGAATTCGGGATGGCGGCCGAGGAAGCCCGCGACCTGTTCCTCGTTCTCCGCCGGCAGCAGCGAGCAGGTGACATAGACGAGGCGGCCGCCATCGGCCACCAGGCCGCAGGCGAGATCGAGGATCTGGCGCTGTCGGGCGACCAGTTCGTCGACATCCTCGGGCTTCAGGCGCCAGCGTGCATCGGGAATGCGCCGCCAGCTGCCGATGCCGGTGCAGGGCGCGTCGACCAGGACACGGTCGGCGCGGCCGCGCTGGCGCTTGAACCACTTGCGGTCCTCGCTGTCGCGGGTCTCGATGTTGTGGGCGCCGGCACGGCGGAAGCGCACCCGCGCCCGGTCCAGCCGGCCGGCCAGGACGTCGGCGGCGACGATGCGGCCCTTGTTCTGCATCACCGAGGCGAGCGCCAGGGTCTTGCCGCCGGCCCCGGCGCAGTAATCGACCACGAACATGCCGGGCTGGGCATCGACCAGCAGGGCCGCCACCTGCGAACCCTCGTCCTGCGGCTCGATCAGGCCTTCCCGAAGAGCGGCGCAGCGGCCGAGATCGATCCCGTGATCGACCCTGAGACCGATGGTCGAGAGCGGCGTGGGCAGCGCCTTGATGCCTTCCCTCGCCAGCGCGGCGCGGGCGGCGTCGCGGTCGCCCTTGAGGAGATTGCTGCGCAGGTCGAGCGGGGCGCTCTCGGCCAGTGCCGACATTTCGATGACGAAGCGGTCGCCGAAGATGGCGCGCAGGCGCGGCTCGATCCATTCCGGCACCCCGTGCCGGATGGCGGCGGGGATATGCTCGTCGAGCGGGGCCTTGCCGGCCAAGGCCTCGATCATCGCCGCCTCGCGGCCGCCCAGCGGCGCGGGTGCGCCGCTCCGGCCGGTGAAGACGCGGCGGATGGCTGCGCTCTCGCGGCCTTCGAACAGGACCAGATGGGCGATGACGCGCAGCCGGGGATCCGGCTCGAGGCCGATCTTGCTCTGCGCGATCCAGCGATCGTAGAGCGAACGCCGGCGCAGGATGGCGCCGGTCAAGGCCAGCACGGCGCCGCGCGAGGCGCCTTCCAGTTCGGCATGCGTGCGCACGTAGAAGGCGATGACCGCATCGGCCGGGCGGCCGTCCTTCTCGATCAACTCGCCGAGCGCAATGGCATGCGCCAATTCGCGGGCGCGGATGACCAGCCGGTCGGGTTCGGCCGCCTTGCCGCCGGCCGGAGGCTGATCCTGCGCGGACCAGCGTTCCTCGTCGCTGCGCCGGGGCGCGCGCCGCAGTTCGGCATCGCGGGTCTTCGGTCGCGTCAGCTTGCCGGTCCGGGCTGGTGGACTCTTTCGCTCGCTGGCGTCGGCCGGCGGGCGCCGGTTGTCGCCCTCCCGCCGCGGTGGCCGCGAGGGCGTACCCGGCCGGGATGGCCGCTGGTCTTCGCCGCGGGCCGGCGGTCGGGGGCGGCGGTCGGCCTCGGCCTTGGGCGGGCGGGCCTCGTAGTCACGCCGCGGCGCCTGATCGGGCTTACGGCCCGGCTTGCGTGCCTGGGGCT
>JALHMN010000114.1 GCA_022844005.1 bacterium | reverse complement strand
GCGCGCGACAGCCTCCGGGGTGCGGCGGTTGTCACCGGTCAGCATCACCACCGCGACGCCGGCGGCGCGGAGCTGGGCCAGGGCTTCCGGCGTCGTCTCCTTGATCGGATCGGCGATGGCGATCAGTCCGGCGAGCTTTCCGTCCACCGCCAGGTGGACCACGGTGGCGCCCTCCCCCCGCAGCTTGTCGGCCTCGGCCTCCGCACCGGCGGCTTCGATGCCGAGATCGGCCAGCAGCTTGACGTTGCCGAGGGCGAGGCGGCGCTTGCCGACCCGGCCTACCACGCCCTTGCCGACGGGAGAATTGAATTCCGCCGGCTCCTCCAGGTCGATCCCGCGCTCGGCCGCGGCGGCGACGATGGCGCGGGCCAGGGGATGCTCGCTTGCCCGTTCCAGGCTCGCCGCCGCGAACAGGATCTCTTCCTCGCCATATTGGCCGAACGGGCGGATCGTCGTCACCCTGGGCTTGCCTTCGGTGAGCGTGCCGGTCTTGTCGACCACCAGCGTGTCGACCTTCTCCATCCGCTCCAGCGACTCGGCGCTGCGGATCAGGACGCCCATTCCCGCGCCGCGACCGACACCCACCATGATCGACATCGGCGTGGCGAGGCCGAGCGCACAGGGGCAGGCAATGATCAGCACCGAAACGGCGGCGATCAGGCCGAAGGTGAAGCGCGGCTCGGGCCCCCAGATCGACCAGGCGGCGAAGGCGAGGAGCGCGACGGCAATCACCGCCGGCACGAACCGGCCCGAGACCACGTCTGCCAGGCGCTGGATCGGCGCCCGACTGCGCTGCGCCTCCGCCACCAGGCGGACGATCTGCGCCAGCATGGTGTCGCGGCCCACGCGTTCGGCCCGCATGACGAAGCCACCCGACTGGTTGATGCTGCCGCCGATCACACCTTCGCCGGCGCCGCGGCTGACCGGCATCGATTCGCCGGTGATCATGCTCTCGTCGAGCGCGCTTCGTCCATCGAGGATGCTGCCGTCGACCGGCACCTTGTCGCCCGGCCTAACCCGCAGCCTGTCGCCTTCGGCCACCTGATCGAGCGATATCGTCTCGTCACTGCCGTCGGCCGTGATCCGCGTTGCCATCCGCGGGGCGAGGTCGAGAAGCGCGCGGATGGCGCCCCCGGTCTGCTCGCGCGCGCGGAGTTCCAGTACCTGGCCCAGCAGCACCAGCGTGATGATGACGGCGGCGGCCTCGAAATAGACCGCGACCGAACCGTCATGGCCGCGGAACTCAGGCGGGAAGGCGCCCGGGGCCAGCAGGGCGACCAAGCTGTAGATCCAGGCCACGCCGGTTCCCAGGGCGATCAGCGTGAACATGTTGAGATTGCCGCTCTTCACCGAGGCCAGCGCGCGCACCAGGAAAGGCCAGCCACCCCAGAGCACGACCGGTGTGGCGAGCGCGAACTGGATCCAGGCGGAGGTCTTGCCGCTGACCAGCCCGTGCAGGTCGAAAACATGCCCGCCCATCTCGAGCGCGAAGACGGGAAGCGTCAGGACAAGGGAGCCGATGAAGCGGCGGCGCATGTCGATCTGCTCGGCGCTCGGCCCCGTCGCTGCGGGGTCGAACTCGGCGGGTTCCAGCGCCATGCCGCAGATCGGACAGTCGCCGGGACCCACCTGCCGCACCTCGGGATGCATCGGGCAGGTATAGACGGCGCCTTCGTCCGCCGGGGCGGCCGGCGGTTTGGCTGCATGCTGCGAACAGCAACTTTTGGCCGCCGGCGCGAGGTACTTCGCCGGATCGGCCTCGAACTTGCCGCGACAACCGGCACAGCAGAAGAAGTAGGTCTGGCCCTCGTGCTCGTAACGATGCTTGGCGGTCGCCGGATCGACGCTCATGCCGCAGACGGGGTCCTTCGCCTTCGGCGCTTCCGCCACTCCGGCACCCTGATGCTCATGCGCGCCCATGTCCGACAGCCTTCTTGACGACGATCCTCGCTCGTCCATATATACCCCCTGGGGGTATATTCAAGTCAGGACGACATGACGCCGCAGGCTCGCAAATCCGCCGTCAACCGGCTGCGCCGCATCGAGGGCCAGGTGCGGGGCATAACCCGCATGGTGGAGGACGATCGATATTGCATCGACGTCATTACCCAGGTCCAGGCGGTGCGCGCCGCGCTCGGGCGGCTGGAGCAGGAAGTGTTGAAGGACCACGTCGCTTCCTGCGTCGAGCACGCGATCACGAGCGGCGAGGGCGAAACGCAGCGCCGGCACGTCGCCGAACTCCTGAAGGTGCTGGACAAGGCCGGCGGCTAGCCAGGCAGGTGGCAGACCGCGCCTGTCCTGGGTGCAGGCGCGATCGTGACACCGGCACGATCAATCATCATCATGCTTCGGAAGGAGCCCTTCGGCTCAGCAGATGCGGGGGACGCCGATGATCGTGGGTGATTTCGAGATCCTAGACGAGCGCTATCGCCTGTTCGTCCGCAGCGCGCGGCTCGACAAGCTCCATATCGGCTGTCGCTGGGCCGAAGGTCCGGCCTATTTTCCGGCCGGCCGGTATCTCGTCTGGTCCGACATTCCCAACGACCGCATGCTGCGCTTCGACGAATGCGACGGCAGCGTTTCCGTCTTTCGTCAGCCCGCCGGCAATTCAAACGGCAATACCGTCGATCGCCAGGGCCGCCTCGTCTCCTGCGAACACGGCAACCGGCGGGTCACCCGCACCGAGCACGACGGCTCGATCACCGTGATCGCCGATCGCTTCAACGGCAAACGCCTCAACAGCCCGAACGACGTGGTGGTGAAGTCCGACGGTTCGATCTGGTTCACCGACCCGACCTACGGCGTCGACACCGACTACGAGGGCAACAAGGGCGAGGTGGAACAGCCCGCCTGCTGCGTCTATCGCGTGGACGGCCAGACCGGCGCCATCGCGGTGACGACCGACAGCATGGTGCGCCCGAACGGCCTCGCCTTCTCGCCCGACGAACGCACACTTTATGTCTCGGATACCGGGCGCTCCCACGTCAAGGACGGCCCACGCCACATGCGGCGCTTCGCCGTCGCCGACGATGCCAGGCTGACCGACCAGGGCGTCTTCGCCGAATGCACGGTCGGCGTCTTCGACGGATTCCGACTGGACGCCGAGGGGCGCATCTGGACCTCGGCGCATGACGGGGTTCACGTCTACGATCCCACCGACGCGACGCTGCTCGGCAAAGTGCGGGTGCCGGAATTCGTCGCCAATCTCTGCTTCGGCGGGCCGAAGCGGAACTACCTCTACATCTGCGGCACCACATCGCTCTACGGCGTGCGCCTGCCGGTCAACGGGGCGAAGACGATCTGAGCGATCCTCGGACCCGGCCGGGGCCGGATCCGAGGATCGGCCCGTCGCTATGCCCGCCGGCGCAGCGTTCCCAGTCCGAGCAACGCGCCGCCGAGCAATGTCAATGTCATCGGTTCGGGCACATCGACCGAACCGGCACCCTGGACGGTGAGCGTCCCGATGCCGGCATTGCCGAACCCACCGCCGGGATCGACCGTCATGTAGAGGCCGTCAGTCGTGAAAGCACCAGCGTCGAAGAAGAAGAAGCCGGTGCCCGATCCGCTGAGATCGGCATTCTCGAAGCCGAAATTGATGAGACTGAATCCGAGCCCGAAGCCGTCCGGATTGAACTCCTGGGTCGGGCTGCATATCAGTTCCGCGATGCTGATCGAACAGGAGTCGGTTGCAAACGATCCCGTGGCTGTGATCGGAACCGCGGTCGTCAGCGAGAACGAGGCGTCGTAGGACTTAACGGTGCCGGCGCCGTCGTCGTAGGCAAGGCCGGTGGCGGAGAAAGAATAGATCACCGCCGCGGAAGCCGGCGCGGCAATCGCCAACCCACCGAGGCAGGTCGCAATCGCAGCCAATTTCAGAATTCTCATCGAGCCCTCCTCTCAATATGCAGAACAAGAAGGCGAACGCAAGCATCAGGCCAATTGCGGATTTCCTTTTGTTTTTAATATTCCTTGCGTTTTATGTCATCTCCGCAAACACAGTTCAAATACATGAGTCTATTATTTTTACACCGCGCTTGGAATCTGTATTGAATACTGACATATACAATATGAATGGCTCCCACAGCGCGATTCGACTGCTGCAAGCTGATCGACGAACCTTGACTCCCAAGGATGCGCGCCGGTGGTTGCAAAGCGCGCAGCGGGATGAATCGTTGTCGTACCGCAACTGCGGGCCGGACAAGGATTGCAGATGAGCGAGCGATACGGTGGCGGATCGATCGACGTTTCGGACTACGACCCCGCCTGTCCCGTCCGCTTCGAAAGCCGAGCGGTCAGCCCTGATGGCGGCCCTCGGCCAGATGGTGCTCGGCATCGAACACGTCGGCAGCACGGTCCTGTTCCGCGACCACCTGCGCGCCCGAACGGTCTCGCCTTCTCGCCCGACGAGCGCATGCTCTATGTCTCGGATGCCAGCCGTTCGCACCTGAAGGACGGCCCCAGGCATATGCGCCGAGGGGCGCATATGGACCTCGGCGCCTGACGGGGTTCACGTCTACGATCCCACCGACGCGACGCTGCTCGGCAAAGTGCGGGTGCCGGAATTCGTCGCCAATCTCTGCTTCGGGGGGCCGAAGCGGAACTACCTCACATTTGCGGCACCACATCGCTCTACGGCGTGCGCCTGCCGGTCAACGGGGCGGAGACATTCCGAGCGTGCCGACCTCGGCATCGCGGAAGCCAGGATGGTTCCAGAGCGGTTCAAATTCCTTTTGTTCCGCGATCGTCATAGCCACCATCTTGGCTGCGGCATCGAACAGCCAACCCTTGCGCCGGTTCCGCAGATGCGCGATCAGGGCCTGTCCGCCGGTAGCGGCATGCACCGAAGCGAGGTCATGGCCCATTGCGCACAGCATCCGAGGCGACAAGAGCAGGTCAAGGCCGTCTTCCACCTCGATCTTGCGGTTGTTGGGAGAAAGCCGGCGCAGGATCACCCGTCCTTCCATCCGCAGCCAAGGGTCGGGATCGCGATAAAGGCCGGTGCCGGCTTCCAGGCAGCGCAGCGGCCCGGCCGTCTTTCCATGCGCGCGCTGCCAGCCCGAGGGAGCCCCGGCTTTCGCCTCGCGAATCACTCGGCCACCGCGCCATGAGCCCCAGCCGACGATACGCAGGCGGCCGAGACTGCCGGTGCCCGCGGCACGGCGCCGGAACTCCATCCTCAACGGCGGCTCCGGCACCGCCGCCTGCAATGCGATGACGAAGGGCAACAGCGGCGGCTCGCCGTCGTCGACGAAGCCGCTCTGCAGGTCCCGCCAGAAGGCCTTGCGCTCGCTCTCCGGCACGACCACCCGCTTGCGCAGGGCCTTGTGGCGTTCGTCGAGCACGAAGGGGCATGGTTGCTCCAGCCCCTCCTTGTAGCCGGACAGGATCTCCTTGCAGACGTCGCGGGCGGAAATGCTGCCTCGGGCGCGGGCCAATATGGCGCTCACGACAAGCCGGACGATGTCCAGCACGAAGGGCATTTCGGCCGCCTCGTCGAAATCGTTGACGCCCCAAACCAAGCGGCCGTCGGCATCCCGCCAGGTACCGAAGTTCTCCAGATGAATATCCCCCACGCCCAGCACGGCGGGCGCATCGCCCAGTTCAGGGCAGACATCCAGCACCGTCTCCGCCCATCGCCAGTAGGTGGCGCGCAGGAAGGAGAAGGGCCCGGCGGCCATCTTCCTGAACTTCTTCGGCAAGTCCGCCTCGACGAAGGCAGGGCCGAGTTCCGCCTCCAGCCAGCGGTGATAGTCACGCGAGGATTGATTGATCGCCGTCATCGCGGCAGCCCCGCCAATGGCCCGAACCCGAATATAGTTCCTACGGCAAAGCAGTTCCCTCGGCGCTCAATAGATAGCCGGCACATACAATTCCGGCGGGACCGGCCCGCGCAGGTAGTCCGGATTGCGCACACGCGCCGGCAGGATGACCGGCGGGTGCTCGACGTCGCCGTAAGGGATCGTGCTCAGCAGGTGATGGATGCAATTGAGGCGCGCACGCTTCTTGTCCACCGCCTCCACCACCCACCAGGGAGATTCAGCGGTATGCGTACGGGCCAGCATGTCTTCCTTGGCCCGTGTGTACGCTTCCCATCGCCGCCGGGATTCGAGATCCATCGGCGACAGCTTCCATTGCTTCATCGGATCCTCGATCCGCATCCGGAAGCGCAGTTCCTGCTCTTCGTCGGTGATCGAGAACCAGTACTTGATCAGGACGATGCCGGAGCGGACCAGCATTCTCTCGAGATCAGGGACGGTGCGGAAGAACTCTTCCACATCGTCTTCGCCGCAGAAGCCCATCACCCGCTCGACGCCGCCGCGGTTGTACCAGGAGCGATCGAACAGCACGATTTCGCCGCCCGCCGGCAGATGCGCGAGATAGCGCTGGAAATACCACTGTGTCTTCTCGCGTTCGTTCGGGGCCGGCAGGGCGACAACCTTGCAGATGCGGGGGTTGAGACGCTGGGTCACGCGCTTGATGACGCCTCCCTTACCGGCGGCATCCCGGCCCTCGAAAATGACGAGAACCTTCAGCTTCTGGTGCTGTACCCAGTCCTGAAGGCGGACCAATTCATGCTGAAGCCGAAAGAGTTCGCGAAAGTAGCTTCGGCGCTCGAGGCCGGCCGCCTGCGCCTCGGCCGGATCCCCGACGAGGGCGGCGAGGCGCCCGTCGTCGAGTTCCATTTCCAGCTCTTCGTCGAAGCTGTCGGCAATCTCGGCCTGGATGCGGCGGGTCAGATCCTCTGCGTTCATGATATTCCCCTCGCCCAAGCGCCATTCCCGCACAGTTGCGTTGCTAGCGGACATAGGCGATGGATGTGTCGGCGCTGTGACAATCGGGCGCGCCTGCTGTTGCAAAACCCGTCCTGGAATGGATTGTTCAGATTCGCGATGCAGGCGGACGGAAAGGACGCGCGCATGGAGCGGTATGGTGGCGGCTCTATCGTCGTGGCCGACTACGACTCAGCTTGGCCAAGGCTGTTCCAAATCGAGCGCGTACGCGTCGGGGCGGCGCTCGGCCCGCAGGCGCTGGCAATCGAGCATGTCGGTAGCACGTCCGTCCCCGGGTTGGCGGCGAAGCCGATCATCGACCTCCTGGTCGGGGTGCCCGACCTGAGCGTCGCCCGGACCACCACCATCGATCCGCTGGTGGCGCTGGGCTACACCTATCTGCCGGAATACGAGTCATTCCTGCCCGACGAACTCTTCTTCCGCAAAGGCATGCCCGGCCCCTGGACGCACCACATCCACGTCATGGAGACCACCAACCCGCGCTGGGAGGGGTTCATCCTGTTCCGCGACTACCTGCGCGCCCGCCCGGACAAGGCAAAGGCGTACGGCGATCTGAAAAAGCAGTTGGCCGCGGCATTCGGCGAGGACATCGCGAGCTATCGCAACGCCAAGCACGCCTTCGTGACTAAAACGATGGAAGAGGCCGGAGCCGCACGAGGGACGCGCTAGCCGTGTAGCGAGAGCCCCTTCACCGCCTTGTCGACCTGCTTGCGCTCGCCATGGATGGCCACACCGACGAGGTCCGGGTCCGCCGGATCATCCGCAGCGAAGACGGCGCGGTTCGCCGCGTCGTGCCCCGTGCTGAACATGGCGGCAATATAAGGTGCGACGCGAAGACCTCGTTCGATGGCTTGCCGCTGCGCCCTCTGCAGCCCGGCGCGATCAGCGGCGAAAACCATCACCGGCTGGCCGAACAGCGCGCAGAAGCGCCGGCCGGCCGCGTCCCGATAGGGCTCGCCAGCGGCATCGGGCACCGCATAGGCGATGCCGGAAGCGAGGAAGGCGGTGACGTTCAGCTTCTGCCAGGCGGCCAGATCCTCGCGCAGCACGATGGCGATCTTGGTCGGGATCAGCGGACGGTCGGACATGGGCCCCTTCACGATCATGGTGCCCTGATCATCAGGCAGTACGGGCCTGCCCGTCTGGAAGATTTGTGCAGAGGTACCGGTAGGCCGCGGGAGTGAGCCGGAAGGCACGCCGGAACCAGCGGCCCAGATGGCTCTGATCGGCGAATCCTACGGCACTCGCCACCTCCGCCGGGGGCGAGCCCTGCGCCAGCAGCCGGCGGGCCGCGCGCAGGCGCAGTTCGATCAGATAGGCGTGCGGCGCAAGGCCATAGGCCGCCTTGAAGGCGCGGCTGAGCCGAAACCGGCTCATACCCGCTTCCGCCGCCAGGTCGTCGATGCCGATATCCTCGGCCATCCGCTCCTCCAGTGCCGCCCGGGCGCGCGCCGCCGCCCGAGGCGCGAACCTCACTTCCGGAAGAGCCCCGTGCTGGATCAGATCCGAGCGGAGCGAAAGCACGAGGCGGTCGAGCGCGGCATCGCGAACGATCCGTGGCCTCTCCTCCCGGAGCGCCGAATGCGCCGCCAGCACGGCGGCACCGAGGCCCGTCGCGTCACTCAAGGTCCGGCGAAATTCGGGCCAGGCGGCCGGCGCCTCGACCAGGTCCGACAGACGCCGGCGCAGCCAGCCGGGCGGCAGGTAAAGCATGCGGTAGGTGAAGCCCGGCTCGGCCGCCGCATGACCGTCATGCCGCTCGCCGGGTTCCATGAGGATCGCGGTGCCGGGCGTCGATCGATGCGCGATTCGCCGGCAGTTGAAACCCTGCACACCGGCTTCGGTGACGCCGATCAGATATTCGTCATGCGCATGCGGGTCGTACGCATGGCCGCCGAAGCGGGCGCGTATCAGCTCGATCCCCGTCTCGGGCTCGCGCGCGATGTCGATCCAGTCTTCTGTCGCCTGCACTGTTCGGTTCCGGCCAAAGCCCGGTATGGTGAGGGCCGAAGTCTAGGGGATGGAACCATGCAAAGCAGCAATGCGACCACCGGCCGCTCGGCCTTCCTGTCGGTCCTGAAGGACGAGGGCGTCACGCATCTCTTCGGCAATCCGGGCACCACCGAACTGCCGATCATGCACGCGCTCGGCGAGCATCCCGACCTCACCTATGTGCTCGCGATGCAGGAATCGCTCGTGGTCGCCATGGCCGACGGCTTCGCCCGGGCCAGCGGCCGGCTCGCCGCCTGCAACGTGCATGTGGCGCCCGGTCTCGGCAATGCGATCGGGGCGATCTACACGGCGAACAACTCGCGCACCCCGATGATCGTCACCGCCGGCCAGCAGGAACAGGGGCACGGCCTGACCGAGCCCTTGCTCTACGCCCCGCTGGTGCCGATCGCGGCACCGGTGGTGAAATGGGCGACCGAGATCACCCGGTTGGAGGATCTGCCCCGCACGCTCCGCCGCGCGGCCAAGGTGGCGATGACCCACCCGATGGGGCCGGTCTTCATCTCGCTGCCGGGCGATGTGCTGAATGCCGAAGCCGCCGTCGAACTGGGCAACCGGACCCGGGTCGATACGGCGGTGCGCCCCTCGGATGCCGCCCTCGGCGCGCTCGCCGACCGGCTGAAGACATCGAAGCGCCCGGCGATCATTGCCGGCCACGAGGTGGTGACGTCGGACGCCTTCGCCGAGGCGGCACAACTGGCGGAGGCGATGGGTGCAGCGGTCTACCAGCAGACCGTTCCGCACGGGGCCCATTTTCCCTCCGAACATCCGAACTATGTCGGACCGCTGACCCGCAGCCAGCGCGAGGTGCGCGACACGCTCGCGCCCTACGACCTTCTCCTCTGCCTCGGCGCCGACGTACTGCGCATGTCGATCTTCTCGCCGGTCGATCCGCTGCCACCCGGCCTCGCCGTCGTGCAGATCGGCCAGGACGACTGGGAGATGGGGAAGAACTATCCCGCCGAGATCGCCATCCGTGCCGATCTGAAACAGACCATCCGGGCGCTGCTGCCCCGGCTGGGCCAATCCCGCGGCCAGCCCGCGGGAATCGTGAACTGGAGCGCCCAGCGCAGCGTGCTGGCGGCCGAGCTCGAATCGAAGGGCAGCGCCCGGCCGATCGATCCGGACTGGCTGATGCTGCGCCTTGCCAACCTGCTGCCGAAAGACGCCGTGGTGGTGGACGAGGGCATCGTCTCCTCGCGCCGGCTTCTGCACCTGATGCCCTACCGCGACCGGCTCGGTTATTTCGGCAACGTCTCCGGCGGTATCGGCTGGGCACTGCCGGCCGCGGTCGGCGTTTCTCTGGCCCTGCCGGACCGCCGGGTGGTGGCGGTGATCGGTGACGGCAGCTCGATGTACAGCATCCAGGCTCTCTGGACCGCGGCCCACAAGAAGCTGCCGATCACCTATGTCATCGCCAACAACGGCGGCTACCGCATCCTGAAGGAACGGCTGAAGGCCTTCCATGGCAACGACCAGCCGATCGGCATGGATTTCCGCGATCCCCCCGTTGACGTCAGCGCAATCGCCCGAGGCCTCGGCATGCAGGCCGAACGTGTGGTTGAACCGGCGGCTTTCGATGCGGCCTTCAAGAAGTCAATTACAAGTAGCGGACCAATGCTGATCGAAGCGGTGGTCAGCGATCGCTAGTCTGTTTGGGGGATGTCAGATTTTGTTACAATCAAATATCGGTGAATAACCAAACCCCTCTTGCTGCCTCAAGAATGTCTGTTTGGCATCTCCCTTGCTCATCGCCCCTCGGGTCCAATTGTAACGGGGGTGAATCCGATGCTCAGACGAAATCTGCCAAGCCCGAAGGTGATGCTGGCGGCGCTTGCCATCGCATCGGCACCGGGCCTTGCCCATGCCGGCGCAGTGATCCAGTACGGCAACACGCTGCTCGGTGTGAACGACACGGGCGAGTTGAACTTTTCGGGCTTCCATCCCGAAGCAGGCTTCTTTCCCTACGGCGTCTACCGGGTGGGGGTGGGCGACGCGATTTCACCCGGCTGCTTCTGCGAAGGCTGGGGCGTTTCCACCAACTACGACCTCGGCGGATCTTCGACGCTGACCTCGGGCTTCGCCAATCAGAGCGCTGGAAGCGGCGGGCTGATCGGCGGCACCTTCGCTTCGACGGCGGGGTCGGCCCTGTCGTCCGTCAATCTTTCCGGCGCGCCGGTCCAGGTGACGCACCAGTTCGGCGGCTCCATCGCGCCGGACATCTTTCAGGTCACCGTGACCATCGCCAACACCGGCTCCGGCACGGCACAGGATGTCGTCTATCGCCGGGCCATGGATTGGGACGTGCCCCCCACCGAATTCGCCGAGTTCGTCACCCACCAGGGTGTCGAGGCGAATCTGGAATCCACGGGCGGCAATGTCCGGTTTGCCAGCAACAACGGATTTGCGAGCAGCGACCCGCTTACCTTCGCGGGAACGACGGGCTCGAACGGGCCGGCATCGGTCAACACCGACTTCATCGACCTCGGCGTCGACGATCACGGTTCGGTCTTCGATTTCGCCTTCGGCGATCTGGCCGTCGGCGAGAGCCGCAGCTTCAACATCTACTATGGTTCGGCGGAGAACGAGGCGCAGGCGCTGGCACGTCTTAGCCAGCTCAACCCCGACCTGTACTCGCTCGGCCAGTCCAGCATTTCTATCGGGACCGGCCCGCTCCTCGACGAGACCACGGGCCTGCCACTGTTCTCCGAGCCGAATACCGGCTTCTCGGTCGTGGTCGTGGGCGATGCGGCCGTAGATCCATCGACGGGGCTTCGCCTCTTCACCAAGCCGCATGAAGGGTTCTCCGAAGGCGTCTTCGCCGATACGGAAGGCCGGGCGATCGAGACGTTCAATGGTCTGGCCATCGCCAACGACGCCGTCGCGGGTTTCGTCTACTTCGACCCGGCCACCGGGGAAGTGCTGCTGCGCAACGGCTTCTTCGACGGTGACGGCGACGGCGGCGGGGTAGCCACCGCATCGTTCGGCGGCGACGTCTCGATCCTGTCCGCGATCGGCACCGACGGGCAGACCTACGTACCGATCCTGATCGACGCCGACGGGAACCGCTACTACGAGACCCCCTCGGGCGACGTCTATCAGATCATCCAAGAGTTCTTCGAGGAGTACCTCGGCAACACCAACGACGATGCCGACCTTGCCGCCCTTGTTGCCGGGCTCACGAAATTGGCTCTCGGTCCCGAAACGACGCTGTTCGACATGACCGGTTTCGCGCCGGTTCCCCTGACCGACCTGGTCGCGCAGGAGACGGAGATCCTCACCGCCAACAACGACGCGCCGACCTTCATCTTCGCCTTCGGCGGCGTCGGCGGCGTCGAACTGGGGACCACCCAGGACAATCCGCTGCTGCCTTTCATCCAGGAGAACCCGGACGCGATCGTGTTCGAGTTCCCGGCGCCGCAGCCGCGACGCTGGTATGATCCGCCCTTCGCCGACGGCTTCAGCTACGAGTTGGTGGGCGGCGGGGAATTCACCGAGGTCGGTGCGCCGACGGGCTTCATCGGACCGTTCGAGATCTATGTCGCCGATGTCCTCGTCGATACGATTGCCCCTGGCGAGAGCTACTTCTTCGATCCGGGTGTGAGCAAGTTCCGGCTCATGTTCGTCAACGACGATCCGCTCGATACCGCCGATCCCGACTTCGCCACCATGTTTCCGACCTTCCTCGATTTCGACGGCAGCCCCGACTCGCTGCTGATGACATCGATCCTGGTCGCGAGCAGCGATGTCCCGGAACCGGCCGCCGCGCTCCTGCTGGCCGGCGGAATTCTCGCTCTGGGCATCGTCCGGCGCCGCCGGTCGGTGCTTGCCTGAAGACAGCGTATCGGCTGGAGTAGCGAGGGCCGGCGGTTCTGATGAACCGCCGGCCCTTTTCTTTCGTGCAACACTTCGGCGACAAGGGGGCCTGAAATGAAGCGGATGGTGATGAGCCTGGTGGCGGCATTCGTTTCCGGCGCATCCGCTGCGGCGGCCGATCGCGAGGGCAGGTTCGCCCTTGACGGTGGCGGCGCGGCGGCCTGTGCGCAGTTCCTGCAGGCACGTGAGGCCAAGGCAGCAGAACTCTCGCTCTTCGCCGGCTGGATCGACGGCTATCTCAGCGCCGTCAACCAGATGCGGCCGGAAACCTATGACATCACACCGTGGCAAACGACCGACCTCCTTCTGGTTCTGGTGGAGAACTATTGCCGCGCCAATCCCAAGGAAGCCTTCGGATTGGCGGTGAACCGCCTCGGCGCGGCGCTGGCGAAGGACCGGATGACCACGCAGTCGCCGATGATGGTGGCCGGGCACAAGGGCGCGGTGGTCAGCGTGTACGAGGAGATCATCGTCCGGGTGCATGGCGCGCTGGTCGAGCGCAAGCACCTGCCCAAGGAGGCGGAACCCAAATTCACGCCCGAAATGCGCGTGGCGCTGGAGAAATTCCAGCAGGAGCGAAAGATCCCGGTCACCGGCCTGCCCGACCAGAAGACGCTGTTCCTGCTTTTCCTGCCCGATCCGAAGGCGGCCCCGCCGGCAGGAAAATAGGCGCGGAGGGCTTTTCTATCCCTCCGCCGGATGCGCTAGGATCGCCGTCCGAATTCGCATCCCCAACCGGAGGAACAAAACCCATGAGCGGCAACAACACCAAGTTCTATATCGACGGCGCCTGGGTCGATCCCGTCACGCCGAAGCTCTACGACGTCATCAATCCGGCCACCGAAGAGGCCGTGGCGCAGATCTCCATGGGCTCGGCGGCCGATGTCGACAAGGCGGTGAAGGCGGCCCGCAAGGCCTTCCCGGCCTTCTCGCGCACCAGCAAGGAAGAGCGCGTCGCGCTGCTGCAGAAGGTCCTCGAGGCCTACCAGGCCCGCTACGGCGAAATCGCCGCCGCCATCCAGGCCGAGATGGGCGCCCCCGCCTGGCTCGCCAACAAGGCCCAGGCGGCCATGGGCGTCGCCCATATCAGCCAGATGATCAAGGTGCTGCAGGACTACGAGTTCGAGCATGTCGAGGGCCGCACCCAGATCCGCCGCGAGCCGATCGGCGTCTGCGGCTTCATCACGCCTTGGAACTGGCCGATCAACCAGATCGCCTGCAAGGTGATCCCCGCTCTCGCCGCCGGCTGCACCATGGTGCTGAAGCCTTCCGAGATCGCGCCGCTGGATGCCATCCTCTTCGCCGAGGTGCTGCATGACGCGGGCGTGCCGAAGGGCGTGTTCAACCTGGTGAACGGCGACGGGCCGACCGTGGGCCAGGCGATCTCCTCACACCCCGAGGTCGACCTCGTCTCCTTCACCGGCTCGACCCGGGCCGGCATCGCGGTGGCGAAGGCCGCCGCCGACACGGTGAAGCGCGTGCACCAGGAACTGGGCGGCAAGTCGGCCAACATCATCCTGCCCGATGCCGACCTCGCCAAGGCCGTCGCCGGCGGCGTCACCGCCTGCTTCCTGAACTCGGGGCAGTCCTGCAACGCGCCGACCCGCATGTTCGTGCAGAAGTCCCAGCACGCCGAGGCCGTCGCCATCGCCAAGGCCGCGGCCGAGAAGGTGAAGGTGGGCGATCCGGCCGCCAAGGACACCACCATCGGCCCGGTGGTGAGCGAGACCCAGTACAACAAGATCCAGGGCCTGATCGAGCAGGGCATCAAGGAAGGCGCCACGCTGGTCACCGGCGGCCTCGGACGGCCCGAGGGGCTGAACCGCGGCTACTACGTGCGCCCGACCGTCTTCGCCAACGTGAAGCCGGAGATGACGATCTCGCGGGAAGAGATCTTCGGGCCCGTGCTGTCGATCCTGCCCTACGAGACCGAGGAGGAGGTCATCGGCCTCGCCAACGACACCGTCTACGGCCTCGCCGGCTATGTGCAGTCGGGCGATATCGAGAAGGCCCGCAAGGTGGCGAACGAGCTCCGCGCCGGGCAGATCAACCTGAACGGCTCCGCCCCCGACATGTCCGCCCCCTTCGGCGGCTACAAGCAGTCGGGCAACGGGCGCGAATGGGGCAAGTACGGCTTCGAGGAGTTCCTCGAGATCAAGGCCGTGCTGGGCTACAAGGCCGCCTGAGCGAATGAAGGACCAGGGCCCCGCCGGGAAACCGGCGGGGCCTCTTTCTTGCCCTCAGAACGACCGGCGGAAACGCCGGCGCAGCATCCAGCCGGCCACCAGCATGACGGCGGCCACGCCGATCGAGAGATGGAGTGCCGCCGCCGGGCCGAAGCCGTCGATCACAAGGGCGTAGACGAGCGGCGCCGCGGCCGAGGAGAGGAAGCCCGGCACCAGCAGCCGACCCACCACGGTGCCATAGGTGCGGTGGTCGAACAGCACCAGCGGCAGCGTGCCGCGGGTGATGGTGA
>JALHMN010000113.1 GCA_022844005.1 bacterium | reverse complement strand
TCAGCGGCCAGCGGCCGAGCAGGCTCTGCCGGTCCTGGCCCAGATGCTCGTGCAGCAGCACGAAATCCTGCACCCGCCAGCAAAGCGGCTCGATCGTCTCCTCCGGCACCGCGCGGCGGTCGTATTGCAGCGTCACATGCGGGGTGCCGGCCCGCGCCGGCAGCCCGGCGCCACGGAGCGCCGCGCCCAGCGCCTCCTGCAGCTGCTCGAAGCCGGCGAGGCCGCCGTCGCCCAGCATGACCACCGGCTGCGGCTGGCCGGGGCGGGCGAAGCTGGTCACCCGGTCGAGGCCGATGTCGAAGGACCGCACCGACACGCCGGCGGCGGCGCGCTTCGCCGCGGCGATGCCGCGCTCGGGCAGCTGCGCATGCTCGCCCAGCGCGAACAGCGGCAGGTGGAAGCGCCCGATCTCGAGCGGCCGGCCACGCAGCCGGTAGCGGTTGTGCAGCCGCCAGGCCTGGGCGGCGATGCGGAGCTGGGTCGCGTCGTCGGGCAGCACGGCGAGGATCAGCCGGTGGCGGGCCGGGGCGACGGGCGCCCGCGGCATCCCCAGGAAGGGAAGCGGCGGGCCGGCATGGCTGTGCATCTGTTCCATGCCGGCAAAGATAGGCGCTCGTCGGGAACAAATCAAGAACAATCTCGCATCACCGCTCGGCGGGACGGTACGGTGATCTGGAAGGGGCCCTGGACTGCCGGGCGGCGGACCGAAGCCGCCGCCCCGGAATCCAGGCCCGCTCCCCCAGAAGGAGGTTCCAGCATGACGAAGCCATTGCCGCTCGCGCGTTTCCCGCTCCATCTCGGCCTCGGCGCCCGGGCCGAGGCACAGCCCGAATTCACCGGCATGGACTGGTACGCCGCCTATGCCGAACGCACCGAAGCCGACGGCGCCGAGGGCCGCCTCGTCTCCCTCTACAGTTTCAGCGAGAACTGGACGAGCTGGGAGCGGCATCCGCAGGGCGAGGAGGTGGTGATCTGCACGGCGGGCGAGATCACGCTCATCCAGGAAACGCCATCGGGAACCGCCCGCGTCACCCTCGGCCCGGGCGACTATGCGATCAACCCGCGCGGGGTCTGGCACACGGCGGATGTCGCCGGCGCGGCCACCGCGCTCTTCATCACCGCGGGAATGGGAACGGAGCATAAGCCGCGGTGAAGCAGGCCCGACAACTTTCCTCCTCCCCCGGTCCGCCGCAGCCTCGGCGAAGGCGGATGGGAGAGGCCCCCTCTTTTCTCCTCCCCCGTGGCGAAAGCCATGGGGGAGGGCAGGGTGGGGGCTAATCCCCGCCCTTCGCCACCATCGCCGCCACCTCGCGAATGATCTCGCGCTTTTCCTCGCTCAACCCGGCGACGGCGCTCTCCTCCAGCAGCCCGCGGCCGATCATCTGCCCCAGCACGCGCGGAAGCTGCGAATAGCGATAGTCGAGCAGGTGGTTGAGGTCTCCCTCCCGCGTTACCAGGAAGTCCTGCATCGCCCACATCTCGCCCGGCGTGCCGACCGCCGCGGCCTTCGCCTTGAACGCGGCCACCGTTTCGGCCAGCACCCGCTCCCGCCCGGCATCATAGGCCTGGCGGGCGATCTTCTTCTCGGCCGGCGACCACTGCAGCTCGCGCATGACCTCACGCAGTCCCATGCGGCATCCTCGATCGTGGAGGGAAACGCTCGCCGGAACCCTACCACCAACCCTCTCCCGAGGGACCGCGTAGCGGTCGTCTCGCCCTTCGACAAACCGAAGGCAAGTGGGTGGGCCAATCGTCCTCGATCGGCGATATTTCGACACGCCCGCCCAGCCTCAACGATCGGTCCCCCAGCCGGGGCATCGCCCAAAGGCGGTCACCGTTTCGTCGCGCCGGCTCTCGCCTGCCGATTGCGGAAAAGGCGCCACAAGCGGGCGACGACAACCGGCGGTGCCGCGCCGACGACGCTGGCGGCGAAGTGAATGCCGGCGAGGAGGCCGACGAACCTCGCCACGTCGACGGGCGCCTCGGTGAGATGATCCCAAGGCATCAGCGGCAGAGCGAGAAGAAGGCTGAGCCCCGCCAGCGAGAGGAGGAAAATCCACCGTCTATCCAATCGCTCGGGCACGAACCATACCCCGGCGATGAAGCCCAGACTCAGGCCGAGCACGACGTAGAGCGGCAAGGTGATGTCCATGACCTAAGACTCCGCCGGCTCCGCAACCGCCGTGGGCTCCGCCGGGACGACCTTATCCATCCTCGCCGGAAGCAGAAGCGCGATCACCCTGTCCCCCGACTTGATAGGGACGGGACCGGGGAGAGCTGCGATGGCCTTGCCGGTCATCCGGTGCAGTTGGCCGATGCTGATAGCGCGCATGATCTCTTCTCGCCTGAATATTGGCTACGGGCGTGTATCATTCAGCGTGCAATTTAGCCCCATTCACATCCCGCAGGGTGTTTTGGATCAATCCTGAAAGCGGGATGCGCCGCCGTCTCGACCAGGCCGCTGCTGTCCGAACTGCTCGGCGTGAAACAGCCAAAGATATCGGCGCTCACGGTAGGGTGTACTTTGGTGGTATCGAGGGGAAGCCTGTCTATGACGTTACCTAAGTTCCTAGGAAATTTTCCCCGATTGATCAGTGTGGTTTAGAGTTTGGGTCTATGCACTTAATTATTTCTATTTGTCGTTTTAGATCCGATCGTCGGATATGGATATCAACATAATGCGGTGAATCTGCATCATGATAATGGATCGCCGTCAGGTCATCTGAGAAATGGAAAAAACCCTTGTCGGCGCGTCTGATCTTTTCCCGGCGAGTGGAAGGGGGGCGAGCGCCTTCCAAGTCAACGTCTTCACCAAAAAGTATTTCAGCATAATAGGGGAGGATGTCTGGTGGACAATTTTGTCTAGCCCAACGACCAATAGGTGTTTGGTCTATTTCATCCAATGCCTGTTGAACAGCGACAGGATAAGGCACCCAATCGTCGGGCGGAGCCGCTGGCGGCTCAATCTTGGCGCCCCATCGGCTAGGGCGGACCGGGCGATACAGCTTACCCATACGGGGATCGCGCTTAATTCCTTCGTACGCTTCGATCATGCGGTTATGGCTGATCCGCCATCGCTCCCAGTGGTCGGGCGCGACTTCTTGGGGAGACGTGGCGCCGCCTGACCGCTCGGCAACCTTCACTATCCGATCGCAAAAATGCTTATATCCGAGCTCCATTTTCTCGACGGAAGCGACCATATCGCCGAAGGTTACATGTTCGGGGGGGCTTCCCCCCAGCCGATCTTCAAGGGTATTCCGCCCCTCCAACAAATCGAAGTTTTGGGGTTCGTGAAGTATGCCTGCGCTAGCTAGCGTCCCGATTTCTAAGTTCTTGGCGATTGTCGTTAGGACAGCAGCTTGCAACTCCCGCTGTAAGTTGAAGGTTGGCAACAAATGACCAATAGCGAATTGCAGCAACTCGCTGTGCGCCTCGGAAAATGTCCTGACTTCGTCTGTGTTCGCTGCACGAATAGGCGCGTAGCCGCCGAGCGATAAGCTTTCCGCTTGGAGAGGTTCGCCCAATAATAAGAACTGAGATATCGGCGGCACATGAACAACTTTAAGTTGCTCGGGGGAGACCCTCAATTTTTCCCGAAGCTCCATCAGAAGTCGACCAAGTACGTTCTGACCTTCCAGTATATTGTCTCCATTGGGCTTCGCGCCCCAATAATCATCCTTACGCGAATCCTCAACAATCGGTCTTTGGCCAGTCGATAATAGAAGTGCCGAGAATTTTTCCCAATTATTAATAAGTTTAATACGTAAGCACCATTTCATGATTGGGACTTTGACGTCGTCCCAATCGTAGCGCGAATCCTTGCGATAGGGTTTGGTTCGCATTTTGGCGGTCATTGGGCTCGTTTCATTAAGAATAATATGTTGGATATCTGGCATATGAGGAAACCTGCACGCTTGGTACAACGCCTCAGAGGTGCGAATATGATGGCCTAATATCTTTATCGGAAAGCCGGGAGCCATATTAGATAGGCCGCCAAAATTATCTGCCGTCTTGCGAAAGCAAGCGACTTCTTGCCGATGGTAATTTCTATACTCAGGCTTAGCCATGGCTTAGTTGGTCTTGCGTGGAAACAGAGGGTACCATGGATTACCCGCCCACAAAACAAGCGGCGCGTTGTTGGGGCAATTTCGAAATGTAACAACCATCGAACCGAATCCCATCGTCTTCATCATGCTATTCCCTAAGGGGCGCATATAGATGTTAAGATGTGGGCACCGCTTACGTACCTGCACACCGGCAATCAGGAACCGTTGTTCCAGCAGAGAACGGCCAGAGTCCGATGAGAAAAATCCTCGCTCACCGACTTGCCCGGGAATCCTCAATATCGGAATGGCACCAAGTCCGGCGACATACGCTTGAGTTTCCGGATCGGGAGGGATGACTGTTGGCCGGAGAACGTCAGAGTTTGTCATGTAGGACTTGCGGTCTTCGATTTCGAGAACCCTCCACCAAGTTATGTCAATCGTCTTTCCGACGTCCTTTGCTGCAGTCGTTATATCCTTGCCCGCAAACCATTGCCCCAGAGCATGAATGCCAATGGTGATAATCGCCAGCTTGGCCTTCTTCGGTGCCGCACCCTTGATCCAGCCGACAATGTCGGATTTGATCCGACCGCCGGAGAACAGCACATCGTCGAGGTAGACATATGTGTGAGGCTCTGCACCACAATCAGCGAGACTTAGGCCGCACTTCTTCTTGAGTGCTTTCTCGAAGAGAGCGAGCATATCGTGCTGACTATTTCCGGCCGTTTGCAGTCTCAGGAATTGGACCCCTCGCCAAAAGGCGCATGGATCGTCGCCAGCGAACTTGTCGCTGGATACCACAGTTGACAAAAATGCTTCGACCTTCTTCCGCGTGAAATATGTTTTGCCGAAGACATGGGTCAGTTCTGACAGGATTGGTTCCTGAGCAGTGTCGGGGAATTGTCGGATCCAACGATCGACGTGAGCAGCATTGGGCGTCGCGATCTCACCCTCACGATAATCGGAGATTAGTTTCGCGACGGCGTTCAGCAGGTCATCCCGTTTCGGCATCTATGTCCCCCCTTTTTGGCTTGGTTTTTGGCCTGGGCCGCCATCACCGTATTCTATAGGAAAATACAGCTAATACGTGTATATTGTCGATAAGGAGTTTGCTTTTTGCCAACTGTCATTTGAATCTAACCTATTGGTTACAAAAAATGCAAAGATGTGTGGGTGCCGTTCCAAAAATGTGTGGACGCTATACTAAACTTCTGAGATAGCGCTCGGCCTGACCGCAAGGCAGCAGGGCTGCGGCTGGCCTGTTGAGAGCTGATGAAACTTCGACGGCCATAGTGAGAAGAATTCACATCTCAATTCCTGCTGTTCTCGTGAGCCGACTTGGCAAGGCAGGGGGTAGATCAGCACTGGTAGGTCCAAGCCAAGCGCTCGAAAAAACACGCCATACGGCAATTTTGTTGACAGAATTCCTTAATTCCCCTATAATGCTCGATTGACGGCCGTTGCGAGACGGCCTGCGCTTGGCCATCGTGAATCTGTAGGTGAAGAGTTGGCGGCACTTGGCGGCGGGTGGCGTGGGGTGCCTGCCTGCCGAGCTTTCCGTAAACGGAAACGCTTGGCACGAACTGGCGAAAACTGGCTCGGAACAGACTCTAGCTGGTGTGGAACTGGTTTTTTCTGGCTCGAATTGGCGCGAGTTGGCTGATTTAGGCAAGGCTGGAAAAGGCGTGTAATAGACAAAATATATATAGAACAATAAGTTATGCTATTTCGGACCCGATCCGGGCATCTGCGTCCTTCTATCGGCGCCGACCATGCGCTGACGGAGCCCGTGGCGACACCGCGGATGGTCAGGTCATGCCCGGTCAGGAAGAAGGCGGGGGCGGGCCAGCGGACAGAAATGTCCGCCGCTCAAGGCGGCCAGACCTGGCCGCGGCCGTTTCGGCGGGGCGAGCGGACAGAATTGTCCGCGGCCGGTCGTCGGACAGGAATGTCCGACAGGACAAATGTTCCGATTGGATCTGCGCGCGGGGCTTCGGCGCGGGCTGCCGCCCCCGCAAGCGGCCAGAAATGTCCGCGCGCGGCGTGGCGCTCGGGCCGCCGCCCTCACTCCCACTCGATCGTCCCCGGCGGCTTCGAGGTGATGTCGTAGGTCACCCGGTTCACCCCCGGCACCTCGTTGATGATGCGGGTGGCCACCCGGCCGAGGAAGCTGTGCTCGAAGGGGTAGTAGTCGGCGGTCATGCCGTCGGTCGAGGTGACCGCGCGGAGCGCGCAGGCATAGTCATAGGTGCGCCCGTCGCCCATCACGCCCACCGTGCGCACCGGGAGCAGCACGGCGAAGGCCTGCCAGATCTGGTCATAGAGCCCGGCCTGGCGGATCTCGTCGAGATAGACGGCGTCCACCTTCCGGAGCAGGTCAGCCTTCTCCCGGGTGATGTCGCCCGGAATGCGGATGGCGAGGCCCGGGCCGGGGAAGGGGTGGCGGCCCACCATGTCGGCGGGCAGGCCGAGCTCGCGGCCCAAAACGCGCACCTCGTCCTTGAAGAGTTCCCGCAAGGGTTCCACCAGCTTCATATGCATCCGCTCGGGGAGGCCGCCCACATTGTGGTGCGACTTGATGGTCACCGAGGGCCCGCCGGAGGGCGAAATGCTCTCGATCACGTCGGGATAGAGCGTCCCCTGGGCCAGGAAATCCGCGCCGCCCACCTTCTTCGCCTCGGCGTCGAACACGTCGATGAAGGTGGCGCCGATGATCTTCCGCTTCTGCTCCGGGTCGCTGATCCCGGCGAGCTTGCCGAGGAAAAGCTCGCTCGCGTCCGAGTGGACGAGGGAGATGTTGAAGCGGCCGCGGAACAGCTCCACCACCTGCTCCGCCTCGCCGGCCCGCAGCAGGCCGTGGTCGACGAAGACGCAGGTGAGCTGGGGCCCGATCGCCTCGTGCAGCAGCACGGCGACGACCGAACTGTCCACCCCGCCGGAAAGGCCGCAGATCACGCGGCCACCGCCCACCTGGGCGCGGATCGCCTCGATCGCCTTCTTCCTGAACGCCGCCATCGTCCAGTCTCCGCTGAGGCCGGCGATCTTGTGGACGAAGTTGGCGAGCAGCTTCGCCCCGTCGGGGGTATGCACCACCTCGGGGTGGAACATCAGGCTGTAGAAGCGGCGCTTCTCGTCGGCGGCGATGGCGAAGGGGGCGCCCTCGCTGATGCCGCAGACCTGGAACCCTTCGGGCAGGTGGGTCACGCGGTCGCCATGGCTCATCCACACCTGATGCCGGCTGCCCGGCTCCCACACGCCTTCGAAGAGGGGCGAGGGCGCCTTGATCTCGACGAAGGCGCGGCCGAATTCCCGGTGCGTGGTGCTGGGCTCGACGATGCCGCCCAGCTGCGCGCACATGGTCTGCTGGCCATAGCAGATGCCGAGCACCGGCACGCCCAGTTCGAACACCTTCTGCGGTGCCCTGGGCGTATCGGATTCGGTGACCGAGGCGGGGCCCCCCGACAGGATGATGGCCCGGGGCCGCAGCCTTTCGATGGCGGCTTCCGCCTTGTTGTAGGGGACGATTTCGGAATAGACGCCGGTCTCGCGGATGCGCCGGGCGATCAGCTGGGTGACCTGGGATCCGAAATCGATGATGAGGACCGTGTCCTGCATGCGGCCACCCGGGGCTGGTGTGGAAGGGGGGCGGCGGCGGAAGCGGGCCGCCGGAAAGGCGCCTGTATACTCGATTCTGCCGCGCTGTGGAGTGCTTGCGTCGGCGCGCCGGCCTCGCGAGGATGGCGGCATGATTCCGTTCCCGCCCGCCCTCCGGTTTCGCGTCCTCGCGCCCGTTTTCTGCCTGCTGGCGGGGCTCGCGGCCTGCGCCGAGCGGGTCGAGCAGCCCTTCTTCACCGCCCCGCCGCAGGTGATCCTGCCCTCGGGCGTCCGGGTCGAACCGCTGCAGGTTGCGATCTGCTACAGTTCCAACACCACCACCCAGGCGGCCTTGCGCGAAAAGGTGCTGTCCGCCTGCACCGAGCCCCAGCTGGTGCGCCAGGACCTCACCGGCGACTGCACCCTGGTCCAGCCGGTGCGCGCCACCTTCTCCTGCACCGCGGTCAATGCCGAGGTGGCCAAGATCGAGACGCCCTACCGGCGGGTCGTCGACCGCAACCGCTTCCGGCTCGACCCCCAGGTCCTGTCGGAACAGCCGAAAGAGGACAAGCGATGAAATACGTGGTCGCCATCATCAAGCCCTACAAGCTGGACGATGTCCGCGAGGCGCTGCTGGCCCTCGGTGTCCACGGCATGACGGTTTCCGAGGTGCGCGGCTTCGGGCGCCAGCGCGGCCATACCGAGATCTATCGCGGCGCCGAATACGCGGTTTCCTACCTGCCCAAGCTGAAGGTGGAACTGGGCGTCTCCGATGCCATCGTCGACCGGGTGGTCGAGGCCATCCGCGAGCATGCTCATACCGGCCAGATCGGCGACGGCAAGCTCTTCGTCTACGACCTCTCCCAGGCCATGCGCATCCGCACCGGCGAAACCGGCGAAACCGCGCTCTGAGGACCGGCCGCCCCGCCGCTCAGATCTGCACGTCCAGCTGCAGCTCGCCCAGCCGCTTGGTCAGCTTGCGGTTCTCGGCATAGTCCACCGGCACCGCGATGATGGCCGGCCCCTTCTGCTTGAAGGCCAGTTCCAGCGCCGGCTTCAGCTCGCCGGGCTTCCTGATGGTCTTGCCCCAGACGCCGAAGGCCTTGGCCAGCAGCTCGAAGTCGGGATTGCTGAAGGCGAGTTCCGAATGCTTGCCGGCGAACTGGTTCTGCTGCTTCCACTTGATCAGGCCGTATTCGTTGTCGACCCAGACCATGGCGACGATGTTGAGGCCGAGGCGCGCCGCGGTCTCCAGGTCCTGGATGTTCATCAGGAAGCCGGCATCGCCGCTGATCGACAGCACCCGCTTGTCGGGGCAGGCGAGCTTGGCGCCGATCGACCCCGGCAGCGCGAATCCCATGGAGCAGAAGCCGTTCGAGATCAGGCAGGTGTTCGGCTCGTCACACTGGTAGTAGCGCGAGATCCACATCTTGTGGGCGCCGACGTCGGAAAGCAGGATGTCGGAGGGGCCCAGCACCTCGCGCACGTCCCACAGCACGCGCTGGGGCTTCATCGGGAAGCTCGAATCGGCCTTTTCGGTGGCGAAGTCCTCCAGGATCTTGGCCCTGAGCTTGCCCCAGCGGGCGATCTTGTGCAGCGGCAGCTTCTTTGAGGCCGAGAAGCGGCGGTTCAGCTCCTCGTTCAGCTGCCACAGCGCATCGGCGATGTCGCCGACCACCTCGGCGGTCACCGGATAGGCGTCGTCCACCTCGGCCGCGGTGAAGTCGATATGCAGGATCTTCTTGGCCGTCTTCTTGTTCCAGGCACCGGGGCTGTATTCCACCAGGTCGTAGCCGATGGCGATGACGAGGTCGGCATCGTCGATCGCATGGTTGGCCCAGTCCTTCGCCTGCAGCCCCATGGTGAACAGGCAATGCGGATCGTTGCGCGGCATGGCGCCCTTGCCCATGAAGGTGTTGATCACCGGGATCCCGGTCTTGCGCGCCAGGCGGCGCAGCTGCTTCGCCGCCCGCTTCCTGATCGCGCCGTTGCCGGCCAGGATCATCGGGTTCTTCGCCTTGGCGATCAGGTCGGCCGCCGCCCGCACCGCCTGGTGGTCGGCCCCGGGACGCCGGGTCTTGCGGGCCTCCATCGGCTTCTTGGCGACCTGCTCCTTCATCAGGTCCTCGGGCAGTTCGATCAGGGTGGCGCCCGGCTTCTCGGCCTCGGCGATCTTGAAGGCCTTGCGCACCACCTCCGGCACGTTGCCCGGATGCACCACCGACTGCGCCCATTTGGTGATCGGCTTGTACATGGCGATCGAATCCATCGCCTGGTGGCTTTCCTTGTGCAGGCGCTTGGTATCGGCCTGGCCGATGATCGCGACCAGCGGCGCGCGGTCCATGTTGGCATCCGCCACCCCGGTGACGAGGTTGGTGGCGCCGGGCCCGAGCGTCGCGAGGCAGACACCGGCCTTGCCGGTCAATCTTCCGTAGGCGTCCGCCATGAAGGCGGCGGCCTGCTCGTGCCGGCACAGGACGAAGCGGATCTTGCTGTCCAGCAGCGAGATCATCACATCGGCATTCTCCTCGCCCGGCAGGCCGAAGATATGCTCGACCCCCTCCGCCTCGAGGCATTTCACCACCAGATCGGACGCCTTCATTCTTCTTCCTCCCGCTTTGCCGGCAGACGATGGCCCTCGTGACGCGCCGTGTCGATGCTCGTACGCTTCTCGTCCAGGGACTTTTCGGCCTTGCTGCGGCCGAATCGGGCGCGGTTGTCGGCGGCTTCGCGCGCCTTCTCGGCCCGCGCCTTCGCTTTCCGCATGCGATTGAGATTGATGATCTCGCTCATTTCCCCCGGCCTTCTTCCCGCCCCCTTCGGCGGGCTAATCTGCCGCTCTTAGGCTAGGCTCGCAGGCGGGCCGGGTGCAATCCGGCCTTGTGTGAGCGTCGATACGGACGGGACGGTTTGAAGCGCTTCCTGATCATCCTCGGCCTGTTGCTGGGTCTTTTCGCTGCCTCGGGCGCCGCCGTTGCCTTCTTCGTCGACTGGACGGCGGTGCGGGCGGCTGCGCTGGCGCGGCTCGGATCGGCCACCGGTCTGGAGATCGCCATCGATGGCGGCATCGATATCCGCGTGCTGCCGCGACCGGCCGTCCGCATCACCGGCGTGCGTCTCGCCCCCGCCTCCGCCGAGGCCGGTCACACCATCGCCGCCGTCGACACCATCGATCTCGTGCCCTCGTTCGGCCCTCTCCTCAGGGGCGAAGTCGCCTTCGAGCAGATTGCCCTCGCCGGCCTGTCGGTCAGCCTCGAACACGGCACGGACGGGCGCGGCAATTGGGAGGCGCTGACCGGCCAGTTCGGCGGCCGGGGCGGATCAATCCAGCAGGCGATCGCCGTCGGGATCGAGCGCGGCACCGTCTTCTATGTCGATCGGCGCGACGGAACAGAGGCGGTGCTGGCCGGCATCGGCGGGCGCTTCAGTGCCGGCCCCGACGGGTTGCGGGTCGATGCCAGGTTCGATTGGGGCGGGCTGCCGTTCACGGCTGTCGGCGCATTGGCGCCGCCCGGAAGCGGCGGAGCCGCGCTTTTCGACTTCGCGCTCCGCATGGACCGGCGGCTTGCGCTGACGGCCGCGGGCCGGATGGTCGATGGCGGGATCGAGACCGGTCGCTTCAAGGTCGAATCGGCCGACCTGCCGGCGGCGGTGAGCCGTGCGGCCCCGCAGGTTGCCGTGCCCGCTGTCTTCAAGAACCTCGCCCTCGAGGGGACCTTCGGCCTGAAGCAATCCAATCTTCAGCTCGACGCATTGCAGCTGCGAGTGGGTTCGGTCTCGGCCAGCGGCAGTGCGAAGGTGTCTCTGGCCGAACGCCTCGCTTTCGATGCCGTACTGAACGTCTCCACGCTGCCGGTCGATCCCCTGATCGATCTCGTCCTCTCGCTTCCGGCGGGATCCGGTGGCGGCCGCGTGGCCGGGCGCATCGCGCTCGCCGTCGATGCCGCGATCTACCGCAACAGCGCCGTGCGCGGCCTTAAGGTGACAGCGCGGGTGCATGACGGCGCTATCACTGTCGAGCGGGCCGAGGGGGTTGCACCCGGCGGGACGCGGGTGGTCTTCGACGGTCAGGCGGCGCCGCGCGGCGGTCAGGCGGTATTCGAAGGCTCGGTCAAGGGCGAGGCCGACGACCTGCGCGCCTTCCTCACCTGGCTCGGCGTGGATCTCGGCGGTATTCCGCCGGAGCGCTTCCGCCGCGCCGAGGTCGAATCCGCGCTCAAGCTCGATGACTGGCATCTCATTCTGGACGGCTTCCGCTTCAAGGTCGACGCGGTCGAGGTGACCGGCAAGTTCGCCATGCCCTGGCGGGGGCAGGCGCCGATCGGCGTGGTGCTCGATGTCGACCACCTCGATCTCGACGCCTATGCCGGCGCGGTCGGCGGCGACAGCAGGCCGGGCCGCGCGCTGGACGGGCAGATTACGGCTCGGCGCCTGACGGTGGCCGGCCGCAGCCTCGATGACGTGCGGATCGACGCCCTCTGGAACGGGGTCGAAGCGAAAGTGCGCGGCTTCGGATTTGCCTTGCCGGGCAACACGGCGTTGCAGGGGCTGGGTACGCTGTCGGTGGCCGGTGGCGAGCCCCGCTTCGTCGGCCGGATTCAGGGAGGGAACGAGCGCCCGGCCGATCTCGCGGCATGGTTCGGATTCACGCCGGGGCCCGGACTGTTCGGGCGGCATCGGATCGAGTACGCCGCCGATGTCGATACCACCTTCGGCAGGATCGCCGCGTCGGGCATGACGCTTCGCTTCGACGAAAGCACCTTCACCGGGTCCATTTCGGCAGGAATCGAGGCCGGCCGCCCCAAGATCGTGGCCGACATCCGCGCGGACTATTGGGCGGTACCGTTGCCCAAGGCGACCGAAGCGGGGCTGCAGGCTCCCCCCCGGCCGTGGTCGCCCGATCGCTTCGATTTCAACTGGGCTTCCGGGTTCGACCTCGATCTCGTTGCCGCGGCCGGCCGCCTGCAGGCAGATCGCTATCTGCTGGAGGATGTCCGCCTCGAGGCGAGGCTGCGCGAAAAGCGGATCGGCGTGCAATGGCTGGAAGGCAAGGGCTATGGCGGCGATATCCGCGCCCGCGGCTTCCTCGATGCCAACGCGGCGGTGCCTCGATATTTGGCACGGATCGAATTCGCCGGTATCGGCCTGCGGTCGCTGCTGATGGCCGCCGCCGAGTATGGCGGCCTCGACGGTACCGGAAACCTGTATGCCGAATTGAGCGGTACCGGTGCCAGCGAGGCCGAACTGGTGAAGGGAACCGAGGGAACCGTCAAGATCACCGGTACCGAGGGAAGCTTCGAGGGAGTCGATGTCGATCTGATCGGCGATCGGCTCCGGCAACTGCAGAACATTGGAGACATCGGGCCGCTGCTGGGCGCAACCGAAGCCGGTGGGCAGACCCGGGTGCAGCAGCTGGCGGCGGAATGGACGCTTTCGGGAGGCATCGCGCGCTCTGAGAACCTGCGGATCGACATGCGCACGGCGGTGCTCGAGGCGAAGGGCGGGATCGACGTCGTAGACATGACGGTAGACCTGAACGGCGATCTGCGTTTCACTGCGGCGGCGGGGGAGCCCAGTCTCGGCGTGCGCATTCGCGGGCCTGTCGCCGCGCCGGTGCAAGAACTGACGACCGATGGTTTGCGAGCCTACATCCAGAAACGCATCAACGATCAGGCCCTCAATCGGGCCGAACCGCCGCCCGCGATCGGCGATGCGCTGCCGGAGACGATCGAACTGCCCCAGGTGACCCCCTGGCGGCCGCGGCGCTAGCCTGCCTGCCGTTCCTGCAGGTCGCGCAGCACGAAGACCCGAATGGCGCTGGACAGGTTGCCGGCGCGTTCGCGGTCGATCTGGGCCACCAGGCCATTGATCGTATTGCCGCGTTCGCGCGCTATCGCTTGTAGCGCCTCCCAGAAGGCGGCCTCCAGCGACACGCTGGTCCGGTGACCTTCAATCACGACGGAGCGTTTTCGTACGCTCGCCGGCATCGCTCAGGTCAGGCCGGCGAAGAAATCATTGCCCTTGTCGTCGACGATGATGAAGGCCGGAAAGTCCTCGACCTCGATCCGCCATACGGCTTCCATGCCGAGTTCCGGGTACTCCAGCACCTCGACCTTCTTGATGCAGTTCTTGGCCAGGATGGCAGCCGGGCCGCCGATCGATCCGAGATAGAAGCCGCCATGCGCCTTGCAGGCCTCGGTCACCGCCTTGGAGCGATTGCCCTTGGCCAGGCTGATGAACCCGCCGCCATTCTCCATCAGAAGACCGACATAGGAGTCCATCCGGCCCGCCGTTGTCGGCCCGAAGGAGCCCGACGCGTATCCCTCCGGCGTCTTCGCCGGGCCGGCATAGTAGATGGCGTGGTTCTTCACGTAGTCGGGCAGGCCCTGGCCCTTCTCGATCCGCTCCGCGAACTTCGAGTGCGCGAGGTCGCGGGCGACAATAAGGGTGCCGGTCAGCGACAGGCGGGTCTTCACCGGGAACTGCGAAAGCTTCCTACGGATCTCGGCCATGGGCTGATTGAGGTCGATCCTGACGACCTCGCCCGATAGGTCCGCCTCCACCGAGGCCGGCAGGTAGTGCGCCGGGTCGGTCTCGAGTTGCTCGACGAAGATCCCTTCCCGCGTGATCTTGCCCTTCATCTGCCGGTCGGCCGAGCAGGAGACCCCCATGCCGATCGGCACGCTGGCACCATGCCGCGGCAGCCGAATGACGCGCACGTCATGGCAGAAATACTTGCCGCCGAACTGCGCGCCGATCCCGCTGGACTGCGTGAGCTTGTGGATCCTTTCCTCGAACTCGATGTCGCGGAAGGCGCGGCCCATCTCGTTGCCGGAGGTCGGCAGGTCGTCCAGATAGCGGGTCGAGCCGAGCTTCACGGTCTTCAGGTTCAGTTCCGCAGACAGGCCGCCTATGACGATCGAGAGGTGGTAGGGCGGGCAGGCCGATGTGCCGAGCGTCTTGATCTTGGCATCCAGGAATTCGATCAGCTTGTCGCCGCGCAGGACCGCCGGTGTCTCCTGGAACAGATAGGTCTTGTTGGCCGATCCGCCACCCTTGGCGATGAAAAGGAAATGGTACTCGTCGCCGCCGGTGGCGTAGATGTCGATCTGAGCCGGAAGGTTCGAGCCGGTGTTCTTCTCTTGGAACATCGAGATCGGTGCCAGCTGCGAATAGCGGAGATTCGTCTCGGTGTAGGTTCGAAACACGCCACGGCTGATCGCCGCCTCGTCCTCGCCGTCGGTCCAGACGTACTGCCCCTTCTTGGCCATGACGATCGCTGTGCCTGTATCCTGGCAGGAGGGCAGCACCATGCCGGCCGAGATATTGGCGTTCTTCAGCATCTCGAGTGCGACGAAGCGGTCGTTCGCGGAGGCTTCGGGGTCGTCCAGGATCTTGGCGAGTTGGGCCAGATGGCCGGGGCGGAACAGATGCGCGATGTCACGCATGGCAACCCGCGTGATCTCGCTCAAAGCCTCCGGCGCGACCTGCAGCACCTCGCGACCGCCCGCATTGATCACTTGAACATGATCGGCGGTGATCTTCCGATAGGGCGTTGCGTCATGCTCGTGCGGAAACAGATCTTGGTAGCGGAACTCGGCCGCCATGGTGGTTCTCCAGGCGATTGGGTCAGCGGGAGATGGTCACTTCTTGCGGAACGCGTCGAGGGTCACGACCTCGGCGCCCTTGCGTTCGCCTTGGGCTTCCTCTGCGGCGGGTGGCGCGGGTGCCTCCGCGGCATCGCCCGCCGGCGGGCTCTGCTGTTCGCCGGCCTTGACGGGCGTCGAGACGGCGGGGACCGAGGCCTTGAACTGCAGGCCGAACTGCACGCTCGGATCGGCGAAGGCGGTAACCGCGGAATAGGGGATCACCAGCCGCTGCTGCGACTTGTTGAAGGACAGCGTGACCGAGAAGCGTTCATCCTCGACCTCCAGGCCCCAGTACTGGTGCTGGATGACGATGGTCATCTCCTCCGGATAGCGGTCGATCAGGAAATCGGGAATGTCGACCCCGGGTGCCTGAGTCCGGAACGAGATGTAGAAATGGTGGTTGCCGGGAAGCCCGTTCGTCTCCGCGTGCTTGAGCGCGGTACGCACGACGCCCCGCAGGGCCTCCTCGACCATCACGTTGTAGTTCATCTGATCGCTGCCCGTTCGCATCAATTCCTCACCCGCGCC
>JALHMN010000112.1 GCA_022844005.1 bacterium | reverse complement strand
GGCGAAACGTCGCTCGGCATGAACCTGATCGGCGAGCCCTGCGCCGCGGAATCGGCCAACCGGGCCGGCGCCGACGGCGCGGTCGAGCAGCACTACCGCGTGCGCTGCGGCAATTGGGATCAGCCCAGCGCCCGCGTCGCCCGCCAGCCCGTCGCGCCCGGCCTTTCGCTGCGGGATGTCGCGTCCGCCAGCGGCTGGCGCGCCGCCCTCGATCAGCGCATGACATGCGGCGAACCGGAAAGCATCCAGATCCTGGACGCCCTTCCGGCGCAGTTCCTGAACTGCAAGCTGCGGAACGGCGGCTGGCCCTTCGTCGCGCTGGCGGCGGCGGCGGGCGACGGGCTCTTTCTCGCCGACGGCATTCCGGCGGCCCTGCCGGCGGTGGAGGCGCTGATCGGACAGGCGAGCGGTATCAGGCCGAAGGATGCCGGCGCCGGCGGCGAACCGGCGCGATCGGCCGGCATGCAGCGCCTCGCCGCGACATTGAAAGACCGCCTGTTCGGGACCGGCGACCTTCAGGACTACTACCGTCTCATGCGGCTCGGTCAGTACTACACCACGATCAAGGACCACGCCGACGCCACCAAGGCCTATCGCGATGCCCTCGCCGTGCACCAGCGCGTACTGGGCGCCGACAATCCGGAATCCGCAGATGCGCTGATGCATCTGGCGCTTTCGCTCACCAATCAGGAAAGCTTCCGCGAAGCCGGCTCGCTCCTGGCGCAGGCGCGCCGGCTGCTGGGGCGCGGCAAGGAATCGCTGGAGGTCGCCCGCCACCTCAGCTACCGCGCCATCCACCTCGCCAACCAGGGCAACCGCCAGCCGGCGCTGGAACTGGCCCGCGAGGCGACGGCGATGCGGCGCAAGATCCGCGCCCAGCTGTCGCCGGTCGACGAGACGGCCTCCAGCGCCATCCGCGACCGGGACAGTTTCGCCCTCGCCGAGGGGGCGGGCGTACTGGCCAACATGGGCGCCGAGGCGGCGACGGTGGACATCGCGCAGAGCCTGTTCATCGAAGCGGGCCTGCTTCTGCGCATGGGCGACCTGGAAGGCGCGCAACGCGCGCGCGACGACGCCGTCGGAACGCTGCGCAAGGCCCGCGCCTCGCCGGAATGGTGGGGGCTCAACTTCCTGGACCTGGAGGCCGACCTCGCGCTCAGCGCCGGCCGCTTCGCCGAAGCCGAGAACCTGTACCGGCGCCTCGCCGAGGAATGGAATCGCCAGTATCCGAAGTCCCGCCCGGCCGGCATGGCGGATATCACCCTCGGCAAGGCGCTGCTCGCCTCCGGCAAGCTGGAAGCGGCGCTGGACGCCTTCCGCAAGGGCCGCGACACGCTGCTCGAGGCCGGCGGCGGCTTGCGCTACGCGCAGATCCAACCCTACCTCGAAGCCCTGGCCCAGGCGGCCGATCGCGATCCGGCGCGGCGCGGCGCCCTGCATGCCGAGATGTTCGAGACCGCCCAGCTCGCCCGCAGCGGCGTCACCGCGCGCTCCATCGCGCTCGCCGCCGCCCGCCTGTCGTCGAGCGACCGCAAGGTGGGCGAGGTGATCCGCGAGCGCCAGGAGGCCGAACGCGAACGCGCCCGGCTGCAGGGCCAGTTCAACGAGAAGGCGGCCGCCCCGCGCGATCTGCAGGACCGCGCCGAACTCACCCGCCTGCGCAATGCGCTGGGCGACATCGACGAGAGGCTGCGCGCCCTCGACGAGCAGGTCCAGGCCGCCGCCGCCGGCTACAACCAGCTGATCGAGGCCCCGACCACAGCCGAGAGCGTCCTGGCGCTGCTGAAGCCGGGCGAGGCGCTGCTGTCGATGGTGCTGGGCGAGACGGGCGGCTATCTCTTCGTGCTTCGCGACGGGACGGCGAGCGCCCACCCGCTCGCGATGAGCATGGCCGACGCGACCGAGCAGGTGGCGCTGCTGCGCGCGGGCGTGGAGGCGCAGTTCGGCGGCCGCGTGCCGGTGTTCAACGCCACCCGCGCCCATGCCGTCTACAAGCAGGTGCTGGGCCCGGCCGAGGCGCGCCTCGCCGGCGTACGGGAACTCTTCCTGGCGCCGACCGGGCCGCTCCTCAGCCTTCCCTTCGCGCTGCTCGTCGACAAGCCGCCGCCGCCGGTCCGGGACTACGACTATCGGCAGGTGAGCTTCCTCGCCCGCAGCATGGCGGTCAGCCTGATCCCCTCGGTGCGGTCTTTCACCGACCTGCGGCGCACCGCCGGCGCCTCGCGCGCGCCGGAACCTTTCCTGGGCTTCGGCGACTTCAGGCCGGCGGCCGATCCGGCGCTGACCCGCCCAGGCCTGCGCGATGCCTGTGTCGAGGATCGCAACCGTCTCACCGCGCTGGGCGCCCTCCCCGCCACCGCGGGCGAGGTGCGCACGGTGGCCCAGGCACTCGGCGCCTCCGCCGATTCCGTCGTGCTGGGCGATGCCTTCACCCGCAAGGGGGTGACCGCCCGCGCGCTCGACCGCTACCGCGTGGTCTATTTCGCGACCCATGCGCTGCTGCCGAACGACCTCGAATGCCTGACCGAACCGGCGCTGATGCTGACCCCCACCGCGGATGGCGGCGGCCTTCTGGAAGCGAGCGAGATCCTGGACCTCACCCTCGATGCCGACCTGGTCGTGCTCTCCGCCTGCAATACGGCCGGCGCGGAAGGGGAAACCGGCGGCGAGGCGCTGTCGGGTCTCGCCCGCTCGTTCTTCTATGCCGGCGCGCGGGCGCTCCTGGTTTCGCACTGGCTGGTCGAGGACCGGGCCACCGCCCAGCTGATGACCCGCCTGTTCGAGCAGAATGCGGCGCCGCTGGGCAAGGCGGCGGCTCTCAGGCAGGCTCAACTCGGCATCATGAGCGGCGCCGGCGAAGCCTACCCCGTCTACTGGTCGCATCCCCTGTTCTGGGCGGCTTTCACCCTGGTCGGCGACGGCGCGGCGCGCCCGGCCTCCTAACGAAGATAGGCGGGGTTCGCCTCGTGCTCAAAGAGGCCGATCAGTTCGCGCCGGAAGGCGGGCATGCGGAACAGCATGGAGAAGCTGTGCTTGTGAACCTGCTTTACCGTTGATGACACATCGAAAAAGGCGCGCGCGCACTCGGCCGTCACCACCACCGGCGGCAATCCCTCCCGCGCCAGCAGGTAGCTGGCGAGCAGTATCCCGCAGCGATGGTTGCCTTCAAGGAACAGCTGCGGCTCGCTGAGCATGCGCACATAGAGGCCCGCCGCCCGCCCCCATACGCCGTCGCCGAGGTGGCGGCCATACCAGCCGACGACGTCTCCAATACCGCCGCTCTGCTCGCCGTAGAAGTGCTCTTCAGTGGCGTGCAAGTGCCCGGACGCCCTGTTGGCGGCACTATCCTGGCCACTGAGGGTCAGGGAATTCAGGTCGATCCAACAGCGGGAGTTGCCCGGCGCGAACAGATCGGTTTCCTGTTCCAACAGATCGTCGACATAGGCATAAGCCGCCAGCATGTTGCCGACGACCTCGTCGATCAGCGGGTCGCGTTGGTCGCGCAGGCGCCTGTTGAGCGAGATGAAACCCCGCTGCAGCCCGCGCAAGGCCGCTTCGATCGCGTCGAGATCGAAGCGGCGGCGTTCCGCGCTTTGTATGGCCCGGCCTTTCGCTGGCGTTGTCTCGCCCTCAGCTGAACTGGCCGCTGATGTACTGCTTGGTCAGCTGTTCGCGCGGTGCCTCGAAGACGCCCTTGGTCGGCCCCATCTCCACCAGATAGCCGGTGCGCCCGCCCTGAGAAATGTCTACCGAGAAGAAGGCGGTGATATCGGCGACGCGGGTCGCCTGCTGCATGTTGTGGGTGACCATGGCGATCGTGTAGCGCTGCTTCAGTTCCAGCATCAGTTCCTCGACACGTCGCGTGGCGATCGGATCGAGGGCCGAACAGGGCTCGTCCATCAGCAGAACCGTGGGTTCGGTGGCGATCGCGCGGGCGATGCACAGGCGCTGCTGCTGGCCGCCCGAAAGCGACAGGCCACTCGCCTTCAGCTTGTCCTTGACCTCGTCCCAGAGGGCGGCGCCGCGCAGCGCCTTCTCCACCTTCTCATCCATGTTGCCCTTGTAGCGGTTCAGGCGCAGGCCAAAGGCGACGTTCTCGTAGATGCTCATCGAGAACGGATTCGGCTGCTGGAACACCATGCCGATGTAGCGGCGCACCACGACGGGATCGACCGCCTTGGCATAGATGTTCTGGCCGAGGAAGTGGACGCGGCCTTCCAGGCGGAAGCCGTTGATCATGTCGTTCATGCGGTTCAGGCTGCGCAGGACGGTGCTCTTGCCGCAGCCCGACGGGCCGATGAAGCCCGTGATCTTGCCCTTCTCGATCGGTACGATGCTGTCGCGTACGGCAAGGAAGTCGCCGTAGTAGAGCTTGTCCACCGCGCAGTCGATGGCGAGCGATCCGTTCATGCCGGAACTGACGGCGGCGGCCTTGGCGCCGAGGGGTAGACCATCGGCGGTGATGGAAGTGGCGGTCATCGTGGCTCTCCCCGTCTCTTAGATCTTCGGCCGCCCGATCAGGCGGCTCAGGATGTTGAACACCAGCACGATCAGCACCAGCACCAGCGAGGCGGCCCAGGCCAGCTCGATCTGGTTCTCGAAGGGCATGCTGGAGAAGTTGTAGATGAGGATCGAAAGTGACGCGGTCGGCTCGCCGAGGCTGTTCAGCCAGTAGTTGCTGAACAGGGCCGTGAAGAGGAGCGGCGCCGATTCACCGGCTACACGCGCCACCGCGAGGATCACGCCGGTCAGGATGCCGGGCAGGCCGGTCGGCAGCACGATCTGCCAGATCACCTGGCTGCGCGTGCAGCCCATCCCGATCGCGGCATCCTTCATCTTGCGCGGCACCATCTTCATCGCTTCTTCGGCGGTTAGGATGATGGTGGGAAGCATCAGCACGGCGAGCGCGATGCCGCCCGCCAGCGCCGAATAGCGGCCCATGGCCAGGACCACCACCGCGTAGACGAAGACACCGGCCAGGATCGAGGGGAACCCCGTCAGGACCTTGGCGAGGAAGCGCGTCCACTGCGCAAGCTTGCTGTCGGGATCGACGTCGGAGAGATAGGCCGCCGCCAGGATTCCGATCGGAATGCTGATCGCCGAAGCGATGGCCACCATGACGACCGTGCCCAGGATGGCGTTGCCGAAACCGCCGCCCATTTCGAATCCCGCCGGCGGCAGTTCGGTAAACAGCTCGGCACTGAGCCGCCCTCCGCCCTGTACGATCAGCATGTAGAGGACCGAGATGAGCGGCACCGAAGCGATCAGCGCAACCAGCCAGGTACCCGCGGTGAGCAGGCCGCTTCGCATCGCCCGAAGCTCCGTCATCGACCGGTTCAGGCTGGGAAGCTGCTGTTCCCCGCCAGCTCGGGAAAGGCTCGTATCGGTCATGATTTCCCCGAGATCCTGCGCGTGGTCAGCGCCAGCATGAAGGTGCCGAACATGTTGACGGCCAGCGTGATCGCCAGCAGCACGAGCGCCGCGTACATCAGCGCCTGGCGCTCGATGGCGCCGGCTTCAGGGAAGCTCGAAGCCAGGAGCGAGGCCAAGGTGTTGGCCGGGGCGAACAGCGACAGGCTGATCTGGTTCGAGTTGCCGATCAGCATGGCGAGCGCCATGGTCTCGCCCAGCGCGCGCCCGAAGCCCAGGACCAGGGCGCTGAAGATGCCGCCCGCGGCGGTCGGCAGCATCACCTTGAGAATGGCTTCCCACCGTGTCGTGCCCATGCCGTAGGCGGCTTCCTTGGTGCGGAAGGGCACAAGCTGCAAGGCATCCTGCGAGATGGCGGCCACGGTCGGAAGCACCATGATGGCAAGCACCAGGGCGGCGGGCAGCAGGCCGGGGCCGGAGAGCGAGGTCCCGAAGAAGGGCAGCCAGCCCAGCGTCTCGTGCAGCCAGTTGGCCAGGGGACGGATGGCCGGGATGACGACGAAGATGCCCCACAGCCCGAACACCACGCTCGGGATCGCGGCGAGCATTTCGATGACGGTACGAAACACCATCGAAAGGCGCGGCGGCAGGAAGTCCTGCGTCAGGAAGATGGCGACGGTGATACCGAAAAAGCCACCGATCAGCAGCGCCATGAGCGCGCTGTACAACGTTCCCCAGATCGCCGGCAGGATGCCGAAGGTCGACTTCTGCACATCCCAGACGGAGCCGAAAATGAAGGAGATGCCGTTGTCGGCGATGGCAGGCAGGGCCTGGATGCCGATTTCCCAGAGGATGTAGGCGACCAGCAGGACGATCGCCAGCGCGCTGGAATGCGCCAGGATGCTGAATGTGCGGTCAGCCAGGCGTTCGTTCCGTCCCGGCGGCCGCGAGATCGCGGCCTCCGTGGACGCACCGGCAGAGATCTCAGCCGACGACATGTGTCTGTTCCTCTCCCCGCCCGGGGCCTACTGGATCTGCTTGGCGGCGGCGCGCACTTTCTCGATCACAGCCGGAGGCAGCGGGATGTAGCCCATGCGGTCGGCGATCTCCTGGCCCTTGGTCAGCGAATACTCGACCATCCTGCGCAGCACCTCGGCCTTCTTCGGATCCTGCTTCTTGTAGAACAGCATCCAGGTGAAGCTGGCGATGGGATAGGCTTCCGGGCTCTCCGGATCATCGAGCCAGGCGCGCAGGTCATCGCCCACGAACTTGGCCGAGGCGAGCGCCGCCGCCCCCGATTTGTCGGAGGGCGTGATGAACTTGCCCGACTTGTTCTCCAGCTCGGCCGTCAGCGCCTTGGTCAGCTTGGCGTAGCCGTATTCGATATAGCCGATCGAGCCCGGCGTCTGCTTGATGGTGGCGGTGACGCCGTCGTTCTTCGGCGCGGCGACGATCTTGTCGCTGGCGGGCCACTGCAGCGAGGTTCCTACGCCCGGACCGGCCTTGAAGGCCGGGCTGATCGCCGACAGATGGCGCGAGAAGACATAGGTCGTCCCGCTCGAATCCGACCGGCGCACCACGGTGATCGGCATGTCGGGCAGCTTCATGCCCGGGTTCGCCGCCACCATGCGCGGATCGTTCCACTTCGTGATCTTGCCCAGGAAGATGTCCGGATAGACGTCGCGCGGCAGCTTCAGCCCGGCGGGATTGCCCGGCAGATTGTAGGCGAGCACGATTTCGCCCGCCGTCATCGGCAGCAGGACCGCGCCACCCTCGACCTTGGCGATGTCCTCGTCGGACATTGCCGCGTCGGACGCGGCGAAATCGACCGTCTTCTTGATGAAGTCCTGGATGCCCGCGCCCGAGCCCTTGGCCTGATAGTCGACCGTGGCACCAGCCGTCTTGCTGAAGTCCTTGAACCAGGCAGCGTAGATCGGGAAAGGGAAGCTTGCGCCGGAGCCGATCAGCCGGTCCTGAGCGAAAGCGGCCGGAACCGCGGCGATCGCCAAGCCACTGGCGACGAGGCAAGCAACTACACTACGACGAAGCATCGCATATCCCCTTCTGAAAACGGCACCACCGGCCTTCTGTTCAGGGGAGGCTAGCCACGCTCCGTGACTCAATTATTGCGGATCAATTAAATCCTACTTCGTCCACCAGACACGGCGCAGCGCCGACAGTGTGTGCGCCAGTCCGAAGCGTTCGTCCGACATGGCATCCAGGAATTCCGACAAGCGGGCGGACTTGCGGACGGTGTAGAGCGTCAGGACCAGCGAGGGCACGAAGATCGATGCGAACAGGGCGACCTTCGTCAGCGGGGCGTAGTCGGTCCAGTCGAACAGGTTCATGCCGATGAACCCGGTACTGACCGTGCCGATCAGGCCGAAGGCGGTGACGACGGTCAGCCGCACCATGCTGGCATTCTGCCGCCGCTGCGCATCGCCATCCAGGTACTGGCTCATGTCCTGCAGTTCCTGGCGAATATCGGCGAAGAGCGGGTCCAGGCGCAGATGCTTGCGGCACTGGTCGAACAGGGCGCGCGCCTGCAACTGGTCGGAAACGTCGCTGAACCAGTAGCGGTGGGTGAAGCGCAGGAAAGTCTCGAGTGCGCTGCGGGTTTCGATGCGGAACTCGCGGATCAGGGTCGCGTCGGCGACGTTGAGGCGGCTTACCGCTGCCGCCAGCCGGTCCGAAAACATGAGCAGCGACGCGCGGTGGAAGTGTGCGATCAGGAACAGCAGGAAATGCTGATGCCGGAACCTGCCCAGATAGCCGCGTTCGGCATCGGTGAAGAAACCGTTGGCGGCATCGCCTACCACGACGAAAGCGTGCTGGGAGACATAGTGCCGCGTGCCGGCCTCGATAGGCCCCTCATCGCCGGACGCACGGGCAGCCAGACGAAGATCCTCTCCCTCGCCGACGATCCGCGTCGCGTCCGAACCGTTGCCGCCATCCCCGGCCGGACCGGCCGCCAGCGCCAGGCGGCGGTGATCGGCGGCGGTAAGGCACTTCGTGTCTTCCATGGCGAGGAAGGCCATCAGGGGCATGCGGTAGTATTCGAGCTGGCGGTAGCGGAAGGCCCCCGATTGGTCGGCGTGGTGCAGCGTGAAGGGGCGGAGCAGGTGGTCCCAATGCGCCGAGACGCAAGGGGCGCGGTGCTGGCATACGAAATCGAGGAACTTGCGTCGGTCCTGGTAGTCCGAGGACGCCAGCACGACACCGGCGGCGGACAACCATTCCACCTTGTGGGGACAATGGCCGGGCTGCCCATCCGGCTGCCAATAGGCGGGGTAGGCGCGACCCAGTTGGAACATCGCCTCCTGCGCGACCGTCAGCGGCAGATCGTCGGCATGGATCTCCAGCGCCAGCGTGACCACGTCTATATCGAAGAAGAAATACAGGTCGACATGGGCGATGGCGAAGGTGACCGGCGCCTCGCCTGCCGCGAAAGTCACCCGCATGCCGTCAATGTCGCTGCGCCGCAGCACTCTGATCGGGCTTTCGCCATAGCCTCGCTGCACCGACTTGCCGAGCCCCTGGCCATAGAGGAAGCGCTGTACCGAGGGCAGAAAAGTGACGAATTCGTTGTAGTGCCTCTCCTGGAACTCGGCTGGCACACCGAATTCATCGTCGACCAAAGCCCAGGGACTGCCCGGCGCCGCGGCCAGGGCGGCGGCGACATCGTTCGGTTGAGCCCCGCCCTTGGGCGGCAATACATGCACCGGCCAGATCAGAATCTGCCGGAAATGACGTACCCGCTTTTCGTCGCCGGTGCCGGTCGCGTCCAAACCCTCTCCTGCCCCCAAGTCACCCTCGCCCCAGCGAACGGTCCGCCAATGCGAACGGCTCGGCTTCGGCAGCTTATGCGAACGCGCGGCCGATCCGAACCATTCAACGGTCGGTTTCGCGATGCACGTCGTGGACCAGGATGCCCGTGCCTTCCGCCGGCATGGCGAGCCATTCGTGCCGCTTCAGGGTGCGCCGGGTGTCCTCGTAGCCCGATTGCCAGTGCTCGCGCATCGAAGTGCCGGAGAAGTCGAAGTCCTTCGCGTGGCCCTCGTAGGCCTTCTGCTGATAGATCAGGTGCAAAATCGTGTACTGGGCGACATCCGTGAGTTCGACTTTCAACTTGCGCTGTTCGTCGTCGAGATCGGCTTCGGGAATCTTCGCCAACGCCTGCGCCAAGTGCATTTTCCAGGTCTGCAGGCGGCGATAGACGTCGGTGTTGTAGCGGGTACGGGACGAATACATGATGTCCTTGTGCCGCCCGATCACGTCCTGCATGTCGCGCGGCAACATGCCCCTCGCGTTGAACAGGTCGACCTGGAAAACCAGTGAATTCAGGCCGTCTTCCTGCACCAGCAGGTGCTGCAGCGGCGTGTTGGACACGATGCCGCCGTCCCAGAAGTAATCGGTGCCGATCTTCACCATAGGCAGTGCGGGCGGCAACGCCCCGCTCGCCATCACGTGCTCTGGGCCGATCTCCTCGCTCGCATTGTCGAAATAGATGAAGTTGCCCGACAGGACATTGACCGCGCCGACCGAGAAGCGTGTCGTGCGCGCATTGATGCGGCCGAAATCGACCAGTTCCAGCAGCGTCTCGCGCAGGGGCTCGGTGTCGTAGTAGCTGGTCGCGTTGCGCGCGCCGGTCGGGCTGATCCACGGCCCCGGCTGTCGCGGCTTGAAGAAGCCGGGCTGGCCGAGATTCATCGTCATCATCGAACTCGTCGCATTGCGCATGCTGCGATAGATGTCGCCATCGGGGGTGTAGTGCCAGATCCGGCGGCTGGTTATCCGGTTCCAGAACTCCCTCAGACGTTCCAGGCGCAGCTCCGGTGGATTGCCGGCGATGATGGCGGAGTTGATCGCGCCGATCGAAACCCCCGACACCCAGTCGGGCTCGATCCCGGCCTCGTGCATCGCCTCATAGACGCCGGCCTGATAGGCGCCGAGCGCGCCGCCTCCCTGCAACACCAGGGCGATGCGGTCGCAACGCTCCGGCATCCAGCCTTTGGCCCGCGGCTCCACATCCGGTGCCAAGGTGACATCGCTCATCACGTTCATCGATCGTCTTCCCCTTGCCCGACAGGCCGAGCATTGGACGCCTCCCGGATGACAGCCGTGTGAAAACACATCAGATCGTCATCGTGGCTACGCGGAATCTCCCTATGCGGGAGCTGTCGTCGAAGAGGAACACAGCATGCGAACAGAAGACATTCTCGGCCTGCCCTCCATGCCGCCCGCCGCCCCCAGCTACCCGCGCGGGCCCTATCGCTTCATCGACCGCCAGCACATGGTGATCGTCTACGAAAGCGACCCGGAGGCGATCCGCCAGGCCCTGCCGGAGCCGCTCGAACCGCTGGGCCTTGGCCAGGTCTGCTATGAATGGATGGCGATGCCCGACAGTTCGGGCTTCGGGCGCTACGTCCAGTGCGGCATCTCCATCCCCTGCCGCTTCGCGGGGCAGGAGGCGAGCTTCATCGCCCAGATGTATCTCGACAACACAGCGCCCATCTCCGGCGGGCGCGAGATCTGGGGCTTTCCCCAGAAGCATGCCGAGGCGACGCTCGCCGTTGCATCAGACACGCTCACCGGTACGCTCGTTTATTCCGGTCAGAAGGTTGCCGTCGGCAGCATGGCCTACAAGCATGCCGGCATGGCCCGCGAGGAGGCCGGTGCAGCCGCGCGTCTTGCCCGGCCGCGCATCAATCTCAAGCTCATTCCCGACGTGGATGGCACCCCGGCCATCTGCCAACTGGTCGCGGTGACCTTCGAGGAGGTTGAACTGAAGGGCTCGTGGAGCGGCGCCGGCCGGCTCGACCTCGCCGCGCATGTGAACGCGCCGCTGGCCGACCTTCCGGTGCATCGGATCGTCGAAGCGCACCACTTCCTGGCCGATGTCACGCTGCCCTGGGGCCGGGTCGTGCATGACTACTTGAAGGACTAGAGTCACAGAGCCGCAACGCTGGCGCGATAGTGTGAGCCCCCCTGGATTCCGGAGAGTGTGATGCAGCGCGCCGTCGTCGTCATCTGCGACGGGCATCGGGCGGATATGGTTTCGCCCGCCCTTTGCCCGGCTATCGCCGGCCTCACCCGGACGGGGCAGCGCTTCATGGCGCATCGATCCGTATTCCCCTCCGTCACCCGCACCAGTTCAGCCTCCATTGCCACCGGATGTCATCCGGGCCGGCACGGCCTGCACGGCAACGCCATGGGCCTGCCGGAGGCTGACGGCTATACCGTGCGCGATGTCGGGCATCCGGCGTTCCGCGACTGGATGCGCGCCGCCACCGGCCGCACGCTGAAAGTACCGACCCTGGCCGAACGGCTGCGTGGCGACGCCGTCGTCTTCTCCAACGTCTCCCCCGGCGCCGCTTATTTCCAGGACCCGGACGGGCACGGCTTCGTCTATCACCGCGATGGCTCCTTCGCCCCCGGTCTCCAGGCCGTGGCCCCGGCCGGGCATCTCGAGGTCAGCCACGACGCCACCGGCGACCGGGCGATGACCGAGCGCTTTTGCCGAGAGGTACTGCGGGAGCGCCGCCCCGCCCTCGCCCTCCTCTGGCTGTGCGAGCCGGACCACACGATGCACGCCAATCCGCTCGGCTCGCCCGCGCATCTCGATGCCATTGCCGCGGCCGATGCCTGTGTCGCCCTGGTGGAGGACACCGTCTCGCAGCTCAGGGCCGAGGGCGAGGACGTCCTGTTCATGGTCGGCTCCGACCACGGTCAGGAAACCGTCGAGCGGGCCGTGGCGCTCGACCGGCTGCTGGTGGAAGCCGGCCTGAAGCACAGCCTCACCTCAACCGATGTCGCGGTTGCCGGCCAGGGCACCTCCGGCCTGATCTATCTGGCGGAGGGAGCGGCCCAGCGCCTGCGCCCGATCGCCGACTGGCTCGCCGAGCAGGACTTCATCGCCGATCTCCTGGTCGGCCACGAGATGAACGCCTTCGGCCATGCCCCCGAAGGCGGCCTCGCCATCGCCTTCAGCATGCGGAAGTCGGGCACCGCCAACGGCTATGGCGTGCCGGGCCTGAGCGACGTGGTGGTGGCCAGCGGCGGCAAGGAGGTCCTGGGCGTCGGCCAGCACGGCGGCCTGGGGCGCTACGAACAGGCGCCCTTCCTGATCGTCACCGGCAGCGCCTTCGGTGCGCATACCGAATGCCATGCCGCCAGTTCCATCGTCGATATCGCGCCCACCGTGCTCGCCCATCTCGGGCGGGATACCGGCGGCATGGACGGCGGCCCGCTGCAGGACCGCTGACGGTCCCTCAGCCGATCGTTTCGACCTTGCCGTCGAGCGACATCAAAAGCGTCTCGACCTCGAGCTTCGGCGCCTTCTGCAGGATCGCCGCCCGCAGCTTCTTCAGCTCGCCGGTATGCGCGTCGGTCTCGCGGCTGCGCTCGGCCATGCGTTCGGCGCCCAGGAACAGCTTGTAGGCGCCGCAGTCGCGGTGATCGAGCACGATCACCTTGCTGATGGCGTGGAGCTCCTGCGCCACCGCCAGGTGATCCCAGAAGGTCTGACCCCAGGCCGGCTTCTGCGTATTGGTGACGCCGATCGACGCCCCGGCGAGAATGACGTGGTCGTATTTCTCGGCCAGGCCCCGCCCGTCCATGTAGCGGGCGACGTCGTCCATCAGCCGGTAGTCCATGCAGGAGAGGAGCAGCGCCTCCGTCTTGCCCGAGGCGCGGGCGAACCGCGCGGCGGCGAAGGTCGCGAGCATGCCCGCGCCCAGCCCCAAGAGGCTCCGGCGGTCGAGATGCCGCGCGCAGCCGCAGGCCGCAGCACTGCCGCGCCGCGCCGCCGATCGAATTTCCCTCATGTCCGGCCCCTGGTTACAACCATGGCGGCCATAATCGTCCGGCAGGCGTGAACGGGCGGTTACCGGACTGTGAGGCCGAGCCGGACGCGCAGGGCGCCGAGATCGGCGACCCGCACCGTCGAGGCGTCGACCTCCACCCCCCAGTCGCGCAGCCGCAGCAGCGCCCGCGACAATGTTTCCGGCTGCAGCCCCAGCCGCGCGGCCAGCAGCCGCTTCTCATAGGGCAGCACCACGGTGCTGCAGCGCTCCGCCTCGCAGAGCGACAGCACGAAGCGGGCGACCCGCTCAGGCCCGCCGCAGCTCTTCAGCTCGGCCATTTCCTGCGTCATCTCCGCCAGGTCCCGCCCGAGCGAGGCCAGCATGGCCAGCGCCATCGCCGGGGAGGTACGAATACAGGCCCGCAGATGCGCCGCGGGAATGGCGGCGAGCCGGCATTCGCTCACCGCCGTCGCCGCGTCGGCATGCGGCCGCCCGGTCAGGGCCTCAGCTTCGGCAAGGCAGTCACCACGGGAAAACACGCCGATCACCGCCTCGCTGCCGGAGGCCCCGGTCCGGCACAGCTTCACCCACCCGTCCAGGATGACGAAGATGGCTTCGACGCGTTCGCCGGCCTCGAACACGCTCATGCCCCGCGCGAGCGATTGCAGGCGTGCCGGCCCGGTCAGCGTCTCGAGATCGCCCTCACCCAGACCTTTGAAGGGCCGGATACGTTTTAGTTGAGCGACATCCCGCTCCTCCAATGCGCAAAACATGGGCATTCTCCCAGCCAGTTTGTCGCATCTGTGTCCGGCGGCGCCGCGGAAGCCTGCGGATTTCGCCCAATAAACGGACGATGATTGATCAAAGTCAAGGCACTACACCGGCGATACAACTAATCTACGAGAGCAGTGCTGCGGGAGGGTCGATGTCGGAATTGCAACAGGGTGGAACCGGCGCACCGGTGGATGTCCGCAAGGAGCGCCGGCTCGAGATCTTCGCCTTCCTCTTCCTCACCGGAATCGTGCTGCCGGGTGCCACCGTTGCGGTGGTCGGCGGCTATGGGTTCATTGTCTGGATTTACCAGATGATCGTTGGTCCCCCGGGGGCGCCGCTGTGAGCCGCAACCGCCGTCAATTCATCCGCGGGCGCTGGATCAGTCCGACGGCCTTCGCCGCCACGCCCGAGGGCACCGTGGAGATCGCGAGCTTCCTCCTGCAGGTGCGCCCGGATCGCCTCGCCGCGGCGGAAGCGGCGATCGCCGCGATCCCCGGCGCCGAGGTCTTCCAGCGCGACCCGCGCGGCAAGCTCGTCGTCGTGCTGGAGGCGGAGGACGGGGCGCTCATCGGCGAAACGCTGACGCGCCTTTCGCTGATGCCCGAGGTGCTGAGCGCTTCGCTCGTCTATCACGCGATCGATTCCGCGCGCCCGGCCTCCCAGGAGACAGCAGCATCATGACCGACAACCGTCTCAGCCGCCGCGCCTTCCTCAAGGCCGAAGCGGCCGCCATGGCCGCCGCCGCAGGCGGCCTCGCCGCGCCGGCGGGCGCCGCCAACCTGGTCACCGACCGCGCCCAGACGGAAATGAAATGGGACAAGGCCCCCTGCCGCTTCTGCGGCACCGGCTGCAGCGTCATGGTGGCGACCAAGGACGGGCGGGTTGTGGCCACCCATGGCGACATCAAGTCCGAGGTCAACCGCGGCCTCAACTGCGTGAAGGGCTATTTCCTCTCCAAGATCATGTACGGGCATGATCGCCTGACCCGGCCGCTCCTGCGCAAGAAGAACGGTGTCTACGCCAAGGACGGCGAGTTCACGCCGGTTTCCTGGGACGAGGCCTTCGACGTGATGGCCGAGAAGTTCAAGGCCGCGCTGAAGAAGCAGGGCCCGAACAGCGTCGGCATGTTCGGTTCGGGACAATGGACGATCTGGGAGGGCTACGCCGCCTCCAAACTGTTCAAGGCGGGCTTCCGTACCAATAACATCGACCCCAACGCGCGCCACTGCATGGCCTCGGCGGTGGGCGGCTTCATGCGCAGCTTCGGCATCGACGAGCCGATGGGCTGCTACGACGACATCGAGGCCGCCGATGCCTTCGTGCTCTGGGGCTCCAACATGGCGGAGATGCACCCGATCCTGTGGACCCGGGTGACCGACCGGCGGCTTTCCGCCCCGCATGTGCGCGTCGCCGTGCTTTCGACCTTCGAACACCGCTCGTTCGATCTCAGCGATCTCGGAATGGTGTTCAAGCCGCAGACCGATCTCTACCTGCTGAACGCCATCGCCAACCACATCATCCGCACCGGCCGGGTGAACAAGGACTTCGTCGCCCGGCACACCACCTTCAAGCGTGGCCAGACCGACATCGGCTACGGCCTGCGGCCCGAACATCCGCTGCAGCGCGCGGCCACCGGCGCCGGCAAGGCCAATGACTCGACCGACATGAGCTTCGAGGAATACGCGCAGTTCGTCTCCGACTACACGATCGAGAAGGCCTCGCAGGTATCCGGCGTTCCCGCCAATCGCATCGAGGCGCTGGCCGAAATCTATGCCGATCCCAAGACCAAGGTGGTCAGCTTCTGGACCATGGGCTTCAACCAGCACACCCGCGGTGTGTGGTGCAACAACCTCATCTACAACATCCATCTGCTGACCGGGAAGATCTCCGAACCCGGCAACAGCCCCTTCTCGCTCACCGGCCAGCCTTCCGCCTGCGGCACCGCCCGCGAGGTGGGCACCTTCTCGCACCGGCTGCCCGCCGACATGGTGGTCACCAACAAGGCGCATCGCGACATCGCCGAGAAGATCTGGAAGGTGCCCGAAGGCACCATCCCGGCGACACCGGGCTATCACGCCGTCCTGCAGAACCGGATGCTCAAGGACGGCAAGCTCAACGCCTACTGGGTGCAGGTGAACAACAACATGCAGGCGGCGGCCAACCTCAACGAGGAGGGCCTGCCGGGCTACCGCAACCCGGACAATTTCATCGTCGTCTCCGACGTCTATCCGACCGTGACGACGCTCGCCGCCGATCTCGTGCTGCCGAGTGCGATGTGGGTGGAAAAGGAAGGCGCCTACGGCAATGCCGAGCGGCGCACGCATTTCTGGCACCAGCTGGTGCCGCCGCCGGGCGAGGCGCGGTCCGACCTCTGGCAGCTGATGGAAT
>JALHMN010000111.1 GCA_022844005.1 bacterium | reverse complement strand
TTCGAATTTGGACTAAATAAACGATATAAATACCTGAGAATGACTTGGCGAAAATTGGTCTAGCTTGGCGTCCCGTTGGCGAAAGCCGGCGCGCCGCTGGCCGCTTTCTGGCTCGAATTGGCTCGAATTGGCTCGAATTGGCTGACTTAGGCAGGGGGGCGAAGCCGTGATTTTGAGAATAGCGATGAAAAATCAGATGGTTACGCCCCGGAGGTCGAAAGCTCGCGCTTGCGCGGCAGCCGGGCTCGGCGAAGGTGCTCACGATGCCCGGCCCGCGCGGCGGACAAAAATGTCCGCCGTCGAAAGCGGCCATTTTTGGCCGCGGCCGGATCTGGCCGCGGTCGCCTCCCGGCAAGTCGGCCATTTCCGGTCGCCCGCGGCAAGGCGGACAAATTTGTCCGCTCCGCGCGGGCGGCTGTTGGACAGGGCCATGCGCCTTTGCTACCGGGATCGGCGAAGACGAAGTGAGGGCAGGAAACAATGACCGAGGCCACCCCCGTCCGCGCGCTGGGCTCAGACGCGGTCGCACCCGATACTCGCGGCTGGAACTTCTACACCGCCGACAGGAGCCTGGACGACCTGCTCAGCCTCTATCTGCCGCCCGGCCTGCATGCGCATCTGCGCCCGCACCTGGAGCGGCTCGGGCATCTCGCCGCCAACGAGCTCGACGATTGCGCCCATCTGGCCGACCGGCACCCCCCGGTGCTGCACCACCGGGACCGCTTCGGCCGCGACGAGCAGCGGATCGAGTTCCATCCCGCCTATCGCGAGATGGAGCGCATCGCCTATTCGGTCTTCGGCATGCACGCCATGTCGCACAGGGAAGGCGTGCTGGGCTGGAGCGAGCCGCTGCCCACGGTGGCGAAACACGCCTTCACCTATCTCTTCAACCAGGCCGAATTCGGTCTCGGTTGCCCGATCAACGTCACCGATTCCTCCATCCTGCTGTTGCGGCGCTATGGCGACGAGGCGCTCAAGGCCCGTTACCTCCCGCGCATGCTGACGACGGATCTCGATGCCCTCTGGCAGGGCGCCCAGTTCATGACCGAGAAGGAGGGCGGCTCCGATGTCGGTTCCGCCACCACGCGCGCCGTGAAGGAGGGCGAGCACTGGCGCCTCTATGGCGAGAAGTGGTTCTGCTCCAACGCCGATGCGAAACTCGCCATGATGCTGGCCCGGCCGGAAGGGGCGGGGCCCGGCACCCGGGGCCTCGGTCTCTTCCTGTTGCCGCGCTTCCTCGAGGACGGCTCGCCCAACCGCTACCGCATCGTCCGCCTGAAGGACAAGCTCGGCACCCGTTCCATGGCCTCGGGCGAGATCAAGCTGGAGGGCGCCATCGCCTATCCAGTGGGCAACCTCGATCGCGGCTTCGTGCAGATGGCGGACATGGTCAACTGGTCGCGCCTGTCGAACGGGGTGAAGTCGACGGCGCTGATGCGCCGGGCCGGGCATGACGCCATGTGCGTGGCCAAGGGCCGCATCGCCTTCGGGCGGCGCATCATCGACTTCCCGCTGGCCCGCCGGCAGATGCTGAAGATCCTGCTCCCCATGGAACAGGCGCTGTCGGTCGCCATGCTGACGGCGGTGACGCTCGATCTCGCCGACGATACGGCGGCCAGCCGCCGCGACGGCTCGCAGGCGGCCCAGGCCCTGCTGCGGCTGCTCACCCCGGTGCTGAAGTTCCGTGCCACCCGCGACGCCCGCAAGGTGGCGGGCGACGCGATGGAGATGCGCGGTGGCACCGGCTATGTCGAGGAATTCGCCTGCGCCCGGGTGCTGCGCGATGCCCATCTGGGTTCCATCTGGGAAGGCGCCGGCAACATCGTCGCCATCGATGCCATCGGCCGGGCCATCGGCCGCCACCGCTCGCTCGACGTCTGGCGCGCCGCCATGGCCGAGAAGATCGCCGAGGCCGATGCCGCGACGCCGGCCTTCCGGGCCCGCCTGACCGACGTGGTGGGCCGGGCGGCCGCCTTCGCCGATCACGTGGCGGGTGCCGGCGAGGCGGAGGAGGCGCTGTCGCGCCAGGCGACCAGCGCGCTCTATCACGTGACCTCGGCTGTCATGCTGGCCTGGGAGGCTTCGCGCCTGAACGAGAAGCGCGGCGATGCCGGCCGGCTGCTATGGTCGCGGCTGGTGCTGGATCACCGCCTGGGGGCGAACGATCCGCTCGATCCGCGCGGGCCGGGCTTCGAGGATGCGGCGGCACCGATCTTGCTGCTGGGAGAGGGGGCGCCGCTCGAGCGCATCCGTTCCCTCATCGACGGCTGAGCCTGCATGCCGACCATATTTCTGCTGATTGCTTCCAATGTCCTGATGACCTTCGCCTGGTACGGTCATCTGAAACAGCCGTCCCAGGCGCTGTGGCAGGCGATCCTGGTTTCCTGGGGCATCGCCTTCTTCGAATACTGTTTGGCCGTGCCGGCGAACCGGCTCGGCTACGGCACCTTCAGCCTGGCGCAGCTGAAGATCATGCAGGAGGTGATCACGCTCGCCGTCTTCGCCGGCTTCGCCGTCCTCTACATGGGCGAGACGCTGAAATGGAACACCTTCGCCGCCTTCGCCTGCCTCGTCGGCGCGGTGGTCTTCATCTTCATGGATTAGGCATCAGGGCTTGGTGGTGGGGAAGCGCTTGCGGATCCTGGCGAACAGCTCGTCGCGGACGGTGCGGTAGGAGTCCAGCATCTGCTCGCGCGAACCCTGGGTGATCGAGGGGTCGAAGGTGTTCCAGAACTCGACATCCACCGCCGCGTTGCGGGTCATCTCCAGCGCCCGGTGATGCGCCTCGGGGGAGAGCGAGATGACGAGATCGAAGGATTCGGTCTCCTCCTCGTACTCGTCCTCCAAGTGGCTGAAGGTCTTGGGCTTGTGCCGGGCGACGTCGATGCCGATCTCGTCCATCACCTCGGTGACGAAGGGATCGGCCTCGCCCTCGCGGATGCCGACCGACTGCACGTAGATCCGGTTGCCGTGCAGATGCTTCAGGATCGCTTCGGCCATGGGCGAGCGGATGGCGTTGGAGGTGCAGGCAAAGAGTACGGCGCCGGGCAGGCTCGCCATCGCCGTTTCTCAGCTCATACCTTGATGTGGAGGACACAGACCAGCGTGAACAGGCGCCGTGCTGTCTGGTGGTCGACGTCGATCTTGCCGTCCAGCCGCTCCTTCAGGATGCGGGAGCCGTCGTCGTGAACCCCGCGCCTGCCCATGTCGATCGCCTCGATGCGCGAGGGCGAGGCGGTGCGGATGGCCTCGTGATAGCTCTCCACGATGTGGAAGTAGTCGCGCAGGATGCGCCGGAACGGCGTCAGCGACAGGCCGAACGTATGTCTGGGGGCGCCGCCGGCATCGCGCACGTCGAAGAAAAGGCGCCCCTCCTGGATCGACAGGTGCAGCTCGTAGGGTCCGCCTTCCGCATCGTTCAGCAGCGCGAAGCGGTTCTCCTCGAGCAGGTCGAAGATCGCGACCTTGCGTTCATGGTCGACATCGGCGCCGCGCCAGCCGATCGTATCCTCGTCCAGGCGGACCTTGACGATGCGCGGGTCGGCCACCGCCCGCCCTCAGGCGCCGAGCCGGATGGCGACCGAGCGCGCATGCGCCGGCAGTCCCTCCGCTTCCGCCAGCGCCACCGCCGCCGGGCCGATCCGGCGAAGCGCCGCGGCATCGCAGCCGACGATGGTCGTCCGCTTCATGAAGTCGAGGAGGTTGAGGCCGGAGGCGAAGCGCGCCGCGCCGGCCGTCGGCAAAACGTGGTTGGGGCCGGCGACATAATCGCCGATGGCTTCCGGCGTGAGGCGGCCGAGGAAGATGGCACCGGCATGCCGCACCCGGTCGGCCATCGCCTGCGGGTCGTCGATGGCGAGTTCCAGATGCTCCGGCGCCAGCCGGTCGACCAGGGCCGGCGCGTCGGCCAGCGTCTTCACGGTGATCAGCGCGCCGAAGCGCTCCCAGCTCGCGGCGGCGATATTGCCGCGCGGCATGCTGGAAAGCTGCTCGCGCACCGCCTCGCCGACCGCCTTGGCGAAGGCGGCATCGTCGGTGATCAGCACCGCCTGCGCCACCTCGTCATGCTCAGCCTGCGACAGAAGGTCGGCGGCGATCCAGGCCGGATCGTTCTTGTTGTCGGAAACCACCAGGATCTCGGAAGGGCCGGCCGGGTTGTCGATGCCGACTTGGCCGAACACCTGCCGTTTCGCCGTCGCCACGTAGTCGCGCCCGGGACCGGTGATCTTGTCGACGGCGGCGATGCTCTCGGTGCCATAGGCCATGGCGGCGACGGCCTGGGCGCCGCCGGTGCGATAGACCTCGCCCAGCCCGAGCAGCCGGAAAGCCGCCATCAGGAGCGGGTTGAGATGGCCGTCGGGCGTCGGCACGCAGACGACGATGCGCCGCACGCCCGCGACCTGGGCCGGTATCGCATTCATCAGCACCGAAGACGGATAGGCCGCCTTGCCGCCGGGCACGTAGAGGCCGACGGCGTCGAGCGGTGTCCAGCGATGCCCCAGCGTGACACCGGCCACGTCGGTATAGAGTTCGTCCTGCGGCATCTGGCGGAGATGGAAGTCGCGGATGCGTGAGGCGGCGGTCTCCAGCGCCTCCATCGTGCGCGCGTCCACCTCGGCGGCGGCCTTCTCCATCTCGGCGGTCGTGATGCGGAGGCCGAGGCGGGCGCTGTCCACCCGGTCGAACTTCTGGTTCAACTCGTGCAGGACCGCGTCGCCCCGGGCTCGAACGTCGGCGATGATGGCGGCCACCGTGGCGCCGACATCCGCCTCGGCATCGCGCTTGGCCTTGACCAGGGCGTCGAAACGGGCCGCGAAGCCGGGTTCGGCGGCATTCAGCTCAAGCGGCAAGGAGGGCCTCCCGGAAACGCTCGACCACGCCGCCCACCTCCGCCGGTCTTGTCTTCAGCGCGGCGCGGTTGACGATCAGCCGCGAGGTGACCTCGGCGATCGTCTCGATCTCCACCAGGCCATTCGCCTTCAAGGTGGATCCGGTCGAAACCAGGTCGACGATTCGCCGGCACAGACCCAGGATTGGGGCCAGTTCCATGGCCCCGTTCAGCTTGATGCATTCCGCCTGTACCCCGCGGGCGGCGAAATGCGCCTCGGTGACGCGGGGATACTTGGTGGCGACGCGCACATGGCTCCAGCGCGCCGGGTTGTCGGTCTGCCGCAACTCAGCCGGTTCGCAGACCGACAGGCGGCAGCGGCCGATCCCGAGATCGAGAGGGGCGTAGATTTCAGGATAGCCGAATTCCATCAGCACGTCGTTTCCGGCAATGCCGATCTGGGCTGCGCCGAAGGCGACGAAGGTCGCGACGTCGAAGGACCGCACCCGGATGACCGAGACGTTCGGATGGTTGGTGGCGAAGGACAGCTTGCGCGAGTTCTCGTCCTCGAACTCGTCTTCCGGCACGATGCCGGCGCGATGCAGGAGCGGCATCGCCTCCTTCAGGATGCGGCCCTTGGGCAGCGCCAGCGTCAGCATCTCGTTCGCCCTGGTCATGTCAGGGTGTCTCCGCTATCGGCATCTCGGCCAGATAGGCCTCGATGCACTCCACATCCAGTCTCACCGATCCGCCACCGGCGAAAGCCAGCACCACGGTCGCCTCGGCATCTAGACCTGGCTCACAGCCGATGGCCCGCAGTTCGAACTCGGTCTCCGGCTTCTGCCGATCGATGCCGCGGCTGGCAACCTTCAGGACGCCCTCGAAATGCAGGCCCGCCGGATGGCCGTCGAACCGCGTCATCGCTACCGCAAAGCGCCGGCGGCGCCTCTCGTAGCTCATATCCGCCACCCGCAGCCGCGCGCCCGCGACGATCCCGCTCAACACGGCCAGATCGTCGAGGTCCAGCGCCCGCAGCCGGAGCGGTGCCTCGGTCATTCCGCCAGCCGCTCGATCAGCGCTCCGCAGGCGGACAGCTTCTCCTCCACCCGCTCGTAGCCGCGGTCCAGGTGATAGACGCGGCTGACCACCGTTTCGCCCTCGGCAGCGAGACCGGCGAGGACGAGCGAGACGGAAGCCCGCAGGTCGGTTGCCATCACGGGTGCGCCTTTCAGCGCCGGCACGCCGCGCACCAGGGCGGAAGCGTGGTGGATGGTGATGTTCGCGCCCATGCGGGCCAGTTCGGGAACGTGCATGAAGCGGTTCTCGAAGATCGTCTCGGTGACCAGCGCGGCCCCTTCGGCGATCGTCATCAGCGTCATGTACTGCGCCTGCAGGTCGGTCGGGAAGCCCGGATAGGGTTCCGTCATGGCATCCACGCCGATCACCCTGGAATTACCGCGCCTGACATGCGTGCTGCCGCCGTTCGGCTCGACCTCGACGCCGGCGCGGCGGAGCGTGTCGCTCAACGCGCCCAGATACTGGGCCGGAAAGTCGAGGAGTTCGATATCGCCACCCGCGATGGCGGCCGCCAGCGCATAGGTGCCGCCTTCGATCCTGTCCGCGATCACGGCGTGCCGGGCACCGTGCAGTTTCTCCTTGCCCTGGATGCGCAGGCGGTCGGTGCCGATACCGTCGATTTCGGCACCCATGGCGATCAGGCAGTGCGCGAGGTCGGCGATCTCGGGCTCGCGGGCGGCGTTCTCGATGATCGTCTCGCCGCGGGCGAGAGTCGCGGCCATCAGCAGGTTCTCGGTGGCGCCCACCGAAGGGAAGGGGAAGCGGATCACCGCGCCGGTCAGCCCCTTGGGCGCGCGGGCACGGATATAGCCGCCGTCGATCTCGATCTCGGCGCCCAGCTTTTGCAGGCCATCGATGTGCAGGTTGACCGGGCGGGTACCGATGGCGCAGCCGCCGGGCAGCGAGACGTCGGCGGTACCGAAGCGGGCGAGCAGCGGCCCGAGGACCAGGACCGAGGCGCGCATCTTGCGGACAATGTCATAGGGCGCCGTGGTGCTGCTGATGTCGGCGGCAGAGAGTGTCAGCCGCTGGCCCTCGATCTCAATTCCCTCGGCGATGGCGATCTCCACGCCGTGCTGGGCCAGCAGCGTCTTCAGCGTGCGGATATCCGCAAGCCGCGGCACCCGGTCCAGCACAAGCGGTTCCTCGGTGAGGAGCGCGGCGCACATGAGCGGAAGGGCGGCGTTCTTGGCCCCGCCGATGCGTATGCTGCCATGCAGCGGCCGGCCGCCCTGGATGCGGATCTTGTCCACGGATGATCCTCGAGGAAAGGGAGCATGGTTCTATCCGAAGGGTACTGCTCCCGCAACGCAGAGGCTTTGTGGCTGGCGCCAGATTTGACCTTTGGGAGCCGATACCTAAAATGTGACAGGCGCGTTGCAACGCGCCGGCAGATCGCCCGGCTCGGGGTGTCATGGAGGCGACATGAAATGGTCACCTTGGCGACACGGAGCGAAACCAAGATGGGGCCTCAATGAATAGCGTCATGGCCCAGCCCCGGACACAAGAGTCGATCCCTCCCGGATCGGTGTGGCGTATGATGGCGACGGGCATGAACCTGGAAGTGCGACTCACACGCGACCCGGATGACGTCGCCGAAGCCCAGGCGCTCCGCTATCATGTGTTCTACGAAGAGATGAATGCGCAGCCGACGCCGGCAATGGCGGCGGCAAAACGCGATTTTGATGACTTCGATGCCGATTGCGACCACCTCCTGGTACTAGACCACAGTCAGCCTGCGGGTCAGACCGTGGTGGGGACTTACCGGTTACTTCCCCAGCGGGTGGCGGAACGCCGCGGCGGCTTCTATTCGTCCAGCGAATACGATCTCAGCCCGTTCGTATCGATGTTCGCTGCAGGCGGTGGACTTCTCGAACTCGGACGGTCCTGCGTGCGGGCCGAATACCGCACCACGGCCACGATCCAGTTGCTCTGGCGGGCGATCACCCAATATCTGGTGGAAAAGAACGTCACCCACATGTTCGGTTGCGCCTCGCTGCCGGGGACGGATCCCCAGAAGCTGGCCCTGCCTTTGTCCTACCTTCACCATCACCACCTCGCCCCGGCGGAGTTCCGGGTGCGGGCATTGCCCGACCGATTCGTCAGCATGAACATGCTGCCGCCCGAACAGATCTCGCTTCGCCGCGCGCTGGTGCAGTTGCCGCCGCTGGTGAAGGGATATCTGCGGCTCGGCTGCTATGTCGGCGAGGGTGCCGTGGTCGACCATCAGTTCGGTACCACCGACGTCTTCATCCTGCTGCCGGTCGGCCGCATCGCCGGCCGCTATCTCAACCATTTCGAACGCGAAGACGCGATGGTGGCGCTGGCATGAGCAAGGGCTACGTCTTCGGCCACATGAAGGTCACCGACCCGGCGATCTACGAGACCTATCGCGCCGGCGTGCTCGACACGATCAAGGCGCATGGCGGCCGTTTCCTCGTCCGCGGCGCCCCGCCGGAGCCGCGCGAAGGCGCCACGGCCTGGAACCGGGTGGTGATCCTGGAATTCCCCTCGCTGGCCGCCGCCCGTGGCTGGTACGACAGCCCGGAGTACCAGAAACTGGTGAAAATCCGGCAGTCCGCCAGCACCGGCGACCTGATCTTGCTCGAAGGTGCTCCGCCGCTCTGAGCGCTTGTCGGCGCCCGCGAAGCCGATACTCTGGAGCCAACAACAAGGCACACCAGAGGAAACGTTCATGAGCGACTCGCCGTCGAAGCCATTGCCGTCCAGCACGATCCTTCTGCTGCGCGACGGCGACAGCGGCCTTGAAGTCTTCATGGTCAAGCGGCATCACCAGATCGACTTCGCCTCCGGCGCGCTCGTCTTCCCGGGCGGCAAGCTGACCGAGGGCGATGCCGATCCGGCATTGAAGGATCTGTCGACCGGCGCGGCCGGCCTTGACGACTCGGCCTTGCATTACCGGGTCGGCGGCATCCGTGAAGCCTTCGAGGAGTGCGGCGTGTTGCTGGCCCGCGAAGCCGGCTCCGACATGCTGTTGAGCGGAGAGCGGACCCTGGAAATCTCGGGGCGGCATTGCGAAGACCTGCTGAAGGGCCGGACCTCGATGGCGGAACTCGCCCGCGCCGAGAGGCTCACACTCGCCGTCGACACGCTGGTCCCCTTCGCGCATTGGATCACGCCGGTGGGGATGCCGAAGCGCTTCGACACGCACTTCTTCCTGGCCCCTGTGCCGTCGGCCCAGGCGGCGGTGCATGACGGCAGCGAGTCGGTCGATTCGGTCTGGGTGACCCCGGCCGAGGCGATCGCGGAAGCCGATGCGGGCCGGATGACACTGGTTTTCGCCACGAGGCTGAACGTGCTGAAGCTCGGACGGGCCAGGACCGTCGCCGAAGCCATGGTCAATGCCCGGGCCGAGAAGGTGGTGACGGTGCTGCCCGAGGTCGCGAAGACGTCCGAGGGGCGCGTGCTGCGGATCCCGCTCGAGGCCGGCTATGGCGGGGCGGAATTCAAGACCGACGGCATCCCGAGACCCTGAACCGCGCTTGATTAGCACTGTCCACAGGGCGTTGACCCCGCGTTAACCAATCTTGCCGCATTCTCGGCGGACCTGATGTGGTCCCCTGAGGAAACCTCGGCATGAGTCTGCCTCCGCAAGCGGCGCGTCCCGAAACAGCCAAAGTGATGGCGGGGGGCTATGCGATCGAATCGAGGGTGCTGTCCGGCATCCAGCGGGCGAGTGCCGCGACAGGTGTCGATTTCGCCTATCTGATGGCTCAGGCGGCACAGGAAAGCGCCTTCCGCTCCGACGCCCGGGCCACCACCTCGTCTGCGACCGGTCTCTACCAGTTCATCGAATCGACCTGGCTCGCCATGGTGCGCGACCATGGCGCCAAGCATGGCGCAGGCGCGCATGCCGCGCAGATCGGCAGCGGGCCTTCGGGCGAACCGGTGCTGAAGGATCCCGCCGCGCGGGGGCGCATCCTGGCGCTGCGCGACGACCCGAGACTGAACGCGGCGCTGGGCGCCGAATATGCTCGCGACAACAAGGCCACCATCGAGGCGGCGCTGGGCCGTGAGGCCAGTTCGACCGATCTCTATCTGGCGCATTTCCTGGGGGCCGGCGGTGCGACCCAGCTTCTGCAGGCGATCGAAAGAAACGGAAATCGTCCAGCGGCCGAACTTCTGCCGGCCGCCGCGGCCGCCAACACGTCGGTCTTCTACGATCCCGAAGGCAACCCGCGATCGGTGCGCGAACTGCACCGGATGCTGTCCGACAAGATCGAGCGCCGCTCGGCGAGCTTCGCCAGTCTCGACCCCGGCTCGTTCTCGGTCATTGCCGACATCGGCAACGGTGCGGCACGAAGTTCCTTCACCGGTGGGGCGAAACTGTCGGTCCTCTCCGTCCTGGCGATGTCGGCCTACGAACTGCTCGCCGAGGGGGAAAAGCTCCCGCGGCGCGCGAGCATCGACGCCTGATCCGACAGCGCAGGGCAGGAACGGGCGGAAGCGAATCGATGCCACCGAACACAGGCATTGCGGATCGTCCCAAGCCGCCCATCAGGTCGGCCCAGATGAAGTCGCAGTTCCGCCCCGCCACGTTCAAGGAGCGCGGCGTGGCGGTGCCCTTCACGACGCCGCGCCTCGCACAGGCGCGTGTGCGGCTGGACAGCCGGGACAAGCTGGAGGCGCTGGTACCCGGATTCGCCGAGGGCCGAGGCACCTATGTCATCTCCTGGGCGGGCCTGCCCAATGTCGTGACCATGACGACCCACGACATGATGCTGCACGAGATCGTCGAGGGTGAAGGCAAGGTCGGTCCGCTGGATGTCCGCCTCGCGACGCTGAAGGCCCAGGAGACCGGCCTCGCCGGACCGGAGGCCGCCGATGCGGCCAAACGGGAAATCGAGATGGCGGAGTACGAGAAGCTGGTGGCCAGCTTCGGCCTGATCGGCACGGCGGCGCATCGCTTCGCCGGGATTTCCGATCTGCGCTGGAACGACTTCGTCAGCGGCGAATCGAAGAACAAGACCCGCGAGATCCTGATGAAGGTCGCCGAACCGCTAGGCAAGTCGGCGACAGAAATCTACGACGCCTTGGCCGCCTGGGGCGAAATCATCGCGGCCATCGGCCTCGTGGGACAACAGCATCGCGCCCGCGGCCGTCGCTTGGTGGACGGGCTCGGCTCGCTGAGCGAGGGGCTGCGCAACTGGGCGCATGGCGATCGCGACGAAGTGGCGCCGCTCGCCCGCATCGTCGCCGAATCCGCCGACATGACCCGCTCCATCGCCGAAGACCAGATGGCGGCGATCGACCGCTTCCCGGAGAAGATGAAGCCCATCCTGATGAACTGGGGTCAGGTCCAGGCCGAGATCACCGCCAAGGTGGAGCAGGTGCACTGGATGCTGGATGGCTGGGAATTCCTGCAGTCGATGTGGCGCCGGGCGATCAAGGCCAGGATCGAGGAACAGCGTGCCGCCATTGCCGAAATGTATCGTGTTCTGCCCCTGGTTCCGGTTGAAGCGGAACCAGATCTGCCCGACTCGCTTTTCAACCTGCCCACCGACCTGAGCAGTTCGCGTTTCGTAAGGCTGCTGCAGGACTGGCGCACCGGGATGCTCGATATCGAACTGATCGAGCGGCTGGAACGACTGAAGGTGCCTGACTGATGAGTGGCATCGAGGAAACCCTCGCCGAGGTCGAGGACAAGCTGTTTCGTCTGTCGCAGGGGCGGGTCCAGAAGCTGACGCAGCTGCTGGAGCAGGCGATGCACACCGCCGAGACGCGCGGCATGGCGATGCAGAGCCTGGATATGCTGCGCCCGCGGCTGAAACTCGACCGGCCCCCGCGTCGGCCGACCCTGACCCGCGTGATGACGCAACCCTTCCAGGGGATGCTGATTTCCGACGCACATGCCGATCCGCGCCGGGGCAAGGTGCGGCGTGCCGTGCTGAACCCCGTCTGGGCCGTGGTCGAGATGCAGATGGACGCGGATCTGCGGGTGCGTCTAGCTGGCGAACTCGCGGCGCTGCCCATCGAGCAACTGACGCTGGAGCAGCTCGATTCGGAGATCGACCGGATCGGCAAGGATCTCTGGCCCAAGGCCGCCGCGGCGTTGAAACGGCTGGCGCAGTCGGCCGAGGGCAACGCCGACTTCCGCCGCCAGCTGGCGACCGCGCTGGAAGCCGACGATCGCGTCGACGACCTGATCACCATCGCCAACTATCTCGAGATCGCCGACAGCCTGCATCGCCTCGATCTGGCCTTGCGACCGATCCCGATCGACGAGCCGGCGGAGGAGCAGATCCTCGCGATCCGCTCGGAAGTGCGCCGTGTCGCCCAGGGACAGGGAAAGGCCGCCTATCTGGTCTATTTCGTGATGGCCCGGTTTCGCGAGCCGACCCTGCTGATCCCGGTGCTGGACGAGATGGCGCAGTTCGACTCTGGATTTCCGGGGCTAAGCCTGTCGGATGTCGCGCGCGGCGCCGTGCTGGCGGATTTCGACGATTATCTGAAGGACGTCCGTGGGCGCGGGCGTGGCGCGGTCAGCGACACCGAAGTGGCCCAGATGTCACTGGACCTCCTCGAGCGCGCGCAACGGGTCGCCATCGATGCCGGTCTAGGGAGTGACCCCAGCTTCAAGGCATCGTTCCAGGAAACCAAGCAGTATCTGCGCGGTCTCGTCACCCAGAACGTGATCGTCGGCGCTACCGATGCGATCCTGGATGGCGCGTTGCCGGCCAGCGGCGCGCCGAACAAGGAGGCGATGCTGAAGGCGGAGGCCCGCGCCCGAGCGCTGGTGCGTTGCGCCAAGGCCGGCGTCGATCTCGGCATAGACGGGGAACTCGCACTGCAGATCAAGGATGTCTCCGATACGCTCGAGCAGCGCGCCGGCGGCCTGATCCAGCAACTGTCGGCCAAGAGCGTGACCGAGGAGGAGAAGCAGGAGGCGCGCTCCACCTTCAATTCGGCGATCCGCATTCTCGAGATCGTGGCCGGATCGGCCAAGGCGGGGGCGCTGTTCCGACAGGCGCGCACGGCCGAGCGCAAGTGATAGATTCCATCCCGGTTCAGTCGATATCCGGGAGGAAACAATGCGCCTTCAAGGCAAGAACGCCATCGTCACCGGTGCTGCGTCCGGCATAGGCCGGGCCTGCGCCACGCTGTTCGCCGAGAACGGCGCCGCCGTCCTCGCCGTCGATCGGCCCGGGACCGATCTCGCGGGCACCGCCCAGGCCCATGCCGGGATCAGGACCCTGGCCGCCGATATCGCCGAGGCGGGCAGCCCGGCCCGGATCGTCGCCCATGCGGTCAAGGAGCTGGGCGGCCTCGACATCCTGATGAACAACGCCGGCGTATCCCACCGCGCCTTCGTCGAGGAGATGACGGAGGAGGACTGGGACCGCGTGTTCGCGGTCAATGTCCGGGCCCAGTTCATTCTCTGCCGGGAAGCGATTCCGCACCTGAAGAAATGCGGCGCCGGCCGCATCGTCAATGTCGCCTCGGTCATGGCGGAGGCGACCGACTTCGGCCTCGGCGCCTATTGCGGTTCGAAGGCGGGCGTCGCCGGCTTGACCCGGACGCTGGCACTCGAACTGGGGAAGTTCGGCATCACCGCCAACTACATCGAACCGGGCGCGATCCAGACCGGCATGACGGCGAAGGGCTTCTCCGAGCCCCATATCGCCGAAGTCTGGGCGAAGAAGTCGCCGTTGAAGCGGCTCGGACAGCCCATCGACATCGCCCGCGGGGCGCTGTTCCTCGCTTCCGAGGACGGCGGCTTCGTCACTGGGCACGGCTTGCGTGTCGACGGCGGGCTGATGCTGAGGACCTGAGCATGAGCAAGGGGACGCGGCTGCGGGACCGGATGACCGAGACGGGCCTCGCGCATGTCATGGCGGCGCACAGCCCACTGTCCGCGCGGTTGGCGGAGGAGGCCGGGTTCGACGGCCTCTGGGCCTCGGGCTTCGAATTCTCGGCGCTGCATGCCCTGGCCGATGTGAGCCTGATCTCCATGACCCAGCATCTCGACATGCTGCGGGCCATGGCCGACAGGGTCGAGCTGCCGATCGTCGCCGATATCGACACCGGCTTCGGCAACGCGGTCAACGTCGTGCATGCCGTGCGGCAGTACGAACGCGCCGGCGCGGCGGCCGTGGTGATCGAGGACAAGTCCTTCCCCAAGGTCACCAGCCTGCTCGCCGGTGGGCGGCAGGACCTGCTCCGCATCGAGGAGTTCCAGGGCAAGGTCGCGGCGGCCTGCGCCAGCCGCCGCGATCCGGAATTCATCGTCATCGCCCGCTGCGAGGCATTAATCGCGGGATTGGGGCAGGACGAGGCCCTGCGGCGCGCTGCCGCCTACGAAGAGGCGGGGGCGGACATGATCTTGATCCATTCGAAGGAGAAGACGCCCGACGAGGTGGAGAGTTTCGTGCGCGCCTGGAAGGGCAAGGTGCCGGTGGTCATCGTGCCGACCGCCTATCCGGAGATGACGGCCGAACGCATCCGCGCCCTGGGAAAGATTCGCATGGTGATCTACGGCAACCACGCCATCCGCGCCGCGGTGACGGCGATGCAGGCGACCTTCGCCGCCATCCTGAAGGACGGTGGCATCCACAACGTGCACAAGCAGATCGTGCCGGTGGAGGAGATCTTCCGCCTGCAGGACATGGACCGGGTGAAGGAGGCGGAAAAGCGGTTCCTGCGCTGATCCGCCTCTCCGATCATCACCGGCCGTTGAAGGCCGCCTTTCGCTTGCCGAGGAAGGCTTCGACGCCCTCGGCGAAGTCGTTCGAGCTGAAGGCCAGCGCCTGGGCATCCGCCTCGCCCTCGAGGAAGCTCTCCAGCGTGTCGTCATAAGCCCGGCGCATCAGCGTTTTGGTCAGCCCGAGCGACCAGGGTCCGTCGGCGATCTGGCGGGCCAGATCCATCACCTCGTCCATCAACTTGTCGGCGGGGACGACGCGGTTGACGAGGCCGATGCGCTCGGCCTCCTCCGGACCGACCTGTCGGTTGGTGAGCAGCAGCTCCTTCGCCTTCAGGAATCCGACGGCGCGGGGCAGCGTATAGGCGAGACCGAGATCGGGCACGGCGCCGAGCGCGGGAAAGCCGGCGCGGAAGATCGCCTTGTCCGAGGCGATCACCATGTCGGCCATCAGCATGAGCGACAGGCCGGCGCCGGCCGCCGCGCCATTGACGGCGGATATGACGGGCTTCTCATGCTCCAGCAGCATGCGGGTCCAGACATGGCCCTGGCGGACGCGTTCGCGCACCGAAAGTGCCTCGCGTGAACGCATCGTGCGGATGTCGCCGCCGGCGCAGAAGGCCTTGCCCTCGCCGGTGATGACGAGGCAGCGGATTTCAGGGTCCTTGAGAAGGCCCGGAACATGCTCGTCGAGACCGGCCTTGATCGTGCCGGAAAGCGCATTCATCGATTGCGGCTCGCACAAGCGGATGATGCCGACTCTTCCATCGCGGGTTGCGACTACCGATGGGCCTTCCATTGTCTTCCTCCTGGGATCGGGAGAGCGGGGACCTCTCCTGCGGTTCTTGGTGATTGACCGCTAACCAACTGCTCCTACATTAGCGGGCAATCCAGCGTCAACGAACGGACTTTTTGTCATGCCGCTTCCGCAGCCGGCGAAGCGACGCCACCTGCATACGCGTCGGGTCGAGTGTTTCGGATATCTCCGCGACGACGGGATGTTCGACATCGAAGGCCATATCGTCGATACCAAAACCTACGACTGCAACGATTTCGGGGGCGACGTCACTCCCGCCGGGGCGGCGATACACGACATGTGGGTGCGCCTCACCCTCGACAGGACCTATGTCATCCACGGTGTCGAATCCGAGATGGACGCGCGGCCCTACACCACCTGCCCGCAGGTGATCCCCGACATGAAAAGCCTGGTCGGGCTTCGCATCGGGGCGGGCTTCTCCCGCGCTGTCAAGGAACGGATAGGCGGCGTGCGCGGCTGCACCCATCTGATGGAACTGCTGGGCCCGGTCGCCACCGTCGCCTTTCAGACCATCGGCTCCGGCGAGGTCGATACCGAGATGCCCTCGCGCAAGCCCGGCGAGCGGCCCCACTTCCTCGGCGGCTGCCATTCCTGGCGGACCGACGGGCCGGTGGTGAAGGAACGCTTTCCCGAGTTCTATACCGGCCCCGACGCCGCGCTGCCCTGAGCCCGCCGCGTCAGGAGCAGGGAAGCGGCACCCGCCGTCAGCAGGACCGAGCATAGGATGCCGAGTGGCACCGCCGTGTCGGTCAGGACCAGCCCGATGACGAAGGTCGTGAGCGCCGCCGACAGCATCTGAACCATGCCCAGCAGGCCCGCCGCCGCGCCGGCGAGCCGCGGATTGGTGGCGACGGCGCCGGCTGTGGCGTTGGCCTGGCAGAGGCCGTTGCCGAGGGCGATGCCGGCCATCGGCAGGAACAGGCTGAGCGGGTTCAGCACGCCGGCCAGGGCGAGGCCCAGCATCA
>JALHMN010000110.1 GCA_022844005.1 bacterium | reverse complement strand
CCAGCCCAGAAACTGGCCGGCGATATAGGCCAGCGCATACCAGCGGATGGCGAAGGGGCCGATCTGGACCAGGACCGGATCGATCTCGGGGAAGGTGAGAATCAGGGGGGAAAGCATGGGGTCCGGACTATAGGATGGGATTTATCCCATGATAGGGTTGTTTGCCGGCTGACCAACCGGCAGCGGACAACGAGGTTCGATGTGACCGTTGAGACCGAAGATCGCCTCCGTGTCGCGACACTGCATCTGGCCCAGGCCGTGTCGAAGGTCGCTCAGGCGATCACGATCATGGACGACCGGCAAAGGGGTGGCCCGAAGGGATTGCTCTCCCCGGTTGGCGATCCCAAGGATGCGGTCGCCGAGGCCTACGCATCCCTCGACAGGGCAATCGATGCTCTTGGAGCCTCGAAGTGAGCGATCCGGACTTTCGAATAATCGATCGGCGGATCGACAAGGCCCTGGACGACAGGGGCTTGAAGGGTTCCGGCGGTGACAGTGGCGGTGATGGCATTGGCAAGCGAGTCGACAAACTGGAAGCCAAGCTCGATTCCCTAATTAAGGATGTTGCCGAGATCAAAGGACGGCTGGCACAGATGCCGACGACCTTTCAACTCATAGGCCTCACCTTCGGAATGATATTCGCCGTGATGGGATCGAGCTTTGCCGTCCTTCGTTTCGGCCTGCCTCACTGAAAGTCTCATATCGACCCTGGTGTTGACCGCCGATACCTTCGCACCGTTTACTGCCGCACGTCCGTCAGGAGACTCCGATCATGGCCATCCGTCCGAATTCCGACCACGCCCGCGATGTCGCGCATGTGCTGCATCCCTACACCAACCTCGCCAAGCACGAGGAACTGGGGCCGATGATCCTGAAGGGCGGCAAGGGCATCAAGGTCTTCGACGATACCGGCAAGGGCTATATCGAGGGGCTGGCCGGTCTGTGGTGCGCCTCCTTCGGCTTCGACGAGAAGGAGCTGGTCGACGCGGCGATCAAGCAGATGCGCGAGCTGCCCTACTATCACGGCTTCGGGCACAAATCGACGCTGCCCTCGATCGACCTCGCCGAGCGGCTGAAGGCCATGGCGCCGGCGCCGTTTTCCAAGGTGCTGTTCGTCAATTCCGGCTCGGAAGCGAACGACACCCAGATCAAGCTGCAGTGGTACTACAACAACGCCCGCGGCAAGACCCGCAAGAAGAAGATGATCAGCCGCGTGCGCGCCTATCACGGCGTCACCATCGCCGCCGCCAGCCTGACCGGCCTGCCCGCCAACCATCGCGACTTCGACCTGCCGCTGCCGGGCTTCCTGCATACCGACTGCCCGCACCACTATCACTTCGCCGAAGAGGGCGAGAGCGAGGAGGAGTTCTCCACCCGCCTCGCCGCCAACCTCGAAGAGATGATCATCCGCGAGGACCCGGAAACGGTGGCGGCCTTCATCGCCGAGCCGGTGATGGGCGCCGGCGGCGTCATCGTGCCGCCCAAGGGCTATTTCGAGAAGATCCAGGCGGTCCTGAAGAAGTACGACGTGATGATGATCGTCGACGAGGTCATCTGCGGCTTCGGGCGCACCGGCAGCCCCTGGGGCAGCCAGACCTTCGGTATCCGTCCCGACGCGCTCTCCTGCGCCAAGCAGCTGTCCTCGGCCTATATGCCGATCGCCGCCGTCATGGTGTCGGAGGACATGTACCAGGCGATGCTGGACGAAAGCCGCAAGATCGGCACTTTCGGCCATGGCTATACCTATTCCGGCCATCCGGTCGCCGCGGCCGTCGCCCGCCGCACGCTTGAACTTTACGAGGAGCGCAAGACCTTCCAGCATGCGGCCGAGGTGGGCGGGCGCTTCCAGGCCCGGCTGAAGAAACTCGCCGATCACCCGCTGGTGGGCGAGGCGCGGGGCGTCGGCCTGATCGGGGCGCTGGAACTGGTGGCCGACAAGAAGGCCCGGCGGAACTTCGAACCGGCGAAAGCCGTCGGCGCCTATGCCTCGGCCCGGGCGCAGGAACACGGCCTGCTGATCCGCGCCATGATGAACGACTCGCTCGGCTTCTGCCCGCCGCTCATCATCTCGGAAGCGGAGATCGACGAGATGTTCGACATCGTCGAGAAGGTGCTCGACGAGACCGACGCCTGGGTCAACAAGGAGTCGCTCCGGAAGGCGGCCTAGGCCGCCGCCTGCCAGAGCATGGCGCGAACTTCCCCGAGCTCACGCGGCAGCTTCCGCCAGCTGCCGCCGCCGTCGGTGCTCTCGAACAGCTGGCCGAGGTTGGTGGCGACATAGACCCGGGCCGGGTCGGCCGGGTTGGTGGCGACCACCCAGGGCGTCGAGTTGATGCTGCCCGGCAGCCCGCCCTCGCGCCAGTTGCGGCCCTGGTCGTCGCTTTCCAGCAGGCGGCCGGTGGAGCCGGGCGGGCCGTTGCCGTTGGTCAGGAACCAGCGCTTGCCGTCGGCGCTCGGCTCGACGGTGCGGGTGTATTGCCAGGGCGAATCGAGCAGTGTCTGGCTCCAGTTCGCGCCCTCGTCCTCGCTCCAGGCCAGGCCCTTGTTGGTGGTGACCATGAAGGTGCGGCGGTTGCCACGGGTGAGGATCTGGAAGTCGTGCACGTCCTGGGAAATCAGCCCCTCGCCGCGCTGCTCCCACTCGGTGCCGCCCTTGGTGCCGCGCCACAGCCCGTCGATCTCGACCCCGGCCCACAGGGTGTCGGCGTCGTCCGGGTCGAAGCGCACGCGCGTCACCCTCGGCCGGCCGACGAAGATGCAGTTCTCGGAAAAACGGGTCGGCAGCTGCCGCCAGCTCCGGCCCGCATCGTCGCTCCGCCACAGTCCCGCCGGATGGGTGCCGGCGACGATGACGTCGGGATTGCCGGGATGCCGCGCCAACGTCCAGATATGCAGCCGGTCGAGGGGGGAAGGCAGATGCGTCCAGGCCTTTTTCGCCCAGCTCCAGCGGTACAGGCCCTCGTCGGTGCCGGCCAGAACCTCGTCCGGGCGCGCCGGGTGGTCGCTCAAGGCCCAGACCCGCGCCTCCAGATACAGCCCGGATTCGATATAGGGGCGGGTCCAGCTTTCGCCGCCATCCTCGCTGAACCAGACCGACTGGCCGACCGTGCCGACGCAGATCCTGGCTGCCATGGCGCCCTCCCTCGCTCTTGTTGCGTTGTTGGTCTATCCTCTCGCCGAATCGAGAGCAGGGTCAAGCCGGTCCCGGACGGGCTGGCGCCATCACAGCACAAGTTCCCCAACCATCCATGGCAAAGCGTAAACCGATCGTCGAACCCGGCCAGCGTTACGTCAACACCACGACGAAACGCCCGATCTGGGTCATCCGTCGCGTCTTCGAGGCAGGTGTGCTGGATCCGCATCCGCATGTCGAGCTGGAGGCGATGGACCAGAGCTCGACCAAGCGCACCATCGCCATCGAGGTGTTGCTGGATTCCAAGCGCTATACATGGCTGCCGCCGGCCGAACAGGCCGGCTGACCCGTCGGGCGTGGCCGGCTTCGCCGGCACCGCCCGTCTATGCGTGGCCGGCTTCGCCGGCCAGGAAGCTCGGATCGATCCCGAGCTTGGCGATCGCCTTCACCCACTTCTTGCTGACATCGCCGTCGAACAGGATCTCGCTGTCGACCGGGCAATTGAGCCAGCTGTTCTGCTGGATTTCGGTGTCGAGCTGGCCGGCCGACCAACCGGCATAGCCCAGCGCCAGCATGCAGCGCGCCGGGCCTTCTCCCTCGGCGATCGCTTTCAGGACGTCGATGGTGGCGGTCAGCGCCACGGCGTCGTCGAACTTGACCGTGGCTTCGCGCATATAGTCGGGCGAGTGCAGCACGAAACCTCGGCCCGTCTCCACCGGTCCACCGAAATGCACCGGCAGGGGCGCCTTGCGCCGCACCGCCTCGATGCCGAGCTGGCCCGCCAGATCCTTGAAGCTGATGTGCGGCAGCGGCTTGTTCACCACGATACCCATGGCCCCCTGGGCCGTATGGGAGAACATGTAGATCACGCTGCGCTCGAACCGAGGGTCCGGCATCGTCGGCATCGCGATCAGGAACTGACCGCTCAGATAGCCGCTATCTTCCGCGCCTGGGTTTTCCATGACTCTGATCTATGGCTTGCCGGGCGCTGGTGCAAGTGCCCCGGCACCCGTGGCGCCGGTCGGGGCGCGGTGCTAGGGTCGCCCCGCCCCGGCAGACCGGGGCTGGAATTCGTTGACGGACGCCGGGGTCCCGGACCCCGCGGCCGGACTACTCAAGCGGGAGATAGAGACATGACGATCAAGGTTGGCGACAAGCTGCCGGAAGCCTCACTGCGCCTGAAGACGGATAGCGGCATCACCGAAGTGAAGACGCCCGACTTCTTCCAGGGCAAGAAGGCGGTCCTGTTCGCGCTGCCGGGCGCCTTCACGCCGACCTGCTCGGCCAAGCACCTGCCGGGCTTCGTCGAGAAGGCGGCCGATCTGAAGTCGAAGGGCGTCGACACCATCGCCTGCCTGTCGGTGAATGACGCCTTCGTGATGGACGCCTGGGGCAAGGCCCAGAACGCCGGCGAAAAGGTGGTCATGCTGGCCGACGGCAACGGCGACTTCACCAAGAAGGTCGGCCTCGCCATGGACGGCTCCAAGTTCGGCATGGGCGAGCGGTCGCAGCGCTATGCGATGCTGATCGACAACGGCGTCGTGAAGGAACTGTTCGTCGAGGCGCCCGGCGCCTTCGAGGTGTCGAGCGTGGAACACATGCTGAAGCACCTCTGAGCGGAGACGCCTGACGATACGAGGGGGCCTTCGGGCCCCCTTTCCGCGTGCGCAAGGGGAAGGAAGCGATGGCCAAGGCCAAAGGCGAGTTCGCCGAAGTGAAGGCTCTCCTGTTCGATGTCTTCGGAACGGTGGTGGACTGGCGCGGCGGCGTCGCCCGCGACGTGAAGACGCTGGCCGCCCGGATCAATCGCACCATCGATGCCGAGGCCTTCGCCGACGATTGGCGGCTTCTCTACATGCCGGCGATGGAAGACGTGCGCGCCGGCCGGCGACCCTTCGTGAAGCTGGACGTGCTGCATCGCGAGAACCTGGAGAAGGTGCTGATGAAGCACGGCATCCCCGGCAAGAACGCCATCGGCGGGCTGTCGGAGGACGACCTGGACTGGCTGAATCGCTGCTGGCACCGCCTCGACCCCTGGCCCGATTCGATCGAGGGGCTGAAGCGGCTGAAGTCGAAATTCATCATCGCGCCGCAGTCGAACGGCAACATCGCGCTGATCACCAACATGGCCAAGCGCGCCGGCCTGCCCTGGGATCTCGTCCTCGGCGCCGAGGTGGTGCGGCACTACAAGCCTTGCCCGGCGGCCTACCAGCTGGCGGCGGAAGCCCTGGGGCTGAAGCCAGAGGAATGCATGATGGTGGCCGCGCATAACGGCGATCTGCTGGCCGCGAAGGCACAAGGCCTGCGTACCGCCTTCGTGGTGCGTCCGCAGGAATTCGGCCCAATGACCAACCGGCTGCGCCACTTCGCCGGCCGCACGCCGCTCGCCGATCCGACGCCCTATCGCATCGACCTCGGGCCGGCACCGGAAGTCGACGTCTCCGCCACCACCTTCGTCGAACTGGCCGCCAAGCTGGGGGCTTGAGGCGGCAATGGGCGACAGGGACCTGTGCATCGGCGTCATCGGCGGCCTCGGGCCCGAGGCCGCGGTCGATTTTTTTGCCAAGCTCGTCAAGGCAACGCCTGCCGCCTCCGACCAGGAGCATCTGCGCATCCTGATCGACAACAATCCCAAAGTGCCGAACCGCAACGATGCCATCGCCGGCCGCGGCCCTTCGCCCGCTCCGCAGTTGGCCGAGGCGGCGCGCGGCCTGGCCAGGGCGGGGGCCGATTTCGTCGTCATGGCCTGCAACACCGCGCATGCCTTCGAGCGCGAGATTCGCGCCGCCTGTCCCATTCCTTTCGTCAGCATGATCGAGGAGACCGCCGATGAGGTGGCCCGCCGCTTTTCGGGCGCCGGCTCGATCGGCGTCCTGGCTGCCGCCGGCTGCATCGATGCGCGTCTCTATCATCGTGCCTTCGAAACCCGTGGACTGGCCTGCCTGACACCGGAAGGCGACAGGCGCGCGGCTTTCATGGACCTGATCTACCGAATCAAGGGCGGTGATACCGGCCCCGCCATACGGTCGGGCATGGCCGCTATCGGCGAAGCACTGATCGCCGACGGCGCCGGCGCCATCGTCGCCGGCTGTACCGAGGTGCCGCTGGTGCTCGCCCCCGACGCATTGCCCTGCCCGCTGCTCGATGCGACAGAGGTTCTGGCCCGCCGGGCGGTCGCCTATGCCCGCGGCGAGATCCCCCTGCCCACCGAAGCGCGTCCCGCCGCCTGATCTCCAGAAGAGAGCCTCCCATGCACCTCGCCCGTTTCCCGCGCCTGCGCTTCGCCCATCTGCCGACCCCGATCGAGCCGATGGAGAATCTCTCCCGGCTCCTCGGCGGTCCGAAGCTGTGGATCAAGCGCGACGACTGCACCGGCCTTGCGACCGGGGGCAACAAGACCCGCAAGCTCGAATACCTGCTGGGCGACGCCATCGAGAAGAAGGCCGACGTCCTGATCACGCAAGGAGCGACGCAGTCGAACCATGCGCGGCAGACGGCGGCGATCGCGGCCAGGATGGGCATGGCCTGCGAAATCCTGCTCGAGAACCGGACCGGCTCGAAGGATCGCGACTACCTCGTCTCCGGCAACGTCATCATGGACCGGCTGTTCGGCGCCCGATTGCGCGACTATCCCGCCGGCACCGACATGAACGCCGCCATGCAGACGGTGGCCGAGGAACTGAAGGCCGAAGGCAAGCGCCCCTACGTCATCCCCGGCGGCGGATCGAACGCCATCGGCGCGCTCGGCTATGTCGGCTGCGCGCTGGAAATTCTCACCCAGGCCTCCGACTTGGGCCTGAAGCTGGACCATGTCGTGCACGCTACCGGCAGCACCGGCACCCAGGCGGGCCTCGTCGCGGGCTTCGCCGGCGCGCGCACCGGAATCCCGGTATATGGCGTGAGTGTCCGAGCGCCCCGCCCGGCCCAGGAAGCGAATGTCTACAAGCTGGTCGAGGCGACGGCCGAGCACCTCGGCATAAAGGGCGCCATCGGCAAGGAGGCGGTCGTCGCGAACAGCGACTATGTCGGCGACGGCTACGGCGTGCCGACCGAAGGGATGTACGAGGCCATGCGCCTCTTCGCCCGCACCGAGGGACTGGTGCTCGACCCGGTCTATACCGGCAAGGGCGCGGCCGGATTGATCGATCTCTGCCGCAAGGGCCATTTCAAGTCCTCCGACAACGTGCTCTTCATCCATACCGGCGGGCAGGTCGGCTTGTTCGGCTATACCGGGCCGTTCGACGACATGTTGAGCCGGCGCAATGACGCAGCGGGCTGAACCGGCCGGCATCCGGCGGATTGCCGACTGGCCCTATCTGCTGCTGGTCCTGACTGCGCTGTTCTGGTCGGGCAACTTCATCGTCGGGCGCGCCGTGCACGAGACGGTGCCGCCGGTGGCGCTGGCCTTCTGGCGCTGGACCGGCGGTTTCCTGATCATCCTGCCGCTGGCATGGCCACATCTGCGGCGCGACCTGCCGGTCGCGCTGAAGCATTGGCGCATCATGCTGGTGCTCTCCGCCGTCGGCGTCGCCGCCTTCAACACGCTTGTCTATCTCGGCCTGCGGGAAACGACCGCGATCAATGGCCTCCTGATCCAGTCCTTCATGCCGATCGCGATCGTTCTGACCTCCTTCTCGCTGTTCCGCGATCCGGTCAGCCCGGCCCAGATGGGCGGTCTGGCACTGTCGCTCTGCGGCATCGGCGCCATCGTCGCCCGCGGCGACATCTCGACGCTGGCAGCCCTCGACTTCAACCGCGGCGATCTGCTGATCTTCCTGGCGATCGTCTCCTATGGTTTCTATACGGCCCTGCTGCGCCGCCGCCCGCCGATCAATCCCTTGAGCATGGTCGCCATCACCTTTGCCCTGGGGGCGCTGATGCTGGCGCCGCTGCATGCGATCGAATGGAACATGGGTGCCGCGCCGCGCCTCGATGCGACCACGCTGGCGGCCATGGGTTATGTCGCCCTGTTTCCCTCGGTGCTCGCCTATCTCTGCTACAACCGTGGGGTCGAGCTGATCGGCGCCAACCGTGCCGGTCAGTTCGTGCATCTGATGCCCGTCTTCGGCACCATCATGGCGGTGGCGCTGCTGGGCGAGAGCTTCCGCCTCTTCCATGCCATCGGCATCGCGCTCATCTTCGCGGGCATCGTGCTGGCCAACCGCAAATCCTGATAGGATTCCGGCCGGAGCCGGATGACGCATATGGACAAGAAGGCCACTTACAACACCTGGTATTGGGTCGCCGCCTTCGCCGGCGTCATGCTCATCCAGTACTTCTGGGCAGCAAGCCAGCAGGTCGAACCCCTGCCCTACAGCCAGTTCCGTACGATGGTGCGCGAAGGCAAGATCGCCGAGGTGCGCATCGGCCCGAACGGCATCAGCGGCGAATTCAAGACGCCGCTGCCGGACGGCCGGCGGTACTTCACCACCCGCCAGGTGCCCGACGACCTCGCCGACGAACTCGACAAGCAGGGTGTGCGCTATACCGGGGTCGCCGAGAACACGCTGCTGCGCGACATCCTCTCCTGGGTGGTGCCGATCCTGGTCTTCTTCGGCCTGTGGGCATTCCTGTTCCGTCGCTTCGCCGACAAGGCGGGCTTCGGCGGCGGCCTGATGTCGGTCGGCAAGAGCCGGGCCAAGGTCTATGTCGAAGCCGATACGAAGGTCACTTTCGCCGATGTGGCGGGTGTCGACGAGGCGAAGGACGAGCTGAAGGAGATCGTGGATTTCCTGAAGGAACCCGAGCGCTACGGCCGCCTCGGCGCCCGTATCCCCAAGGGCATCCTCCTGGTCGGCCCGCCGGGCACCGGTAAGACCCTGCTCGCGCGGGCGGTGGCGGGCGAGGCGGGCGTTCCGTTCTTCTCGATTTCGGGCTCGGAATTCGTCGAAATGTTCGTCGGCGTCGGTGCCGCGCGGGTGCGCGACCTGTTCGAGCAGGCGCGCAAGCAGGCCCCCGCCATCGTTTTCATCGACGAGCTCGACGCACTCGGGCGCGCCCGCGGCGCCTTCCCCGGGATCGGTGGCCATGACGAGAAGGAACAGACGCTCAACCAGCTCCTGGTCGAGATGGACGGCTTCGACGTCAAATCCGGGCTGGTGCTGCTCAGCGCCACCAACCGGCCGGAAATTCTCGACCCCGCGCTGCTGCGCGCCGGCCGCTTCGACCGTCAGGTGCTGGTCGACCGCCCGGACAAGATCGGCCGGGTGCAGATCCTGGACGTGCACCTGAAGAAGGTCACCCTGGCCGCCGATGTCGACCGTGAGAAGATCGCCGCGATGACGCCCGGCTTCACCGGCGCCGATCTCGCCAACCTGGTGAACGAGGCGGCCCTGCTGGCGACCCGGCGGAGCGGCAGCGCGGTCGCGCTGGAGGACTTCACCCAGGCGGTGGAACGCATCGTCGCCGGCCTGGAGAAGCGCAACCGCATCCTCAACCCGAAGGAACGCCGGACCATCGCCTATCACGAGATGGGTCACGCGCTGGTCGCGCTGTCGCTGCCCGGCTCCGATCCGGTGCACAAGGTCTCGATCATCCCGCGTGGCGTCGGCGCGCTCGGCTACACCATCCAGCGCCCCCTCGAGGACCGCTTCCTGATGGACCGGGAGGAACTGGAACACAAGATGATGGTCCTGCTCGGCGGGCGGGCGGCCGAGCATATCGTCTTCGACCGGCTCTCCACCGGTGCCGCGGACGACCTGCAGAAGGTCACCGATATCGCGAAGAGCATCGTGATGCGCTACGGCATGAACGAATCGCTCGGACAGGTCGTCTATCAGCGCGAGCAGCGAAACTTCCTGAGCGCGCCGGGCATGCCGAGCCCGACCGAGCGCGACTACAGCGAGGCCACCGCCGAACGGATCGATGCGGCGGTGCGCGGGATCATCGACGAGGCATTTGCCCGCACGGTGCAAATCCTGACCAGTCGCCGGCCCGCGCTCGAACGGGGAGCGGCGGAACTGCTGCAGCACGAGACCCTTAACGAAGCCGATCTGCTGGCCATAGCGGGCGGCGCCGGCGCCGCACCGGCCTGACCCGGAACGCCGGGATCACCACCGGCACTTTCCCCTGCAACGATCCGGACGGAGCCGCTAGGATCAGGGCGAAACCTAGGGGATCCACATGACCACGCGCCTGTTCCTGCGCTGCCTTTCCGGCGCGCTCCTTGCCGGCATCGCCGCGACGCCGGCTCTCGCCCATCACCCGATGGGCGGCATGACGCCAACCACCTTCGGACAAGGCCTGCTTTCCGGTCTCGGCCATCCGGTGATCGGGCTCGACCATCTGGCCTTCATCGTCGCCGCGGGCGTGCTGTCGAGCCGCATGGCGGGATGGCTGTTGCTGCCGGGCGCCTTCGTGCTGGCCGGGCTGCTGGGCGCCGTCCTGCATCTCAACGGGATGGACCTGCCGGGGGCCGAGATCGGCATCGCGCTTTCGGTGCTGGTGCTGGGCATCGCCGTGATGACCGCGCGCCGCTTCCCTCCCGCCGTTGTCGCGGGCCTGTTCGCGCTGGCCGGCCTGGTGCACGGCTATGCCCTGGCCGAGAGCATCATCGGCGCCGAGCCGGCCCCGCTCGGCGCCTATCTGATCGGTTTCAGCGTGGTCCAGTATGCGATCGCCGTCGGCGCCGGCGCCCTCGCCCGCCGCCTGGGCGACCCCGCCTCGAAGACGGGCCAGGCGCTTCCCCGGGCCGTCGGCGCCCTGGTCGCCCTGGCTGGAATCGTATTCCTCGGCAGTGGCCTGCTGGCCTGAGATCGCAGCCCGTATTGGCGGCGCGGCGGCCCGGTAAATGGCCGCCGCGCCTTGCTTTTGCGTGGCGCTGCTTGTAGTGCGGTGCGCTCGGCAGGGACAAAGAAAGCCTTCGGGAGGAACCGATGGAACGTGAGTCGATGGAGTTCGATGTCGTGATCGTGGGCGCGGGGCCGGCCGGCCTCGCCGCGGCCATCCGGCTGCGCCAGCTCGCGATCGCAGCGGGCGCCGAACTCACGGTTTGCGTCATCGAGAAGGGATCGGAAGTCGGCGCCCATATCCTCTCCGGCGCCGTGGTCGACCCGATCGCGCTGAACGAGTTGATTCCCGACTGGAAGGAAAAGGGCGCCCCCCTCAACACCCCGGTCGTCGAGGACCGCTTCTACATCCTCACCGAAGCGAACCACATCCACGTCCCCAACTTCATGATGCCGCCGCTGATGGACAATCACGGCAAGTACATCGTGAGCCTGGGCAATGTCTGCCGCTGGCTGGCCGAGCAGGCCGAGGCGATGGAAGTGAACATCTTCCCGGGCTTCGCCGCAGCCGAGGTTCTCTACAACGAGGACGGCTCGGTGAAAGGCGTCGCCACCGGCGACATGGGCATCGGCAGGAACGGCGAGAAGAAGCCCTCCTACACGCCGGGCATGGAGCTGCACGCCAAATACACCTTCTTCGCCGAAGGCGTGCGCGGCTCGCTGACGAAGACCCTGTTCGAGCGCTTCAAGCTGCGCGAAGGTGTCGAGCCGCAGAAGTTCGGCATCGGCATCAAGGAGCTGTGGCAGATCGATCCGGAAAAGCACAAGCCCGGCCTCGTCATCCACAGCCAGGGCTGGCCGCTCGACGCCTACACCGCCGGCGGATCGTTCATGTACCACCTGGAAGACAATCAGGTCGCGGTGGGCTTCGTCGTCAACCTGAACTACCAGAACCCCTATCTCTTCCCTTTCGAGGAATTCCAGCGCTTCAAGCTGCACCCCTCGATCAAGCCGTTCTTCGAAGGCGGCAAGCGGCTGTCCTACGGCGCCCGCGCCATCAACGAGGGCGGGCTGCAGTCGATCCCGAAGCTCACCTTCCCCGGCGGCGCGCTGATCGGCTGCTCGGCCGGTTTCGTCAACGTGCCCCGCATCAAGGGCAGCCACAACGCCATGAAGACCGGCATGCTGGCAGCCGAGGCCGCCTTCGAGGCGCTGCAGGCCGGCCGGTCGGGCGACGAGCTCGCCGGCTATCCCGAGGCCTTCCGCGCCTCCTGGGCCTACAAGGACCTCTACAAGGTCCGCAATGTGAAGCCCGGCCTGAAATACGGCCTCTGGCTCGGCACCGCGCTCGGCGGTTTCCACATGTGGATGGAGGACCTCCACCTCGGCTTCCTCACCCCTTGGACGCTGAAGCATCACAAGGGCGATCACGAGACGCTGAAGCCGAAGAGCGAATGCAAGCCGATCGTCTATCCCAAGCCCGACGGCAAGATCACCTTCGATCGCCTCTCCTCGGTGTTCATCTCGAACACCAATCACGAGGAAGACCAGCCCTGCCACCTGACGCTCAAGGACGCCTCGATCCCGATCGCGGTCAATCTCGAGAAATGGGATGCGCCGGAACAGCGCTATTGCCCGGCGGGCGTCTACGAGATCGTGCGCAACGACGACGGATCCAATCCCAGGCTGCAGATCAACGCGCAGAACTGCGTGCACTGCAAGACCTGCGACATCAAGGACCCGACGCAGAACATCAACTGGGTCGTGCCCGAAGGCGGCGGCGGCCCGAACTACCCCAACATGTGATGGATTGAATGCTCAATGCGATGCGCAAGACGACCGGGACCTGGGTCGTCCGGATCTTCCTTTTCCTGCTGATCGGCAGCTTCGCCGTCTGGGGTATCGGCGATTTCGTGCGCGGTTCGACCGATACGTCGGTCGCCAAGGTCGGCGAGGTCGAGATTTCGCAAGTGGAGTTCTCCGAGCAGTTGCGCCGCGATCTGCAGCGCGTCCAGGCGCAGCTCGGCACCGGCCTGACCGCCGAACAGGCGCGCGCGCTCGGGCTGAACGAGCAGACGCTGCGCAACCTGATCGGGCGCACGCTGCTCGACATCGAGGCCGACAAGCTCGGCATCACCGTTCCCGACACCCGCCTCGCCTCGACCATCCGCGAGAACCCGGCCTTCCAGGGCGCCACCGGCGGCTTCGACAAGTTCACCTACGAGAACGCGGTGCGCAATCAGGGCTGGTCCACCACCCGCTTCGAGAGCCTGCTGCGCCGCGACCTGATCCGCGACGATCTCGCCGCTTCCGTCGTCGCCGGGGTGCGCCCGGTTCCGAAGACCCTGATCGACCGCCTGCATGCCTATCGCAGCGAGCGCCGCGAGGCCGAGTTCGTGGTGATTGAGGAGAAGGGCGAGATCGCGCCGCCCGACGAGGAAACGCTGAAGAAGTACCATGAGGCGAATGCGGCCCGCTTCACCGCCCCCGAGATGCGCGGCTTCTCCTATTTCACGCTCGAGCCGAAGGATCTGACCGGCGATATCGAGATCGCCGAGGCCGAGTTGCGCGAAGAGTATCAGGCGCACCGGGCGAACTTCGGCGAGCCCGAGCGCCGACAGGTGGAGCAGATCGTCTATCCCGACGAAGCCTCCGCCCAGGCGGCCTGGGCCAGGCTCAACGAAGGCGGCAGCTTCGCGGCGGTCGCCAAGGCCACCCGCGACATGGAACCGGCCGATCTCTCGCTAGGCCTCCTCACCAAGGCCGAACTGCCGCCCGAACTCGCGGAGACCGCCTTCACGCTCGCGAAGGATGGCCTGTCGAAGCCGCTGAAGACGGGCTTCGGCTGGCACATCCTGCGCGTCGCCGACATCAAGCCGGCCAGCGAGAAGACCTTCGAGGAGGTGAAGGAGGAACTCGCGGCGGAACTGAAGTTGCAGCGCGCCGGCGACCTCCTCTATCGCACCGGAACGCGGTTGCAGGACGAGATCGCCGGCGGCGGTTCGATCGAGCAGGTCGCCGAGAAGGCCCGGGCGACCGTGCGCCGCGTCGCGGCGATGGACCGCCAGGGGCGAGGCCCGGACGGAAAGGCGGTCGACGGCCTGCCGCTCTATCGTGAATTCCTGCGATCGGTCTGGGACGCGCCCCTGGGCGGTGAGCCGGAACTGATCGAGGTGGCCGAAGGCGCCTATCTGGTGATCCGCGCCGAAGACGCCACGCCCGCGGCGCTGAAGCCCTTCGACAGCGTGCGCCCGGAAGTGCTCGCCGCCTGGACGGCAGAGCAGCGCCGCGAACGCGCCGAGGCCGCCGCGAAGGCGATGGTGGAGGCGGTAAAGGCCGGTGGCGATTTCGCCGCGCTCGCGGCCCAGGCCGGATCCTCGCTGCGCACCAGCGGATCGTTCCTGCGCGACGGGACGGGCGCCGACCGCGCGCTCGTCGCCGGCGGGCTCGCCGGCCAGCTCTTCGCGGCGAAACCCGGCGACGTGCTGAGCGGCCCGGCCGGCGACGGCGATGCGGCCGTGGTTGCCCGCCTGAAGGCCATCTCGCCTGCCGATCCCGCCGACGCGGCCACCCGCGAGCGGCTCGGCAACACGCTCGCCGCCGCCTATGCCGACGACCTCGCGCTGCTCTACCGGCAGGCCCTGGAAAAGGTCCATGGCGTCACCGTGAACCGCGCGAACATGGATAGGGTCAATTGAGACAAGGGTATTTTCGCGCTTGAAACCCTGACTTCGCTGCGTATAGTCCGCGCCCTTACATAACTCCTTGCCGGCTTTCGGGCCGGCTAGGCCGCAAGTGCCGCATCCAGCGTCGCCCGGCCGCTAAGATCCGGAAGGAGATCCGATCAGATGGCGTTCTACGAGAACGTGTTCATCGTCCGTCAGGACGTGTCGGCCGGTCAGGTCGAGACCCTGGCTGCCGAACTCAGCGAGATCGTCAAGCAGCAGGGCGGCGAAGTGAAGAAGGTGGAGCCCTGGGGCGTCCGCAACCTTCCCTACCGCATCCGCAAGAACCGCAAGGGGCACTTCGTGCTCCTGAACGTCGACGGCCCGCCGGCGGCGATCGCGGAACTGGAGCGCAACCAGCGCCTGCACGAGGATGTCATCCGCTTTCTGACCGTGAAGGTCGACAAGCTGGAGGAAGGTCCTTCCTCCATCCTCACCAACAAGGGCCGTGACCGCGACGATCGTCCCGGTGGCGGTGGCGGCCGGCGCGAAGGCGGCTTCGGCGGCCGTGACGGCGGCGGCTTCCGCGGCGGCGATCGCGGGCCTCGCGAAGGCGGGCCGCCGCGTAGCGACCGGGGCCCCCGCCCCGCCGAAGGCATGGAAGGCTGATCGATGAGCGACCTGGAAGCACCCGCGGCGCCCGGCGCCCGCCCTGCCGCGACCCGTCGTCCGTTCTTTCGGCGGCGGAAGACCTGTCCGTTCTCGGGCGCGAACGCCCCGAAGATCGACTACAAGGACGTGAAGCTGCTGCAGCGCTTCATCTCCGAGCGGGGCAAGATCGTGCCGAGCCGCATCACCGCGGTCAGCGCGAAGAAGCAGCGCGAACTGGCAACGGCGATCAAGCGGGCGCGCCATCTGGCGCTGCTCCCTTACGCCGTAAAGTAAGGGACTGCCGGCTGATGGCCGGCGATTGCGCCCGTGCCGCGCGCCCTGCTGCTAGCCCTCGCCCTGGGGGGATTGAGCGCTCTCGCTCACGCAGCCGCGCTGCTGGGCGGGATGGGCGGGCTGATTCTCGCGCTGCTGGCCTCCCTGCCCCTGTTCTTCGCGGGATTGACGGCGGGTCCACCGGCGGCCCTGGTGGCGGGAATCGGCGGCACGGTAGCGAGCCTCGCGCTCGGCGTCTGGCCGGCGGTGGGCTTTGCCATCCAGGTTGCGCTGGCCCCGGTGCTGCTGACGCGGCGGGCCGTCCTGTTCCGCGCCATGCCCGACCAGACGACCGAGTGGTACCCGGTCGGGCATCTGTTCGGATGGCTCGCGGGGATGGCGGCGGCGGGGCTCGCCGCGGCGCATCTGTGGTTCCTGGGGGGCGACATGTCCCTGGTGGCAACGCTGCAGACGGGCCTGCAAGCCTATCTGGAGGAGTTGCAGCGGCAGGGGCTGTTCGTGCAGATGCAGATGTCGCCGTCGGAGCTGACGGCGATGGCCGGCACGATGGCTCGCCTCATCCCGGGCATCGCGGCCGCCTTCTGGATCATGATGATGGCCGGCAACGGCCTTCTCGCCCAGGGTCTGGCGCTTCGCTTCGGCAAGGCGATCCGGCCGGCGACGCCGCTTTCGGCGATGGAACTGCCGTCATGGCTGGCGATCGCCCTGGCGCTTTCGATCGGTCTCGCCTTCATCGGCGGGACCCTGGCGGAAATGGGCACGGGCCTGGCCATGGTCTTTGCCGTTCCGTTCCTGTTCCAGGGGTGCGCCGTCGTCCATATGGGGGCCCGGCTCACCGCTTTTCCGGGCCTCTTGCTCGGAGCGTTCTACGCGCTGCTCGTGGTGATCAGCGCGATGGTTATTTTGGTCATCCTGCTCGGGTTGTTCGAGCAATGGATCAAGCTGCGCCGGCGGCTTAGAAGCCCCGGCGGTTGAGGAGGTACGGCAATGGAAGTCGTTCTGCTTGAACGGGTCGAGAAGCTCGGCCAGATGGGTGAAGTGGTCCGGGTCAAGGACGGCTATGCCCGCAATTACCTGCTGCCTCAGCGCAAGGCGCTGCGGGCGAACAAGACCAACATGGTCCAGTTCGAAGAGCAGCGCGCCCAGCTCGAGGCGAACAACCTCGCGCGGCGCCAGGAAGCGGAAAGCGTCGCCGCCAAGATGCAGAACGTGTCGGTGACCATTCTGCGCCAGGCGAGCGAGACCTCGGCCCTCTACGGCTCGGTTTCGTCCCGCGACATCGCCGAGGCGCTGACCGCCGCCGGCTATACCGTC